>MNGN01000057.1 GCA_001918745.1 Crenarchaeota archaeon 13_1_40CM_3_52_17 | reverse complement strand
GTCGCGTTGAGGGCAGCGCTAGATTCGATACATCAGCAGGGCGGAGGAATAGTCGAAGCCTATCCGCCTACTTCCAAGGAAGGTGGAACATGGTCTCTCTGGTTTGGAACAGTAGCCATGTTCGAGAGAGAAGGCTTCAAAGCACAAGCAAAGCTGGGCGAGAAACACTTGCTCATGCGAAAGACACTCGCGTAAAGTGTTCCGTGTTGTCAAGAGAAAACCTGAAGTTTCGCAGGACACCGAAACCTTGGAAGACAGTAGAGACTAGACTGCTCGCGTCATTGGATGACTTGAAACTTCACCGCGACCGGATCGTCTCTAAAACCGGTTTCCAAATGGTCCACCCACGACTATTCGTCGACGATTTCTCAATCATCATCCCGGTTCTCGGACGGGATAAACTTGTGATGGTCTGGAACTATCGACATGCTATCCAAGGCTGGGAGCTCGAACTTCCAGCAGGCCACATTGAGAACGGCGAGAGTCCGGAGGCTTGCGCTCGGCGCGAGCTAGAGGAGGAGACCGGGTACTCTGCCGGGTCATGGAAGAAGATCGGATGGTTCCATCCTTCCCCGGGATTATCCCCTCAGAGAGCCCACGCCTATCTTGCCCGGAATTTGAAGAAAGGAGTCTTGCATCGAGAGCCATACGAGTTTGGCATGCAGGTCAAGACCCTCGGATTGCGGGATGTTTACAAGCGATTATGGCGTGGAGATATTGTCCATTCGCCGACCGCATCGGCCTTGGGTATAGCTCAGCCAGGGATTCTGAAAGTGAAGAGAGTTACTGTTTCGCGCCGCAGTTAGTGCAGAACGTGTTCCCTGGGGCCAGAGGGACGCCGCAGGAACGACATTTCCCCGTTGCGTTCGCTACTACCGGTATCGGTGTTGATGCTGGTGCGGCAGGAGTGTACTGGAGAGATGGTTGCACTGTTGGAGCGTATTGAGTTTGTGATTGGAGTACTGGGGCGGTTCTCATTGTAGGTTGCATGTTCATCGCGGGCATGTACGTTGGAAAGGTTCCTTTGCCGAAGAAGGCTTTGACGCGTGATCTCGTCAGATAGATTATCATCAGTACCCAGAAGCCTAGGGCGTAGCCCGCTTGGTAGAGTCCGGTGAACGCGACGTAGGCGGCGCCGAGAATTGAGAGGACTGTGAAGATCATTCCTAGGGTCCATGCCCAGCCCTTTCCGTGGAGAAACCCTACTCCCGTGGCCAGCCAGACGAGGCTGAAGAAGAGGAAGACCCCACCAATTACGACTCCTACAGTGCCGATCAGGGTTCCGACTGTGGGAAGAGTTGAGAATAGGGCCGACACGCCGATTATCGCAATGCTAACCAGAAGTCCGAGAATCCCGATTAGGATCTCAATTATCCCGAGAATTGTAATGCCGATCGGCCGCGAAGGCTTCTGCATCATGGAAAAATCGAGTCTCACCGGAAGGTGTTAAGCGGACTGTTACCAACCTCGTTCTTGAACAGTGAGCCACGTCGGTTTGTTGAGCAGATTGGAGAGAAAGCTTGATTCTGACTGCTTGAGATATTGGTTCGACTAGGGTGTCGAGGAACCCGTTCCTGGCATGGTAACGGGTGATGTCCTCGGGGTTCCCCTGCCGAAGAAGACCTTGACGTGTGGTCTCGTGAGGTAGTAGATTATTAGCAGCGATATTATCAGCGAAACGACGCCGCTGTAGTTGCCACCGATCAGCTGAATTATGTTGAGAACTATTCCGATAACGCTTACTATGATTCCTAGGGTCCAGGCCCATCTCTTTCCACCAAGGAACCCAACTCCGACGGTTAGATAGAGGATTCCGAGAATCAAGAATACGGCGCCGAGGGCGATGATGAGTGCCGATATGGTTCCTACCCCGAGCGAGGCTAGTCCGGGATACCCGGCAGTTGTGATAGCGTTAGTAATGTCAACGGATGCGGTTAGCGTACCAAGGAGGAGCCCAAGTCCAATGAGGGCTGATCCGAAAAACAGAAGCCCTATTGCTGCCAGAATCGCTAGTACAGCTAGAACTGTTACGCCCGTTGGTCGCGGTGCTTTTGGTTGCATGGTTGCTAGAGACTCGCTCCGCAACTAGGGCAACGTGTTGCTCCAGCAGGAATGCTGGCGCCACAATTCTTACAGTTCGTACCCATCGATCCCATTGGTGCTGAGCCCATTGGCATTGACGAGCTCATCATCGGCGGAGGCATTGCGCCCGGAGCCATTGTTGGCTTGAAGGTTAGCGCGAGTATGCCGCCGATCAGTCCGAGAAGGAAGCCGATGAAGAAGCCTCCGAGTGCGGTAACCCAGCTAATTATCGAGAGTATCAGGACGATAACGCCCCACATCTTGGCGCTGGTTGGTTTGGAGTACATCATGAATCCTCCAACAACCATGATCAGTCCCATGATGACGCCTACAATTCCCAGTGCTAACACTGTACTGCTCGCAGAAGCTGCACCGGTAACGTTGAATGAGCCAATTATCGATCCCGCGAAAGCAAGAGCGGCTCCACCGAAAATAACGAATAGTCCACCTATCAGGGACAGAACCATTGCGGCTGTCGGCTTATCGCCCATATAGATCAGTCTCAGCGACGCTCTAACAGTATATATAACATATTCCGTTCTCGCCGAATTTCGGCGATTCCTGCGAAATTTGGAGACTTTTTCCGGTTTTGAAGCCAGATAACCGTTGACATGGTCGGAGCCTGGGATGGTTTTTCGGGTTTCATGGAGGGTGGGGCGCGGGAAATTCGACCCTCGGGGGGGTCACAGATTAGTTAACAGAAAAAAAATAATTACAAGAACAGAAAAGTTACGGAGAAAGAATAGTTACAGAAGAGGCCTCCAAGTTACTTCGAAGTCTCCCGTATCCGGTTATCGTACACCCGGATCTCTAGGCTCTGGCGTTCCGGACCCAGTTGCAGACGACTGGGTCCGAGGGAATTGCAGGATGATCTTCTTCTTAATCGAAAGAAGGTAGATGATGAACGCGACCCCCAAGGCGCTCGTCCCAAATCGTCCTAGGGATTCGAGGATGAAGTCGAAGTTCGTCCCGAGCCAGCGTCCATGGGTTGCGAGAGTCCTTCGCCGATGAGGGGGGAGAGGAAGAAGAGTAGTAGGATTGGTTTTCGTTAGACTCTCGTCAGGTTTGCAGATTCCAGAATCGGACCCTTTAAGAAAGGTGCGTATTAGGCGAAAAAAGGGAATTTGATATTCTGCGCTAGGCTAGCGCGTTACTAGCATCGCGCGCGTGTTGGAGGGTTACTTTTTGCTCCAGAGGCCGATGACGTTGCCGTGCGGGTCGCCGATAGTTCCCCAGTAGCCCATTCCGCCGCCGATAGACTTCCGCTTTTTCAGGATTCGTCCGCCGAGGCTCTTTGCTTTCTGCTGGGTCGCAGGTATGGTGTCGACGTTGACGTAGAATGTTGTTGAGCCGGGTTTGACTTTCTTGCCTAGTTGGAAGCCTCCGCCGACGCCTTTCTGCGAAGTCTTGAACATTGCATAGCCATCGCCGAACATTTCGAATTTCCAGCCGAAGAGTTTGGAGTAGAACTTTTTAGTCGCCATGAGGTCCTTGGATGTCAGTTCTATGTGGCCGATTTCCTTTCCCATAGTAGCTGTATATTGCCAAATATTGAGTTTAAAAGTTCTCACACGAGGCTCAGAAACACCCGTTTTGACGTATCAACCGCTCAGGACCCGATTAAACGATCTAGAAAGAGCTGTTTGAAACTTCGAGAATCTACATTGTTGCAAATCAGGATTTTCTTTCCTGGCGTCTTGCCTTCCGGTTTCCCTTCACGTCTATCGGCAATTGTCATGCCTCCTGTGATTTCGCCTCGTGTCTCGACTTGGACTTTGTAGCTGGCATACTCGAAGAGCGAGGGCTTGATCCTGGTGGCGACGGTCATTGGATCGTGCAACGCGAAGATTCGGTGCTTGCCAATGTTCTTGCTAAGGATCTTAGCGGCGAAGGCTGAAACTCTGCCCTTGCTCTTCTTGATATCAGCATAATCTTTCAGGGTCAACTGGTTCTTGGGGTTCATTGTCACGTCGAGGCCAACTGCTCGCAATTGTACCTCGGATTCGAACACGATTTTTGCCGCTTCCGGATCCGCGTAGATGTTAAACTCGGCAACCGGCGTTACGTTGCCAACATCATACTCGGTTACGCCGTAGGCTCCGCCCATTATCACGAGCTCCTTGATCATTTTGGTGGATTCCGGGAAACTTGTCAGGAGAGCGGCAATGTTGGTTAGTGGACCGGTGCAGATTATGGTTAGGTCGCGACGCTTTGAGATAGCTAGCTCGTTGGAGATGGTGTCTATTGCATTCTTTTCGGCGGGATGGATCTTTGAACGTGGAAGATTGGAGTCGCCTAGTCCATCTTTTCCATGGAAGCTGGTAGCCCGGACCGGATCTCGCACAAGCGGGTTTCCCTGTCCTCTAGCAACCGGCACGTCTCCTCTGTTGAGCAGATCAACGACTCGCAACCCATTCAGTGTCGCCTGGTCTACGGTTACATTTCCGGAGACTGCAGTTATGGCTGCGACTTCAAGTTCTGGGGATCTTAGTGTGAGTATGAGGGCGAGCGCATCATCGATCCCTCCGTCTTGGTCGATGATGACACGGGTGGGCTTCTTCGAGCCCGAACGCTTCCTAGAATAATTTCGTGATCTTCTTTGTCGGCAGCACGTCTGTCAAGTACCAGAATCTGACGTACTGCAATCCAGTCCGGTATTGTAGTTCTGTGAACGAGTTGACAGCGTCCTCTGCAACGATCGTCTCGTATCCCTTGAAGAACGCGTCCGCGCAAGTATGTCTCACACAACAGTCTGCATGGAGCCCAGCGAGTATCAGCGTGTTCGCGCCTTTGCCATCGTAAGCCTTCTTCAGCTCCTTCTCCAATCTCGTGTCATGGAAGCTGCTGTAAGTGGTCTTAGGAATTTCAACATCCTTCTTTCTTGGTCTGAGAGCGCGGATCACTTTCGCGCCCTTCGTTCCCCTCATCGCATGTTCGCCCCAACGCTGGATCTCGAAATCTCGGCGTGTGTGCGAATCGTTAGGATAGAAGACCGGGATATTCGCACTGCGCGCGGCGTCGGTTAGCTCTCCAGACTTTGGGATAATCGGTAATGCACGATTGGTCTTAATCTTTCCGTAGACAAAGTCATAGAGCATGTCGACGACAAGGACAGCGTATCGTCGGTCGTTGTTGTAAACGTGAGGTGCGACTGACATGCCGGGATCATAGAGCGTTAACTTCTCAGTTGAGCCTTGGCCGTGAATTCTGCTCAAGAAAACTCTACTCGATGAGGGTTCCGGCATGATTTTAAGATATCAACAATAGTGGCTCGGGGGACAGCTGGGGAAGAAAAGTTGCCTGGGAAGGCCGATGTCGCGATTGTGGGAGCAGGGATTGCTGCTCTAGCTCTGGCGGTGGAGCTGCAGAACAATGGGATCTCAACAATTCTGCTTGAAAGGCAGAAGAGTCCAGAGGGGATTCCGCGGGGCTTGACGTTTCAGCCGAATGGTTTGGCTGTTCTGGAAAAGCTTGGAGCGCTCGAGCGGGCGAAAGAGGTGGGTTCTGCATCTCAGATCTTGGAGGTGAAGAACTGGGACGGAGAAGTTTTGCTAGAAGCAGATTATGGTTTGTTGGATCATCCGCAGAACTATCTCTTGACGGCGAACGCGACCGAAGTGGAACGGTTACTTGTTTACTTGGCCGAGAAGGCGGGGGCTAAGCTTCTCTGGGGTTCCTCCTTCCAGGAACTGACAATGTCTGGGGGTAAGGTTGACGGAGTCGTTTTCGAAACGGATGGCATGAGAGATCAGATTCAGGCTGCGGTTGTTGTAGGCGCTGATGGGCCTCAGTCACGAATTCGCAATAGTATTGGGGTTAAGGTGAAGACTAGGAAATATCCTGACTCGTTTCTCGTTGGACTTGCTGGTGCTATCCCGGGTTTGGAGGGCAGGGCGCGACAGTACCAGCACCCTGGGAAGATGTTGGGGATAATGCCTTCCGGTCCCGAGGCCACGTACTTCTTCTACTGTGTCGGACCTCGAAGCTTTGACAGCGTCAAGAAGGAAGGGTTGACCTCTTTCAGAGCGGAGGTTGTCCAGGCGGCGCCGGAGATGGCGGACGCGTTTACCGGTGTGGAGGCCTGGACGAGGATGGCCTATTTCACGCCCTCGTTCATACGGGTAGACAGGTGGGTGGGAAACGGGGTTGCGTTGTTGGGGGATTCGGCACACACTATTCATCCGCACGCTGGACAGGGAGTAAACTTAGCATTGGAAGACGCTGTGGCGCTTGCTGAGACCATTGACAAGTGCAAGGTGGCAGGGGACTTCTCGCAAGCATCCTTGCTTCAATACCAGAAGGAACGGAAAACGCGTGCGGAAGTGATCGGAAAGCACGCGAACTATACTGTGACTTATGCGCTGAGCGATAACTGGCTGATAAAACGATTGAATAGGAGAGCGCTTCGGAAGCTGAACAAGGACAAGAAGCTACAGAAGAAAGCGTTGGAGATCACTGCTGGAATATTCGAGAAGAAACCGGGACTCGTGACCTTGGCGAAGATCGGCGGAATACTCCCTTAAACCGCGAGTTTCGCTTATCTCCAGCAAAAGGAACGGGCTTCTGTGCGTTCGGGGAAACCGCTCTTTGCGTCGTGAGATGCTGTGTGTGCTATACCCCCTACCCTGTTTTCTAGAGAAAATTTTCTGTCTGGCAGTGATAACGGGCGAGTCTTGGGATTCAGAGCCGGGGATCCGGGCTTGGGTGAAAGGGGAAAGTCGGGAAATCTAGAACCGTTCACGAACGACTTCTGGGCGAGGATCGAGGCATGTTCCAGATTCGAGATCAGGGCTTGAAATGGGCGAATCCACTGCTAGAAGCGAGTAAGATCCAGGCAGTCTCACTTGTCATCCTTTTCCTTCTGTACCTGATCCTTAACTGACTTGAAGAAATCGGTACTCTCTATTCGTCCAGCTTCCGACCGAACGGCCTCCAGGTCAATTTTCAACCTTGCATGCGTTACTTTGCGGCGTCTGAACCCGAAGAATACAGCAACCAGTAGCGAGGCTAGGAGGGCGGCTATAATGCCAAAGTAGTAGAGAGGAAAAGACGCGTTCCCTCCTGTCGTATTCTGAACATTGATGGCTCGCGTCGCAGAGCCAGTGTTGGGAGGTGTTGGAGAGTCTGATGCCTTGACGACTAGGGACCACAGTCCACCTGTATCTGAAGGCCGCACCGTATAAGTTCCGATCCACAGTCCCAGGGTTGTGTCGAAAACAACGGGGACCGTGTCGTTAACCACCGGCGTTCCACTGTAGAGAAGGTAGGCCTTCACAGTGCCCGGCAGGAAAACCGTACCATCAGGATACGTGACGTTCGCGTTGAACCTGAGCTGTTGACCCACAGCGATGGTAGAGTTTGTGGTAACTGTGACAGTTAGAGGGATAGTTGTTAGCAGCGGGGCAGTGGAGACTATTGTTCCGGGACCATTGTTCCCGTAAGCGTCGCTGTAAGCATGTCCTCCCAAGCTTGCCGTCCATGTCCCCGTTTGATTATCCAACGAAGTTTGGTAAGACGAATCAAAAGTCTGAGACGTACCATCATAGGTTGCCGTCAGGGTCACGCTGTTACCACCGGGCCTAGCTAAGCTGAGAAGAGCGACTCCTGTCGACGGAATAGATCCATCTGGATAAGTGGGCTGGAAGAAGAAACTCATCGTCTCAGTCCTCTGGTAGACCGATTTGGCGGACGTAATCGAGCTAATGATCATGATCGCAGGTCCCAGTGCGAAAGGTTGCGAATCAGCCGGATTCTTGACGGTGCTGGTCCCGGTCAAGCTAACAATGTAAGTGTCTATTGTTGCGTTCCTCGGGGTCTTCCAACTTGTTCCTACGATCCCCGCGCCGGTCGCTTGTAGAATTTGGGAGAATACAACCGTCGATGTTGTCTGCGTCCTGATGGTTACCGTAACACTTTCCGACGCACTATATCCGCTTGCCTGTATGAGCACGGTTTGCGTCCTCTGATATGAGAAACTATCCGTGATGGTGAGTATGAACGAGGTCCCAGCAATGCCTGGCGCTGCCGTGGGCCATAGCTCATCGACTTTAGCGTTGTATTGGCCTACTAGCGTGTTTGATCCTTGGAACGTAGGACTTGGGTAGACAACTATCAGTGTAAACTTGTCCTGGCCAGGTGCGGTGGTATAGTTCGCCAGAGTTTGAGCGGTCTTCCCTGCGGGATCGATTACGGAGAACCGGAACCTGTATTGGAGATTGGGGACAGCACTATTTGCAGACAGGACAAGACTGACAGTGTTTCCCTCTGACGTGGCGGCCGGAACGGCGTTCAGAGAGAATGGAGGGTCAGCATGAACCATTGGGACCATGTTGATCGACAGAAGAGGGACAAAGACGAAGAGCGCAAGCAGAAGCATGTATTTGCTGATTCTCGCGTATCTCATGACACGTCTTCTCCATAAGCGTCGATGACGAGCAACGATAGTTCCGTCAGCGACTAAAGTGGGTCGTAACTTCTGGCTCTAAGTCGAAGTATCCGAGAAAATTACAGAACCACGACTAGGGCATATTGCTGGAAATCGTGAATGGTATTCTAGGTTGCAGCTGGAATGGTCTCCGCAATCGGTGCCAGAACCTGTTCCTCAGGCAGCTTCACGTCTTTGAATGACCGCCAGAAGTACGTGATGGCGCTTAGATACAGTGCTGTACAGATCATGAACGGGAGGGCGAGATAGATGCTACTCGGATCCGTAACGCCATTCGGGCCGGTCGCTAGCCCCATGGTGTAGCCGCCGAGACTCGTGCTGAACGAGTTCGGTAACCTCCAGAGAGAAGCCACGATGGCCGAAGCTACTGAACGCTCCTCAGCCGGGACCAAACCCATCAAGAGAGAGTTCTGAGCTGGATTGGACATCATCATCAAGGCACTCCTAACGACATAGATCGCGGACACCGAGGCGAAGTTAGGTGCAAAAGGTATTGAGAAGAGAAAGGCAGTCGACGAGCCCTGGGTCAGGACAATTGTCCGAACTGTTCCGAACCGTCTGGCTAGCCGTGGAGTTGCTAGGTTTGCAAATCCCATCACCAAGCTAGTAACCCCGCCGAAGATGGGTCCCGTGACGTTGTTCGCAAGACCGTATTTGAGAAAGGCCCAGCCGGACATTAGAGGAATCACCATTCCCGCGCCCAGCGCGATAAGGATTCCTGCGATTACGTATCGGAGGATGACTCGGCGAGCTTTTTTGGGGATTATGTGGAATCCCAGCTCCTCGAGCGTGTGAGACTCAGAAACTCGAGTGTAGACGATAAGGGGTCCTACGAGGCTGATTGCGGCGACTCCCACGAAGAGATACCTGTTTCCCGTGACTAGGTCGATCTTGTAGACCGTGTTCATCACACTGAGCAGGCTCGTGCTGAACCCGCCTAGGGCAGAGCTGATGGTTGCGACAAAGAAAGAGAGGCCGAAGGCGCTTGTCCGTTTCATGTTTCCCGCCTTGTCAGCGAGCATAGCACTCCAAGATGACGCGTAGGCAGCCTCGGAGAATCCGGCTAGAACAGCCGCCCCAAACAAGTGCGGAATGTTTGTGTCGAGAGCGAAGATGGCTAGAGCGAGGCTTCCTAGCAGTCCACCAGCAACTACGAATTTTTTCTTACCATACCGGTCGGCTAGGCCACCGAAGAGGAGTGTGGATGCGCCGCTGACGATGCCGAAGGTTCCCAAGATGAGGCTGCTAGTTGCGAAGGAGATGCCTTCCAGTACGAGGAAGACCTGAAGTGAGATGAAGAGTAATCCTGCGGCAGCCCAAGTGAAGAAGCTAGAATAGATGAGAAGATTTGCTTCGCGGGGTATGCCCTTGTACTCGTCAAATATGGAGCCGAGCCGCTGGAACAAAAACAAGCCCTACCCAAGTTCAACCCTGTCGGAGGGGATAGCGAAACTCAACTAGTCTTCATTGTCTGCGATACTTTCGGCATTATTACTCTCTTGCATACTGTTCCTCCCGTGCCTCCTCCTCTTCGACATGAGCATCATAGTCGGTCTTTTCCTCCTCGCCTTCAACATATTGTCGGGGGATTGGTATCTCTTCAACCGAGAGCTTGGTCCACTCCTTTCCACAGTGTCTGCATTTGTATAGGGCCTTGTAGGTTATGAAAGCCTCCGGACGCATCGCAACAGTTTCCTTTTCATCCTCTGACAGTCCGAGAATTAGTGCGCCACGACTCATCGTAAGTCCTCCCTCCGTAACCTGCCCAGCTAGTTTACTCATCTGTGGTGGAAAATCGCCAACCCTCGCGACCTCGCTAATCCACCTGTTCCTTCGACAACAGCTCAGCTTCGAAGGGTCTATGACAAAACGGACATTCACGAAGAACCATGCTGATCACTTTGCATTAGGTGTCTATTCCATCTCGCGTCCGCGCTAATGGGTCTTTCCATCCGAGACGCCGACCTGGTTACCTGGCAACGCTTCTGTTCTGATGAATCCTTGTCTGAAGGGATCTTCGAAGCCTCCTTGCTCCTTCCCTTTCTTCGAGTATGAGACCATGTCCTCCGAGTTTTTTTCTTAGGACTCGCTTGAGTTCGAGGTCAATTTCGTATCCAATTCCATTCCTTCCCAGTTCCCGCGCGACCTTCAGCGTTGTGCCTGAGCCTGCGAAAGGGTCGAACACCGTCTCTCCGACCATCGTGAAGAGTTTGATTAGTCTCCGAGGAATTTCTTCAGGAAAGGCTGCGATTCCCTCCTCAACCCGACCAGAGAAGGGAAGGACATTGGTAATGTTCCAGACTGTCAAGTTCCATCTCTCTTTGTTGAGTTGAGCGGTGTCTATTCTTGAGGATTCGAGAATGTTCTTTGGCGCGTCCTTCAAGTTGCCGTAATCGAACTCGCCGTTCTGGAATAGAAGAATAGATTCCTGGATGTTGTCCGGATAGAAGTACATCGGGTATGGATGTTGAAGAACGACTCCGCTACGCCTGCTGATTCTAGTGTAGCCAGCTGGCTTGACCCATGTTATCTTGTCACGATAGAGAAAACCCTCGTCCAGAAAAATTCCGGTCGTATCAGCGACAAGAGGGTATTTCCGCCCACGGTTGCTACTTCCCTCTTTCACCAGCATATCGTCGGTGACTATCGCACAGATTCTCCCTCTCCGCAGCACCCTCTTGCTCTGATGAGCGAAGGACCTGACTAGTCCAAGGTAATCTTCGTAGCTCGGAAAAAGATCGGGATAATCGAAAGGAGCGTTGAAGTAAGGTGGAGATGTGACTACCAGGGAGATATCTCCATCAGCGACCTCCGTCGAGGTCATCTTTCTGAGGTCCCCGAAGAAAACCCGGATATCAGGGACATCCCTAGAACTCCCTTTCTTGGAACTCATTGTAGTTGAGACCTTGTTCCGAGCGAAAACTCAGTCTGAAGCAGCGAGTATATACGATGACTCACGCTAGTTGGAATCATGCTAGACCCCAGCAAGGTTTCGATTGCACAATCGGCTTTGCTAGTGATCGATGCTCAAGACTCGTTCAAAGTCGGCTCGCGATGGGGAAGACGTAACAACCCGGATTTTGAAAGGAACGTGAACGCTCTCGTCGAAGCTTATCGTGCTGCCCATCTCCCGGTTGTTTTCTTCTTACATACCGACAGCGATGAGGCGTTCGCCAAAGACAGCCCCTCATTCAAGCTGATGGACTTTCTCAAGCCTCGGAAGGATGAGCAGGTCATGGTCAAGAACACAAGGAATTGTTTCACTAGCACGACTTTGCAACCCTACCTGATAGAGAGAGGCGTGAGACGGGTCAGCATTACAGGCATTCAGATGGAGCAGTGCTGCGAGACGACAGCGAGGATCGCTGCGGACCTCGGTTACGCGGTAGACTTTGTCACAGAGGCGACGATGACCTTTCCAATTCCGAACTGGGACAAGCCAGGCGAAGAACTAGGAGTTGATGCCATACGCGAACGCACAGAATATGCTCTACGACGCCGATTCGCACGCATAACCACAGTCAGCCAACTACAAAAAGAACTGAAGGGAATCTAGCCGAGTGGCGGTTTTCGATGACGGCTTCAGGCTCAGGTTCAGCTTGCCGTTGCTTGTAGTCCTTCCCATGGGAAGGATTTGTGCTTCTTGTAATACTCGACGAGGCCTCCTTCCCGCATTAGTCCTCGAAGGAACTCTGGAACCTTCAACGCATGATACACCTTTCCATCTTTGGTCGTGACAGACCAGTCCTGAAGGTTGATGGATATTTCGTCGAATTGTTTGACCTGTTTGGTTATTCCTGGAACTTCTAGTGCTGGTAGACCTATGGCGAAGCTATTCCGATAGAATATTCTTGCGAAGCTTTCTGCGACTACGGCTGCTACTCCTGAGTATTTTATGGCGACTGGTGCTTGTTCGCGGCTGGATCCTCCTCCGAAGTTTCTTCCAGCAACAAAGAGGTCGCCTGGTTTGACTTTCTTGTAGAATTCGGGGTCGAACCCGTACATGGCATATTTCGCCATTTCGACAGGGTCGTTGGTGCGAGCCTTGAAGCGGAAAGGAATGATTATGTCCGTGTTCACGTCATCGGGCCACACCCAGGTTCTGCCTCGGATGATCGTGGACGGTGTTGGAAGACTCATAGGTATCTCCCAGGATCGACAATATGCCCTTCCAAAGCTGAGGCTGCGGCCGTCGCTGGAGATGATAGGAAGATTTTGGCTGTTGAAGCGCCCATTCGTCCTACATAGTTCCGCGGAGAAGTGGATAGACAGGTTTCATTCTCGCCGAGAACACCGAGATGAGTACCAACACATGCACCGCACGTAGCGTTAGTGAACACTGCTCCTGATTGAAGGAATGTTTCTGCTAGACCATCTGTGATTGCTCTTTCGAACACGTTTCTGGAAGCCGGAGTAATTATACAGCGGGTCCCAGCCTTGATCTTGTGGCCCTTCAGTATCTTGCCAACGACCTGTAGGTCTTCGTATCGTCCGTTTGTGGATGATCCGATGAAAACCTCGTCCAAGTGATCATCCCCGAATTCGCTAGCACTGCGTACTTTGCTCTCGTTCCCTGGACCCCAGACCTGGGGCTCAAGAGTTCCGAGATCAATGTCGTATTCTTCCTTATATTGCGCCTTTGGTCCCGCGTGGATCTCGAACATCGCTTTCCGGTTTGCCGTTTTGAAATAGACCTGGGTTACGGGGTCGACTTCGAAGATGGAGAGTTTGCAGCCGCACTCCATAGAGTTGTTGCTAATGCAAGCCCGTGATGCTATAGAGAGGTTCTTGACCGCGGGACCCTTCCACTCCAGCGACTTGTAGTTCCCCCCGTCTTCGCCAACCATTCCGATGAAGTGGGTTATGATGTCTCGGGCGAAGACGCCTTTTTTGAGCTGGCCTGTAAGATTGATCTTGATGGATTCCGGGACCCGGACCCAGAGCTTGCCGCTCGCCCAGACAGCAGCCATTTCCGAACTACCAATCCCGGTGGCAAAGGCGCCGATTGCGCCCGCCTGACAGGTGTGAGAATCAGCCCCAAAGAGAACCATCCCTGGTACAACATGGTTTTCGAGCAGATGCTGGTGGGATATGCTTCCTTCGACAAGCCGCACACCTTGTTGCTTGACGAATTCCCGAATTAGAATATGGAGATTAGCGACCTTCTCGTCAGGGGCTGGAAAACTGTGATCGATCACAAGATGGATTTTCTTTGGGTCCCAGACTTTCTGAACGCCCATTTCACGGAAGACCTTGATTGCCAAGGGTCCAGTGCTATCCTGGGCCATGGCCATGTCAGCAGGAATAACAGCAATCTCTCCAGTATGATGGACCTTCTTGCCTCCATCGGACTTGACGCTGATGACTTTCTCCGCGAACGTAAGCGAATTGTCGTTAAGGATCGCTTGAGACAAGCCGATCGCAAGGCGAGACGAAAACTGTCGTTATTAAAGATGAACCTTGAGCTTCTCCAGAGTCACCATGAAATCGAGACCTCAACGTTTGTTCCCAGGAATTCGCCTAAGCTCGTCGCTTCCTCGCTGACAAGTCGTTCTTGTGCTGAGCCGAGATCGCTAAATGGCTGTACCCTGACTTCAGTATGATCGCTCTTCCGTCGTTGCTCCCATACTCCTCCAGCGACTCCATCGATGAGCAGAACTGGTCTATTTCCTTGGAGCTTTGTGAAGATTCGGGCTCTATGGCTCTGAGAAACGAAGAGCTCACGAGGATAGTAGAACATAACGTAGCAATCCCAACTTGGAAGTAATTTCACCGAATGAATCCTTTCAACGTCAACGATCTGTTCGACATCCTCTCTTCGAACCCATTTCTTTTGACCTTCGAATTCGACCTCTTCCAACTCGTCCTCAATGTGCTCCATCAATATCTTCGCCTTGTCGGGACGTAGACCCCACCAATGGCCAATGTCGTGATGGTTAGCTGGGCCATATGTGGAGAAGAATTGTCGGAGAAGCCTCCTCCAAGCGTCGCCTCCACTGGGCTCGTCCCATCTTCCAATCCATTGGTCCGGTCGGACGAATGTGACTTTAGATCCCTCGCTCGGCCCGAAGCAGAGGTATCCTTGTTCGGCCGCGGGCTGCAGGAGGTTGCCCCAGCCTGAGAGCATATGTTTACGAACACTGGCGCTCAACCCGAGACTCTTCGCGACTTTCTCAGTCAATCGTTCTCGAGTCAGAATTTCTCCATCAAGTGCTTCATGTATCGCGCGAACGATTCTCTTCCGCTCTTCCACACCAATTTCAGGCGTGAGCCAGTCTGGTTTGACTACCATCGTCGTTTTTCTAGCGGCCACGTAGACGGGCAAGTTGGAAGCCGAGATTAGGTGAAGGGTTCCGCGCATGCACCAGGTCTTCACAAGAGAACGATGCTTCCAGAGGGCATCTTGAACATCTTGCATCGTAATGCCCTCGACCCGCGCCCAGATCGCCAAAGCAGCATAAGACAGGACTTGTGCCTGAACCCCGCAAAGGTCCGAAACAACGTTCTCAATCTGCCCCTTTCGAGCTCGTTTGGCAAGATGATGGTTTGACAAACGCCAAGAATTGACCTGAGCCCTCGAGAGGTTTATGCCCATACAATCCAACAGTCCATGAATGGCGAATTTGTCCTTGACAAGGTTAGAGTTGACTCAGCGGGAATAAGAGCCTGCAAGCCATGTTGAAAATTCGCAAAGCAATCGTCAAAGACGTCCCATTGATTCTGTCTTTCATTCACGAGCTGGCGGAGTATGAACGGGAACCTAGTGCTGTTCGAGCGACGGAAGGCGACTTGATCAGGGATGGCTTCGCAAGGAATCCCAAGTTTAAGGTAATTATTGCAGAGTGGGATGGCAACCCGGCCGGTATGGCCTTTTTCTTTCACAATTATTCAACGTGGGAGGGAAAGCACGGCCTCTTCTTGGAAGACCTCTTTGTCCGGCCACGATTCCGACGCAAAGGCATCGGCAAAGCTCTGATGGTTTCTCTGGCACAGATCGCCATCGAGGAGCAGTGTTACGGAATGCGATGGGAAGTGCTTGATTGGAACACTTCAGCCATGGACGTTTATCAACGATTGGGGGCTCGTTTCCGAGAGCACTGGCGAGTCATGCAGATTACAGGTGAAGATCTGAACCGTCTAGCAGATACAGAATTGTGATAGACAACCAAAAATTTCTCAGGGAACACTTGCCACGGTTCTGATTGCTTCAAACGCTTCTGCGAAATCTCCGATCAGGTCTTCCGTAGCCTCGACTCCAATCGACACTCGGATCAGCCCATCAGTTATCCCGAGTTTCTTCCTGTCTTCTGGAGACATTCCTGAATGTGAGGTTGCAGCTGGTCTGGTGAGTAGGCTTTCAACTCCGCCCAGGCTTGGCGCGATGATTGGAATGGAGACATTCTTCATGAATAGCTCGGCCGCTTCTTTGCCGCCCTTGGGTTCGAAGCTCATCATGCCGCTGAACCCGTCAAACAATTCCCCCGCCCGGTTGTGTTGGGGATGGGTCATGAGCCCTGGATAGTTGACCTTTGCAACTGCGTTGTGCTCTTCTAAGAATCGCGCAATCTTGAGAGCGCTCTCGTTATGGTATCTCATCCGAAGCGCGAGCGTCTTCATGCCGCGATGTAAGAGGAAGCAAGCGTGCGGGTCCAAGCTTCCCCCGAGATGGTCAAGTCGATGTTTGACTTTGGTGACTAGCTCCGAGCTTCCGATGACCGCTCCGGCGACAATGTCCGAGTGTCCATTCAGGTATTTCGTGCCACTGTGAAGTGAGAGGTCGAAGCCATGCTCGATAGGGCGGAAGTTGATCGGGCTCGCGAAGGTGTTGTCGATCATAGATACCAGCCCGCGTTTCTTAGCAAACTTGACAACTGCCTTATGGTCTGCGACCTCTAGCAACGGATTCGTCATCGTCTCGACATAGATCGCTTTCGTGTTCGTCCGTCGTTTCTCTTCCCATGACTCAGGGTCGTTGCCATCGATGAAATCATACGATATCCCGAACGTTTGAAGATCTTTCGTGACAAAGTCGTGGGTCCCGCCGTACAGGCAGTTCTGGATCAGGAGATGGTCCCCGTTATGGAGGAAGGTGAGTAGCGTGGTAGAGATAGCCGCCATTCCGCTCGCGGCCACAAGGGCGTCCTCGGCCCCCTCGACCGCGGCCAGTTTCTCGTGGAGCACTTTCGCGTTCGGGGTGTTGTTCAAGCGGATATACTCGATATCATGATAACCTGGTTCACTGCGGGTCTCGAACATGGCCGACTGGAATATCGGCATCGCAACCGCCCCGTGGACCCGTGGCTTCGGTTCACCGGAATGAATCAGCTTAGTCTCAATATTCTTGAACTTTTTCTCCTTCAAGCCAAGATCCTTCCGCTAGAATCGCCTAGGCGATCGGTGGACGATGGCTAAGACCCTTACGCCATTGTAGACTGGCTCAACGCAAGATGAATCTGATGCTAGATCTCTTCAGCGCATGACTCTCGCTCCAACCGAAGAGCTGTGGACGTAGCTAGCAATCGTAGCCCCCGCCACTATTGAATGGTATGGTGCACCCGGTGACTGTTGAGGGGTTGAGCGATATCGATCCCTCATAGAGCACTGGTGGGAAGATAGCGATGTTCTGCGGTGGACTCATACGCCAGTCATATGGTGCTACCCAATTTACACCGACAAACCGCTGGATTATGCTCATCTGGGTCAGCCCGATTGGAGCCGGCGAGCCGGACGAGCCTGTCGGATTGCCTATGCCCATCGACCACCTGGCACAACCTGTTGGCACAGGCATCCTTCCGAAGCACGAGGAGGCTATGGAAAATTCCAGAAAGTCGTTAGGGAAGTTTCCAGTGTCTCCGCTCCAAGCCCATAACGCCAAGTTACCGCTGCTGCGGAAGTATGTGTTAAGAGTCGCTCCTGGGATTGTTCCTAGCCCGTATCTTTGGAGGAAGTAGGAGCCGCCCGCTGGAGCCTGGATACCAGGGGATGTAGCACAGGCGGTGCCTACTGGCGGTCCAACGCATACCCATGGACCCGAGCCGACTAGTGTCCCTGCCGCAAGGGGATCGTAGGAGGGTTGGATCTTCGCGGTGTCTACTGCAGAAGCAGTGGGCAGTACTACTCCCGACGAGGAGACGTTTGGACCAATGCACGGGGTCAATGCAGCGTTGGCGGCCGCAAAGTTCTGGTTGTTCGCACCAGCATCCCAAGTTGATGCACCGCAAGACGACCAGATTCGTCCCGGAAATACTATCGTGCTGCCGACGTACAGTTTCGTGAATAACCCTACTTGGTTGACGTTAACGTCTACCTGCGATGGGCTGATCACCTTCATTCCCGTGATGGGAGCAAGCCCGGATCCTAGGGAAGCTCCTGTGGCCTTGAGCGCGACATAGCTGAAGGCTAGGTCCCACGCAGTAACCTTCTGGCCAGTCTGCCAGAAGATGTCTTGACGGAGACTAAACCTAAATGTTGCTACAGTTCCTGTGGGCGGAACATAGGCCAACCCGCTCGGTGGCAACTGGCTGGTGGATACGGTCATCCATTCCAGAGAGGTGCCGGGCTGGCTTGGGTTGGCGCGGTAGGGGCTGTCCCAGATATTGTCGACCAGACCAAGGTCATGATTTGTGGTAGCGATGAACGGGTTAACGCTCACAGCTGATTGGCTATATCCTTGACGTATCGTGCCTGCTACACCAACAGCCGGGTTAGGGTTGTACGCGTTGAACTCCGCAACCGTATTCCCGGGCGGAATGAAACCGTCACCATTCTGCACCACTACTCTCTGCCAGTTGCTCAGGTAGGCGAACTGATTTGTTTGCGTCCAAACTGGTATCGTGAAAGCGTTTTGTCCGAACAGGTCCTGGGCCTGGTACGAGGCACTTGTCGCGGTAAGCTGCGAGGTGCTAGGACAGTTGGAGAAGGTGGGATTCGGAGAGCCCGGTGTCGGATCTCCCGGAGCAGAGAGGCATGGGGCGAATTCCATCTGGTTGCTGATGCTGTCGTAGCTGGGGTTGCAGAGATACATGTAGTTGCTAGCGCTGAAAGAGGGAATTGATTCGGAAGAGCAGGGGCCGTTCGGTGGCTGGATCGCCGGTATACCTGAAACAAACTTGCCGTTATAGATGTAATACAGGCTCGCGTCGAAAGTTTGGATATTACTGAAGCCAGCCGTGTAGACCCACCAGGTAAGCGCGACCGACGTCTTGGATGTGGTGAATCCTGGGAACTGAGTGATCGAGCCGGTGTCGGTGACGACGATGTTAGTGGATGATCCGCCAATCCCGCAGCCTGTGCTGAACGCGCCTGTGAATAGTCCGCAGATGAACTGCGCATAGCTGTCGCCCATATGAAGCCGGGCAACATCGTCACTACGAACGAAGAAGTGTATTGAGTTGGATGTTACGGTTGATGGGACCCCTGTCAGCACGCACGTCGATGGATTCTTGCCCGTGGCCAATCCCGCAGCTATGAAATGGTCAGCCGCAGCGCAAAAGTCAGGCGTACCACAACCCGGCGTGTAAGTGAAGCTGGGAGTGTTTGTGCATCCTGCTCCCGCCGCTGCCATCGCAAGGTGATAAGCCGTTCCTCCCGGAGCTGCTACGACGCAGTTCGACCCTGACTGGGCGTGTGCCGAGTCCCACCCACACGGGTTCGGTGAGACCAAGTTGACACTGGGCGGAACAGGATTATCAATTGCTACACCGGTGCCACTTAGTTCAGCGTTGATGAAAGCCGTCTTGTCCAGTCCATGAGCCATTCCCTGACGAATGTTCACTCCGCACGCAGAGTTTCCGAAACTCATCTGGCAGCCCCAGAAGTTCTGGTCGAGATGAAATTCCAGTTCGAAGTAGCCCGAGAATGGCACCGGCGCGGTGCACAGAAAGCCCTGGCTACCGCAGATTTGCGGGACAGCAGACGGTGGGATTGGAGAATCAGGGATGTCGACTGCACCAGTCTGCAACGCGGTTATCTCGGCCGTAGAGTCGGTATAGATCTGGTACTGTATCTTGTCCATCGAGGGGCCGGCAGGATACCAGGGCTGGTTCGGCGCTGTATTTGCAGCTGCAAGATGGATTTGGGGAACATAAGATCCCCCGCTCAGCGATCCGGGGAGGGATAGCATGGAGAATACTACGACGAATGCTAGTAGGAGCTTGAGGTCCTTGAACGACCTCACTGTCATTGATGCCTCTTGGTGGCCAGAATATTTGCGCGCATTTAGCTTTATCCGAAAAACGAGAGGAATCGCTGGCATCCGTTAAATCGGACGCGTTATTTCTTCATTATTATTCCGTGATCGGGATCACTAGGGACTCGCCACTAAATGGGTTGGGTGAGTTCTCCCAACTTGTCGGTCAGAACATTGTTCTGCGCATAGTCGACGGGACACGCGATAATAGAGACCGCATTATCAACCAGTGCTTGCTTTAGCCTGGGAAGCAGATCTCCTGCTTGCGTGATCAGGTATCCTTTGCCGCCGAAGCTCTCGGCGAACTTGACAAAATCGGGGTTACCGAAGTCAACATGCGAGTGATGTCCGAGCTCGAGGTCCATCTCCCACTTGATCATACCATAGGACCCGTCTACCCAGATCAATACGACCAGCGGTATCTTCTCCCTAACCGCGGTCTCGAGCTCCATCGAGTTCATCAAGAAACCAGCGTCCCCAGCAACAGCCAGAACCTTACGGTCCGGAAAGGCGAGTTTCGCTGCAATCGCTCCTGGCAGAGCGAAGGCCATTGTTGAGAGACCGTTGGAGACAATGCAAGTGTTCGGCTGATACGTCGGATACAACCGGGCCATCCACATCTTAACAGCACCAGTGTCGACTAACACGATGTCCTTTTCGCTCATCGCTGAGCGGATATCCGCTACGATGCGCTGGGGCTTGACTGGGTAGGAGTTGTCGTTTCCTCCCATCTCAAGCTCCTCCTGTAACAAGCGACGAATCTTCTGACCTGTTGGATTCGATCCAGGTGTGACCTTGGTCTCTCGGGATAGTGCGTCGAGTGATTCTGAAATGTCGCCTTGGATACCGACGGCAAGATCGTAATGCGCATCAACCTGAGCAGGATACCTGTGGATGTGGATGATCTGCTTCTCACCCTTCGGATTGATCTTTACCGGATCGAATTCTTGCATGTCATATCCTACAGATAGAATCACGTCTGCCTGGTCAAAGCCGAAATTGGCATAGTCGTGGACCATGAAACCTATGGTACCGAGCGCGTTGGGATGGTTGTCCGGGAAGACTCCCTTGCCCATGAAGGTCGTCGCGACGGGTATGTGAAGGCGTTCTGAGAACCGAACCAGGGCAGCACCAGCATGATTACGCACGGCACCGTGTCCTGCAAGAAGGATGGGTCTCTTCGCGCCTTCCAAGACCTTCGCCGCCCGCAATATCTGGGCTGGAGAAGGAGAGGTATCGCGCACCACATTGATCTCTAGCGGGCGATGACCTGGGGGTGCAAGCATTTTTTCGACATCTTCTGGTAATGCGAGGTAAACTGCGCCGGGACGCTCGGTCTGTGCAAGCTTGAACGCTTTCCGAACCATCTCGGGCACAGCTTCCGGTCTCGGGATCAGCTCAGCCCATTTCGTGACGGGTTTGAACATGCTGACTAGATCGATTATCTGATGAGATTCCTTGTATATCCGGTTCAAGCCGCCCTGTGCGCTGATCGCGACGAGCGGAACGCTGTCAGTGTTGGCATCTGCGGTTCCGAGTAACAGGTTGATCGCTCCGGGTCCGAGGGTTGCCACGCAGACTCCCGCCTGGTCGGTCAGGCGACCGTAAATGTCGGCCATGAAAGAGGCGGCTTGCTCGTGACGGACAAGAACGAAGTGGATAGACGAATTGTTTAGCGCATCGATGACGTGAATGTTCTCCTCGCCAGGTATGCCGAAAGCATACTTGACACCTTCATTCTCCAAGCATTCAACGAGAAGCTGGGCGGCAGTATTCGAGGATCGTTTCGCATCCTGTTTTTTCAACGATGGCGTCGCCATTTCTATCAAGGCTTCTGCGGCGGCGGTGGGACTGGTGCTTTTGTGAAATCAAAACAATCTGACATGTCATCTGCCTGCGCGTCCCGCTGGTTCAACGCAGGCAGTCCGAAAAGGGATTCGCAGAATTTTACTAGGCTAACGTGCGAGTGCAACACCCTCGAAACGTAACCGCTTTTCGCATGGGGACTCAGCACCAGGCATGGGACTCTCGATCCGTACCGGAACTGCGTTCCCTTGTAAGACGGCTGGGGAGTCGCAAGCTGCCACGTCTCAACATTCGGCGGGTTGACATGGTCGTACCATCCTCCCCAATCATCCCACGTTATGAAAACCGCAGTCCTTCCCCAAAGTCCTCCGTTTACGATTGCGTTCACCTGGTCGACTGTCCACTGCATCCCTGTTGTCACGTTTCCCATCGGACCCCTCCCCGGGTCAGGAGGATGTTCGTCAAACTGGCTCGTAGCATAAACCCATGAGACGTTCGGTAGTTTTCCGGCTGCCGCATCGTTCGCAAACTGGTCCGAGGTGAATTTGTTCCGGCCTCCGACACCGCTCAGATATTGAAACGCGTATCCCCCATAGTTAGCCCAGGTAAGCTTGTGAGATTCGAGGCTCAGGGGAAGTGAAGAAGCGATCCGAGACGAGTCGCCCGCCTGAGGGTTATCGATAAACGGAGAATCGGCCGCCACCGCCATCAAATGGTTTGGGGTCGACGGTCCCGCAACATCCGTGAAGAACTGGTCACATAATGCGAACTTTCTAGCATAAGCAAAGTAGGCCGGGATATCCGACCCGATGAACTGTTGTCGTATAGAAGTCGTCTGGCGAGTTAGCCACGCGCCATGTCGATGGTCCGGGTCTCGTGGTGGCGGGTTAGGCGATCTCGGCATGTTCATCCCGTTGGCGCCTGGGAACGTGCCGAAGTAGTTGTCAAAAGTATGATTCTCCTTGAAAATAATCACTACACGGTCGATCTTGCCAGAGCCAATGCCGACGGGCGGTTGCTTAATGGTAGACATGTGAAGCATGGGGGCGCGTCGAGAAATCGAGTTTTATGTCTATCTCAGGTGTGAGCGCGGTTCTTGGGTAGAAAGATCGCCCTGAATCCTTCCAGCCACGCTCGTCTCGCCTCTTCAACCGGCAGCCCTGATCCAATTATCGTCTCGATTCCATTCCACATGGCTATCAAGGCATAGGTTATCGATCGCAAATTCAAGTCTCTATCGATGAAGCCCCTCTTCCGTCCTTCCTCTAAGTAGCTCGTCAGGGTCGCGGCGTATTCGTCCTGAGTTTTCTTGAGCACTCTTCGAAGACCCGGGTTGTGTGACGCCTCTGAGAATATTTCAAAACTCAATCCAGAGTTCGAGCCGTAGCGCTTCAACATCTTGTCAAAGAATTCGCCAGCGCTCTCTAGGGGGTTCTTGTTCTCGCCGAAGGTCGAGTATAGGATCTCTTTGAATGCCGAGGGTTCCGCCCGGGCGATCGCTTCGAACAACTCTTCTTTGCTGGAGAAGTAGAGGTAGAGCGCTCCCTTGCTCACCCCCAGCTTCTTGGCCACGTCGTCCATAGTTGCTTGGCGGTATCCTTTTTCGCCGAAGACTTGGTTTGCGGCTGTGAGAATTCGTGTTCTGGCTTCTTCTTTGTATTCAGGGACGACGCGTGGCATCTATCTACTGTGATATGCGCACGTGTTGTATTTAAAAATGACCGACGCGTTTAAATAATGACCCACCGGTCAGTTTAGTGACGAATAATGCAGGACGAAAACGTCTCCGACACGACGACAATGAAAGACAAGGTTGTCATGGTTACCGGAGCCAACTCCGGGATCGGAAAAGCGGCCAGTCTAGCTCTTGCCAAAATGGGCGCCACAGTCATCATGGTCGCACGTAACAAGGAGAGGGGCGAAGCAGCAAGGTTCGATATAATCGGAAAATCCCGTAACAACTCAGTCGATCTCTTACTCGCTGATCTGTCGTCTCTCGAGTCGGTGAGACAGCTCGCTGTCGATTTCAGAAGAAAATATTCCAAACTCCACGTCTTGATCAATAACGCTGGACTCTTCAACCAACGGCGCCGCGTCACCGTTGATGGTTACGAGAATACCTTCGCAACGAACTATCTCGCCCCCTTCCTTCTAACAAACCTCCAGTTGGACTTACTGAAGGCGAGCGCTCCAACCAGAATCATCAACGTATCATCAGTAGGACACTATAACGGCCACATCAACTTCGAAGACCTCAACCTGGAGAACGATTACGGTGGATGGAAGGCCTACGGACAATCAAAGCTAGCGCTCGTTCTCTTCACCCATGAACTGGCCAAGAAGCTGCAAGGAACAGGGGTCACAGTCAACGCAGTACACCCCGGAACTGTCGCGACCAACATCTGGACCAGACCCTTCGGTCCGGTAGGCTTTATCATGGCTCTGCCGAAATTGTTCATGACGAGTCCTGAGAAGGGTGCGGAGACGATCGTCTATCTCGCTTCCTCACCTGACGCAAAAGGTCTCAACGGAGAGTATGTAGAGAAACTCAAGGTGAAGAAGTCTTCAGACGAGTCCTACAACGAGGAGATCGCTCAAAGACTATGGGATGTCAGCGCAAAACTTACTCGTATTTCATAGGGTGATTCAAAATGAATCGGATAGATCTCTCGACTCCATCGGACGTAATCACATTACGTGGCTACGAAACGTGCCCGACCATTAAAAGCGACAACGACCTCATTACCGTAATTGTGGTGAAATCTGATGGAAACTCACACTCGATCGAAGCCGGAAGCAATCACGGCGACGATAATTATTACGAACCCCTTGAGAGTCGCTCGGTAGGAGAAGCTCGTCAATGAGCAACGGCCAACCTACACCATTCCCGGGGCAATCCGACAAGATCGTCCAGGTAGAGAATCTCTCTAAGAAGTACGGCGATAACGTGGCCGTCAACGGCATATCATTCAGCCTTACAAAAGGAGAGGTTTTCGCCTTCCTGGGTCCAAACGGTGCGGGAAAAACCACGACGGTAGAAATTCTAGAATGCCTACGAAACCCTACTGGGGGTCAGGCCAAAGTCCTTGGTTATGACGTCAGCAAACGTTCAGACCAGGCGGAGATACGGAAACGAATCGGCGTCCTTCCCCAAGACTTCAACGCGATTGATCGACTTACCGTCCGGGAGAATATCAACTATTTCGGGGCCATGTTCAAACACCAACTCGACGCGGACAAGCTGATCGAGCTAGTCGATCTCAAGGACAAGCGGGATGAGCAGTTCAAGAAGCTATCAGGGGGCCTCAAACAGAGAGTTGGCCTTGCGGTTTCCCTAGTAAACGACCCTGATGTCGTCTTCCTTGACGAGCCCACCACCGGACTGGACCCTAGAGCTCGTAGAGATGTCTGGGGGGTCGTGGAGCGGTTGAGGAGCCAAGGAAAAACAGTCTTCCTGACAACACACTATATGGACGAGGCAGAGTACCTAGCCGACATCGTATCGATAATCGATCATGGACAGATAATCGCGTCCGGGACACCAGACCAGCTGATAGACACTCACGGCGGAAAGAAAACACTCATCATCAGAGATGCTGGCGAGGAGGGACTCAAACAATTACCCACAGGGCTACCGAAGGCCGAGCTTAGAAACGCGGGAGACATTGCCATTCCACTAAACAATGGAGAACTCACAAACATCCTCATGAGCCTGGGACAGACTCCGTTGCACGATAAGGAGATAGAGGTCAGACGCCCCACATTAGATGACGTATTTCTCAACCTTACCGGTCGTAGAGTCTCGGAGGAGGGAAACTAGAATGAGCAGGATCATCACAATAATCAATGGACACTTCAAGAGTTGGTATCGTAGCAAGAGCAACATATTCTGGACCATCGCCTTTCCCCTGCTCCTCATCGTCCTCTTCGGAGCAATCTTCGGCAGCGGAAGCACAAAGTTCGACCTGTACGTCCAGAACCAGGACCTTTCAGGGAATACTCCCACATACCTCTCAGGGCAGTACGTTAGTGCGTTGAGCAATACCACAGCATTCAACCTTCACATGGTCGCAGCGGAACAGACAAACCCCCTCTCCTACGTCAAGGACGACGCCCAGCTTCACAATCGAGGCCAAAGACTCTTGGTGATTCCATTGGGTTTCCAGACTGTTCTGAACACAACCCACCAAGCTAAGATACAGCTCTACATGGACCAAACCGATCAGGCATCCGCGTCCCTAGCAGGCATAGTGAACGCTGCGACCGTCTCCTACGCAGCCCATCTCTCTCCCACCACAGACAACGTGAACGTTCAACAAGTCGGCATCGTAACCAAGAACATCCGATACATCGATTTCTTCATCCCCGGAGTCATTGGTATGACCCTTCTCACCACCGGAGTCTTCGGTGCAGTGAATACTAACGGACGCTATCGCGAGCTGAAGATCATCAAGAAACTCGCGACCACCCCACTCAGCAAGCTCGAATGGATACTTGGAATGGTCGGCTACCAGATGATACTGGCTACAATATCACTCGTTGTCATCCTCTTCTTCGGGTATGCCATCTTCGGCGTCACCGCGACCATCGACATTTACACGGTAGGATTGGTCGTTGCCGCAGCCCTCCTTTTCCCTGGGATAGGAATGGTACTCGCAAACTTCGTAAAGGAAGCGGAGAGTGCTGACGCCGCGGCAAACGCGATAACCTTCCCCATGATGTTCCTGGCCGGAACGTTCTGGCCCCGCGAGACACTGCCGGACATCATGAAGATCATAGCCAACTTCATGCCACTAACATATGTGAACGACGGGCTCAGAGATGCGCTAATCTATGCGGAGCCTGCCCAAGCCCTGACAAACACAATCATAGCGCTAGGCTTAGCAGCGTTCTTCATCGTACTCGGTAGCTTACTCATGAACTGGAAAGAAGAATAGTCCTTCAGCAAAGACTCGGATCATTCAATCGTTAAATTTGAGCGCGGATCAACCGTCTCGTCCATGGGATCTCTATCCTCGGCAAAGACTCTCGGCGGAGTGGGCGGGATTCTCGTCTTTCTCCCGGGCATCAGCCTAGTCGGCTGGATACTCATCCTTCTAGCAACAAAGGAAATCTCCGAAAGTGTTCAGGATAAGACAATCTTCGATGACGCTCTTCTCGCGGGGATAACCGCAATAATTGGAGCGGTTGTCTTTGGCATCTTTGTTTTTTCAGGGGCCATCGGGGGACTCTTCCTAGTAGGCCCGTTCGGCTTCGGTGGAGTAGGATTTCTGGGATTTCTAGCCATACTTGGCGCGTTCTGGGTCTTCTCGATTATCTCCGCGATCTTTCTCAAACGTTCTTATGAAAAGATCTCACAACGGCTGAACGTCAGCGCATTCGCCACCGCCGGATTACTCTACCTAATCGGAGCAGCACTGACGATCATTTTCGTCGGCTTCCTGATACTTCTCATAGCGTTGGTCTTTCAGGTCGTCGCTTACTTCTCCATCCAGGATCGCCCAGCATCTCCTGGCTGGGGTCAGCCTGCCCCGCAAAGCTTCGCACCCGTTCCCGAGCAACGGCAACCGCCAGTGACTCAACAACAATCTCCCACCGAATCAAAATTCTGTTTCAAGTGCGGCGCCAAGCTTCCGGGTGCCGCAGTATTCTGCACCAGCTGCGGTGCAAAACAGTCATAGTCTAGCCGACTCAAGAGATTGCAAGAACTATTGCTTCGGTCGCACTAGAATACTACCACTCTCGACTTTGACATCATATACCGGCTCGGGCCTCGTGGCGGGACCTCTCTTCACCTGACCGTTGGTGACATCAAAATGGGACCCGTGCAAAGGACACTGCACTTCCTGACCTATGAGAGTGCCCCTGTCCAATGGACCACTTTGGTGCGTGCAAACATTTCCAATAGCGTAATACTTGCCCTTCACATTCACAACTAGAACCTGTTGGCTACCGACGACGGTTCTCTTCATCTTGCCCTCAGGAATTTCGCTAGTAGACGCTACCCGAACGAAATCAGGCATACTCTTCGCCTTAGCTTTGACAATAAGTCTCTGATCAGTTTTAGCTTTTGCTAAAGAAATATTGCCGTCATCCCTTGAGTTCTTACCGACAAGATTCCACGGGAAAGGCCTACCCGCTCGGGTCCTAGTCATAGTGCTTCAAGGTTTTTAGGCAGTCAGAGTCGAAGGGCCTGTTGCTTCCATGAGTCCGTTCAATAATCCTGTTGTCCTAGATCTTCTTGCCAGATACAAGTCAGTCGCCGCGATGGCCCATGCTTCGTCCCTTTTGGGCTGGGATCTCGAGATCAACATGCCCGAGGCCGGAGCTAGCGCCAGAGGCCAAGCGCAATCAGAGATCGAGCTCCTCCGCCAGAAAATGACCATTGACCTAACGGGTCCTCTTGAGAAGGCTGAGAAGCTGAAGGCGCTTAACGATGCCGAAAAGGGTGTTGTCCGGGTTGTTAAGAGGGAACTCAACTATTACCAGAAAGTCCCCCCGAAACTGGTTGAAGAACTACAAAGGGCCACAATCGATGCAAACATTCCCTGGCGAGAGGCGAGAAAGAAGTCTGACTTCAACATCTTCAGGCCCCATCTCGAAAGAATAACCGAGCTGAAAAAGGAAGAAGCAGACCACCTCGACCCGTCAACAAACCCGTACAACGCTCTCCTAGATCTGTCCGAGGAAGGACTAACGACTACAGATCTTGACAAGATCTTCTCTGAACTCATCCCCCAGCTCAAGAAGATCCTAGCCAAGACTCTCTCCCAGGGAGTCTTTCCAAAGAAACATGCACTTGAAGACGTCGACTATGATGTCAATTCCCTCAAACAGGTAAACCAAAAAATTCTTCAACTGCTCGGCATGCCAGAAAAGAGATTCCGTCAAGACGTTTCCACTCACCCCTTCGCGATCAGAATCGGGAGCGATGACGTGAGAATAACGACGAGATATGAGCCTAAGGATTTCAAATCATCAATGTTTGGACTAATGCATGAATGCGGCCACGCCCTCTACGAGCTTCAAGTAGACCACGAGCTACAGTTCACACCAACCGCCTCAGGCGTATCCGCGGGAGTTCACGAGTCCCAGTCCAGATTCTGGGAGAATATTGTTGGAAGAAGCAAAGAGTTCGTTCCGTTACTCTACCCTCTCCTGAAGGCTAATCTGAGCTTCGTAACCCGTTATGATCGGAAGCAACTCTACTCTTACTTCAACACTGTAAAACCGAGCCTCATCAGGGTGGAAGCCGACGAGCTGACCTACAACTTCCACATCGCAATGAGGTACGAGCTTGAGAAGAAACTCTTGCAGGGAAAGATCAAGGTCTCAGAGCTTCCCTCTGTATGGGATGACATGATCGAGGAATATCTCGGCAAGCGGCCTGACAGGGACGCGGATGGAGTTCTACAGGACATCCATTGGAGCTGGGGACAGTTCGCAACCTTCCCCGGTTATTCTCTCGGAAACATCGTCGCTGGAATGCTCTGGAGCGCGCTTACAAAGAAGGGGTTGCTCCCGATCAAGGGAGACAAGAGCATAGCACCTCTAAAGAGCTGGCTAGCAGAAAACATACACAAACCGGGGTCAACATACTCACCGAAGGAACTGCTCCACCGCGTCTTCGGCAAAGGATACGATCCATCAGGACTGGTCGGCTATCTTGAGAACAAGTACCTCGCAGTGAATTGAATCACTTCAGTTCAGATCGATACCAAAATGCCGTCGTAGCATCGCGGCAAATTCTTCAGGGCTCTTGACCGGTCGCTCGACCTTCCTAACTCCTTGAGTCACTATGAACTTCGTGTCGGTGAGAGTTGATCTCCCGTTGGAAGTGAGGCGAGTACATACGCGGCCTTTTCTGAAGTGGGACCTTGGAGAGGTTTGTTGCCAGTGGCATCTAGGAACGAAATCCGCCAGGTTTCGCGGCCGCAAACTAAAGATATATTGAGGCTCCCAGGCACCACTTTCTTGCAGCCTTCGAGAGAGTAGGGTCCGGCCATCTTTTGGAGTGAAACGGTAATCTCTCCTATGGTCAGCTTGGGGGCCTGAGACGTCGAGTCGTTTTGGTTCGGTGAAAGAGTCTCCGAATCCCACGTCGACGAGCCATGGATGTTTGAGCTGCACAAGCAAGGTCATATGATCAAATTCTGGACTCATGCCTCCACCCTTCCGAGCAACGCGCGCTGAGAGCATGGATACGTTGAAACCCAATTCGTCTAGTAGACTAGCAAAGAAACCGTTGAGTTCGTAGCAGAATCCTCCGCGATGATTATCGATGATCTTGTCATAGAACGCGTTCTCGCTTAGGATGATTGGGCGTCCTAGGTGAATATCGAGATTCTCAAAGGGGATCGAGAGAAGGTGCGTCCTGTGTAGTCTGCGAAGAACGTCAGCGCTGGGTCGAACTCGCCCACGATACCCAATTCGTTTCAGGTAGGCCTTGGTATCCATTGGCGTCTTTCAGCTCGCACCAACTTTAATCTCCTTAGATCAATAGACTTGAATTGGCTTGGAACTCGGATTGAAGGGCAAAGTGGCGCTGGTCCCGGCATCGAGTAAGGGGATAGGGCGCGGGGTGGCCAAAGTTCTTGCCGCAGAAGGCTGCAAGGTTGTGGTCTCTTCAAGAGATCAAGACTCGATCTCAAAGGCTAGGGACACGGTTGTAAAGGAAACTGGAAACAAAGATGTCTATTCGGTAAAAGCAGATCTCGCCGTCAAAGCGGACGTTGATCGGCTGGTTGATCAAGCAACAAGCAAGTTCGGGACCATAGATATTCTCGCCTACAACACTGGTCCGCCGAAACCCGGGACATTCGCTGATCTCACGGATGTTGACTGGGAACAGGGCGTGAAACTGCTTCTGATGAGTGCCGTCTGGCTCACTAAACAGGTCGTTCCCCAGATGGTTCAGAAGAAGTGGGGGAGGTTGATCTACATCACATCATCCGCTCTGCGACAGCCAGTTCCGAATCTGGTACTGTCCAACACAGTAAGGCTGAGCCTTGCCGGACTCTCGAAATCTCTCTCATTGGAGTATGGCTCGAAAGGAATAACCTCGAACGGAATCATGCAGGGACACATACTCACCGATAGGCAGAGACAAGTCGCCAAGGACATTTCCTCAAGGTCCGGGAAGAGCGTAGATGAGGCGATGAAACAGATGCTCCAAGATGTGCCCGCCGGCAGATATGGGTTGCCGGAGGAAGTTGGCTATCTCGTAGCGTTTCTTGCCAGCGAGAAAGCGAGCTACATCAACGGAACAATGCTCTCAATCGATGGAGGATTGATGAGATCTGTCTTCTAGAGTCCTAGGATGACGGCTCAAGCAGTCCCAGTCGCTTCAGGATGAGTAATGCCTGCAGCGTCACCCATTTGCTGGGCTTGCCTGCTTCTTCCAGTTGCAACGTCTGATCCTTTCCCCATCCTTCTGTTACTAGTTCTCGCTCCTCAGGTCTTGACACTGTTTCCGTTCCGTGCATTGGGTGGGAGTGACGCCAGCCTCGGTACACTGCTTCCAGCGGCCATCGTCCGTCTACAAGTCGCTTGGCCCGCAACATTCTTAGCGCGTCGTCCATCCTCGCGTCCTTTGGGACACCTAGCTCTGATAGGATACGTAACCCATGAAGGAAGTCATAGCAGTAGTGTGTGGGATAGTGTATCTTCAGAAAGTCGAAAAGGACAACCGAATCGTCCCTGTCGGACTTGTAGATCTTGTGTTTGAGCACGAACTCTGAAGCGTTCGCCGCGGCCTCCTTCCAGACCTCTCTAGGTTCGGAATTGATCATCTCAGAGAGGGCCCACATAGGCTCGACGGTTGCTAGGAAGGATCCGTGTTTGCCTGATGGGGCGCAGTTCCAGGCGGAGTCTGACAGTTGCTTGGTGAGAAGCCAGTTCATCGCCTTCTGAATTCTATCGTCCTTTGCGTATCCCGCTTTTGCGAGGGCCCGAACCATGTTGCCGGTGTTGCAAATATGCGGCTCGAACGGTTTCTGATTCTTGGGACGCAGAGAGAACCCGCCGGTCTCAACGTTGTGAAGCTCGAAAAAGTGCTCTACCGCGTTCGCAAATCTTGGATCAGCTGATGTTACTCCGAGGTCCGCAAGGACCGCTAGCTGCCATCCTGTGGAGCTGAATTTCGGAATATAACAAGACTCCTTGTTCTCCCAGTACGTGCTCTCTTTCTGTTTCGCGAAAATCTTAGCGGCCCATCCTTCTCGTCCAATCCTCTCCCTGGCTTTTCGGGCTGAAGCATCTTGTCTGTCATGTTCCATTAGCTCGGTGAGTGCGAAGTATTGACTCGAGGGCTCGTTCTCCTCCAGCAACCATCTTGAGACTGTGGGAGACACTAGGCTTTCCTTCTGAAGTTGTTCCATCGGGCTCACGATGGTATTGCATGCTCGTCTAAAGAGTCTCTTTCGCAATTCGGTGAAACAGGGGTGCTCGGCTAAAGGTCAGGGTTCAAAACGTTCTTGAATCCGGTATTGATGAGTCGGCCGGACCGTTCTTTGAGTTCTTGGGAGGATGCGTACAAGAGTACGCCGCCATGGGACGTAGGTCGTCCTCAACCAGCCTTCGTAGAACTCTTGCGGGCTCGGGAACTGAATAAGGGCAGAGTTCTCGACGTCGGTTGCGGGACAGGGGAGAACGCGCTCTATCTCGCCGAGAACGGGTTCTCTGTAAGCGGGGTCGATCTATCAACCCGAGCGATTGCTGCGGCAAGAGCGAAGACTGCTGAGAGAAGCCTAGAAGCTGACTTCCGAGCCGGAAATGCACTCTCGTTAGAGTTCAGAGACAACACTTTCGACAATATTATTGATTCGGGACTCTTTCACACATTCACCGATCACGATCGACCCGCCTTCACACGTGAGATGGCCCGGGTCCTAGTTCCCGGAGGAAGATACTTCATGCTCTGCTTTAGCGAGAAAGAGCCCACCGGGTGGGGCGGACCCAGAAGAATAACAAGAGCGGAGATCGAAGAATCGTTCTCGCCGCTCTTTAGTATCAACTACATTAGAGACTCGTCGTTCGCCACTCGAATCCACAACAACGGCGGGAAAGCATACGTAACATCTGCAACAAGAAAACGCGTCTAGATCATTTTCTAGCGGGCTGGTAGCGAAGTAGAACGACTCCTGAACTGAGCGTCTTTGTCTCTACCGATCTCAGCGTGACACCTCCGAAGAGACGTTTTCCGCTACCCGGAACTATAGGATAGACTAGGAGCTGGTATTCGTCGATGAGGTCGTGTTGCATTAGCGTATGCACTAGCCTCTTGCTACCCGCGACCATGATGTCCTGGCTTGGTTGCTGCTTCAGCTTGGACACTTCCTTTGCGAGGTTCCCCTTGATCAGATGGGAATTGTTCCATTCAGCCTTGTCCAGATAGTTGAAACGACATACTTGGGGAGGCTGTTCATTCTTTGTGCGAAACCCGCTTCATCAGTCCTTGAGGGGCCAAGCGGCGGCAAATCCTTGATACGTGACGCGTCCTAGAAGAAGCCCATCACTTGTGAGCAGTTCATCAAGTTTGAACTTGCCAATTTCCTCGCTCCAGTAAGGCATAGTCCAACCACCGTGCACGAACTTTTCAGCGCCACCTGGATCCTCCATCACACCATCCAGCGAGACAAATTCAGTAACGAAGATTTTCCTCATTCGAGCTCCTGCCTAGACAGATTCTGCTTTCAGATAAGAGGATCTGACTTGCATTATTCCCTTCTGGCGCTTCAGCTCTCCCTCCAATCTCGCGATATCCTGAGCCCTGCCGCGGACTAGCAGAGCGCACAAGCAGTGTGCGGCGTCAATGTGGGCGTGCAGTGACGAGAGAATGGATTGTCTATGATGGTGTGACGTTTCCGTGATACCCTCGTCTGCGCCGTGGGTCTCATGGTTGTAAACCATAACGATGGACCCGACGACGTGGCCTCCTCTGACGCCTGTCTCAAAATCCGAGATGAAAGATCGCATCGCCGCCTGCAGAGCCTTTGACCTGTCCCGGTATCCGCTATGCTCGGAGGCCTTGTCGAAAGCTTCGAGAAGCTCAGGTGGCAGAGACATGCTTATTCTGGTAACTCCCTCATGATACAACACCAATTCATAACTCGCCTCCAGTATTACTCAAGATGGTCGAGTTGGCTAAAAGTATTACCAACTTAAGACTTTATATTACCACGTAGACGGGTCTTGTCGAGACAACCTGCCAAAATGCGCTGGGAGCCTAAAGACTCTCGGAGAGGGCGTCTTCTGAATTGACTGAACTCCACGTAGATCACACGAAGCTCGGACTGTCAACAGCCGAGAAGCTCAGAATATCAGTCATCTACTCGGCCCTGGGCATCGCTACCGCCATCGGGCTGATCGCTTCAATTGTCATAGGGCAATTATCTATTGCGCTTGCAAATCTCGGGGTCCTCGCGTTCATCTTTGGGCTACGTCACGGGGTTGACGCGGATCACATTATTGCAATCGACAATACCACTCGAAAGCTCCTTCAGGAGGGAAAACGTCCCCTGACCGTCGGCATGTGGTTCTCCTTGGGCCACTCGACGGTTGTGGTCGGTCTAATCGTCTCACTCATTCTCGCCACCAACGCAGTGAAAGATCAGATTCCTGGACTGCGAACTAGCGGGGCAATAATTGGGACAACGGTTTCAGGAATCTTCCTATTCATCATCGGGCTGATCAATGTCATTATTGTTCTAGAGATCTATCGGGTGTTCACCACTCTAAAACAAGGAAAGATGAACGAGGCGGAACTTGATAGTCTGCTGGAAAACAGGGGTTTCCTAAACCGCTACTTCAAAGGGCTCTTCAAGATCGTCCGAGAGCCTTGGCAGATCTATCCCATCGGCGTCTTGTTCGGACTAGGCTTCGACACCGCCAGCGAGATCGCCTTGATAGCCATCACCGTGGGCGTCGGGGTATCCTCGGCTGTTCCTCTATGGATGATCCTTGTACTTCCCTTCATGTTCACATGCGGAATGGTCCTGGTCGACATGACCGATGGGATTGCGATGCTCACCGCGTATGGCTGGGCGTTTCTCCGGCCTATCCGAAAAATTTACTACAATCTCACCGTTACGATCATATCGGTCGCGGTTGCTTTTGCGATCGGTGGAGTCGAACTACTCCAAGTCCTCTCTAACGAGCTGAAGCTGACCGGTTCATTCTGGAAATCACTAGGAACTCTTGATTTCGAAACAATGGGCTTCGGAATAATCGGCATCTTCGTAGTATCATGGCTTGCCTCCATGGCTTACTGGAAATACAAGCGATACGACGAACTGTACAATTGACCCTTCAAGCTTACGACGTTGACCAATAGATAGCATCGAATCTAAGTACGAGATTCAAACATAATCATTATCGGGGTTCATCATCGTTGTGGCCGGATCGATTTTTCAAATAACTGATTCGGTTATCGGCGGAAATGCGGGAACAGTATTCCAGCTAGCTGGGACACTAGCCATAATCATTGGGCTCGCAATATTGGCGATCGGACTTCGCAAGTTCATTCGAAAACGCTCCTCTTCTCCGACGATGAGCTAGAGGGATCGAATTTCGATAGTCCTTATTAGCGGAAAGACTCATCTGAAGTTCAGAACGCTCCGATGCCCTCGCAGAAAAAGCCGATCTCGAAACCTATCAAGAGGATTCGCATCCTGGTGGCGAAGCCTGGACTTGATGGTCACGATAGAGGTGCGCTGATTCTAACCCGAGCCTTTCGGGACGCTGGCATGGAAGTAATCTACACAGGATTTCTTGCAACGCCCGAGCAGGTCGCCCAGATGGCTATCGATGAGGACGTTGACGTCGTAGCTATGAGTCTTCTAAACGGCGCCCACATGACCGCATTCCCCAAAGTCGCCAAGCTCATCCGAGAGAAAGGTGGAGATGACATCCTACTGGTGGGCGGAGGAATTATTCCAGATGAAGATAAGCCACTGCTGGAAAAGCAGGGTATCACAGGCAATTTTGGGCCTGGGACACCTCTCAAGACGATCATAGGGCATGTCGAGAGCGTTGTGAGCGAGAGAGACTCCAAAAAGAAACGGTAAAACCAAGCCTTTCGAACAAAGAAAATTCGGTAGGGACGAAAGAACATGGGCTTTCTCTCTGTTATGGGTAAGATAACAATCGGCATAGCCATCATTGCCCCCGTCGTCGCTCTATACTTTGCAATGACATCCAGCGACGCACTAGGTCTGACAGGCGTTGTAGGATTGCTCGCGGGAAGCGGCATTTTTTGCATCAGCGGGCTCTATGCAGGGCTCCTAGGGATCAAGGTCGAAAAGCTGTCCGCGAGATTGGACCCGGTTTCCAGGCAGCGGCCCAGAACCAAGGCGAAGAATCTCATCAAAGCAGAATGTCCTATCGATCATCGTGAAGGAGTGTTTGTACATGTGAGCCCATTCCGAAGCGATGCCGTGCCGGACGGGCTGGACCTCTTCCTAGGCTCCTGCGGACACGAAGTCCACCGCGGAGAAATCGAAGCCGAGGCGTAGCTCCCCAAAGCCCATTCAGGGCTCAGATTCGAGGTCAGAGAGAGCTTCAGGGCGATTTTTCCAGGGTAGCGACTTCTCAGAATCGGCGTGTCATCCAGTAATCTTCAAGTTTCGTCTTCTCCACCTGCCATTTTCTGCGAGGTGGGTGAAACTCGAGGCGGGGAGGATTTGAGAGAAACTCGCCCCTAAGCATGGCGCTTTCTCCCCTGCTGACTTCGAGAAAACAAGATCCGGTCCCATCCCAGATTTTTCGTTCCCCCTTTCCCGTGATCGACATGGCAATATTGTTTGATACAACCTCAGCCTGGCCGAGAGTGAACGACCCTGACTTTGGCAGAAATGGTACGTGCGCGTGAGGCGTCTCGATTGCAGTGACATCTCCAATCGCGTAGACTCCTTCAACCCTAGTGGCCAAGGTCTGCGGACTGACTGGAACCCAACCGGACGAATCAGTTAATCCCGCCTCAACTACCGCGCTGGGACACTTGTGTGGCGGAACAACGATTAGCAGATCGTATGGGAGCTCTGTCTTTCCCTCAAACACCACCCTGTTTTTTTCTACTTTCGAAAGCTTGACTCTCGGGCGAAATGCTATTCCCTTGGCTGCCAAGAGCCTCTCCACCTGTTTACCTATTACAGGTCCGGCCGCGGGAGCTGGATGAGGTTCTAGAGTGAAAAACTCCGTTGTAACTTTCTTCTTCGCCTTGACGAAGTGATCCTGCAAGAGCAACGCCAAACCATAGGGCGCGACAGGACACTTGATAGGCAATCGAGATATTCCGATTAGCAATCTTCCATTTTCAAAACCTTCCAGCGCATCACGCAGCTTCATTGCTGAGTCGAAATCGTAAAACTGGTGAGCGTACCTTTCCAGTCCGGGAACCTCGCCAGGCGAGTAGTCGACGCCCATCGAAATGACTAGATGATCATAGTGCAACTCTTCCGATTCAGTCTTGACCATCTTCGAAGACGTCACAATCGAACGGACACGATCATTGATGAGTTGGATTCTCCGTTTCTTCGAGATCGAGAGCTTGCGCCGTACTCTTTCAGGTTCGCGTCGACCCATCGCCAGCAAAGGGAAGGAGGGCGAGAACTCGAAACTCTTCTTTTGTTCGACAACCGTGATCGATGCTGAGGGAGCCCGTTCGGTGAGTAGGCTTGATGTTGCCAGACCTCCCATTCCGCAACCTAGGATGACGACTTTGTCATTGGATGACAATAGTTGTGTTCAAGGGCTGAGCATGGAGAAAGGCAATAACTCTTTGTCGCGAGGAAGGCTTTGGCCCGACGCTACGCTAAGGGAAGCGTTCATGTCGGTGTCTTGAAGAGGTCGTGTTATGTCGTCAGGACGCGGCTTCTAAGGGGTAGTCTCCTCGGTTTCGGACTATCCGGAGGAGGCGGAGCTGTTTCCGTGCTTCCTCGTAGCAGAAATCGCACAAGCGTACTGATTTCTCGCCGGGTTCAGCCATGAACCAGGTTGTCTCTGAAGCTGGCTTGGGATCCTTGCAGTAAGCGCACTCGACTTCTTCCCTTTCCAAGAGACTTGTAGCGGTCATGTCGTGCTGGAATTATGGTTAATACCAGAAGATAAGCCTAGCTGAATCTCCACAGGCTTGGCTTTCTTAAGCCGGAGCCATACTCTAAAGCCAGAGCATGAAACAGCGCTGATCTAAAGGCGAGAAAATCGGCTCCCAGTGCTGGAATCTTGGCAACTGTTCTCTCTGGGATATTATTCGGCACAAGTGTGCCCATAATCAAGCTTGGGCTAAATCTTCTTCCCGCAGACCTATTCGCGGCCTTTCGATTTTCACTAGCCTCGCTTCTAGTTCTGTTATTTCTTCGTCGAAAAGGATGGGTTGACTGGACCCTTCTTCGGACAAGACCTATCTGGCTTGTGGGATTCGTCAACGCTTTCGGGTACGTCCTGCAGTTTCAGGGTCAGAGGTTCACAACTTCTTCGGATGCAGCTCTCATCATAAGCACAGCAGCTCTGATGATTCCAGTTCTATCATGGGCTCGTGGAAGCGAGGTGATAGGGGCCAAGAAGGGTCTCGGAGTATTGTCAGGGTTTCTCGGAGCGAGCATGGTAGTTACCCGAGGTGAAGCTGTGAGCTTGGGCCAAACCGAGTTTCTAGGCGACTTACTGATTCTCGGAACAGCGGTCACCATAGCTCTGGTTTTCATCTATTCCAAAGACCTTGTTAACCAGAAGGGAGGACGAGCAGTGACTGGAGGTATGATTCTCATTACCGGTGTTCTTCTTGTCCTCGCCATCCCACTGGACCAGGGTGCTCCTATCAATTTAGGCTGGGAAGCGGCCTTCTACACCGCGTTCCTTGCGGTGGTTGCGACAGTTGGAGCTTACTATTTCCTAATGAAAGGATTAGAAACTGTCTCGTCCACAGTGTCCTCGATCATTCTTCCGATAGAAGTGATCGTTGCTGTCGCGCTATCAGTGATAATATTCAATGACCCATTCAACATATACTCTGGAACAGGCGCTATACTGATAGTCGCTGGTGTCCTGTTAGTATCGTCCTCGTCCTAGAAGGGATACTGGTCTACTGATGGGCGCCACAAGTAGGACAGTTTTGCGCATTCGCGTCCATCAGTCCCGTACAATACTTGCAGCGGACCTTAACTGAAGGCGCTTGCTGTTGTTGCGGTGGAACACCATATCCAGGCTGACCATAGCCTTGGTAGCCCTGATAGCCAGGGTTCATGGGTGGCATTCCATAGCCAGGATTTGGCTGGTAACCAGGGTTTGGTCCATAACCTGAGGGCATCGGCCCCTGACCATATCCGACATTCATAGGCATCGAACCATAAGCCCCCGCTGGAACAAACGCGATTTGAGTCTCATTCGTCATGTCAGGCCTTCCCTTGACCTGCAAGACCGCCTTCACTAAGTTCTGGACAGAAGATCCGCCGCGCGTCGGTTTGCAAGGAGGAATACCGACACTGAAGGGAAATTCTCGGGCTGGGCCTTTTCCGAAATCAGTAGCCCCGGTGACTTGCACATCGCGTTGGTAGAGATTGTTGGTCCGACGCTGGTTCTCTTGAATCCTCTGGTTGTTGGGGAGAGTGACCCAGACCATCTCGTTCCAGCTCTCAACAACTCTCGCTTCAACTTTCAATCCGATGGACGGAATGTACTCTTCCGCTTCCACATGGATCTTGCCAACGACCGGCTCTCCCTCTTGGAAAGTACCCTTGTCGAGAGCGATCCAAATCTTGCCCTTTGGATGCGTAAGATGACTCAATAGACCCATACATGATCCTCCGAATGGATTCTATCACGTTCTATCTCGGCTATCAATCGAGCGTAACCAAACCAGCATCTTAGGAGAAACACATGCCGTCCTTTCGGGAAAGTTACGAAAAAGCTGGGTCGGCATCGTTTCGCAGTTATTGCATGGTATCGATATTCGGCGTGTCAGAAGGTTTAATTTTTCCCTGACCCTCCAAATCGAGGTAGCTTGGCCTAATGAAATTCGACGAGGGCAGAAGGGAGTGATTTTGGTGAGTGAAAAAAAGAGGCACTTTGCAACCGAAACCGTAGATGCTCAACCATCCTCCAAGAAACCCCCAGAAGAAGAGGACCCCGAAATCATGTTGAGCGGACTCAGGGGAGAGTTAGAGAAAGAGAAAGCGAAGTCGGACGACTATCTGCGTCGTCTGCAGTATCTTCAGGCCGATTTTGAAAACTACAGAAAGAGAGTAGAGAAAGAAATGTCTGATAACAGACAGTTCGGAAACCAGCGCCTCCTATCCGACCTAATAGTAGTAAACGACGAACTGGAACTCGCACTCAGAGAGGCAGAGGAAAGCGGGGAGAACCCAACAATCGTTGAGGGCGTCGGAATGGTACACAAACGATTACAGAGCGTCTTATCGAAGGAGGGCGTGGAGAAGGTCCAGAGCTTAGGGTCAAAGTTCAACCCTGACCTCCATGACGCGGCGCTTCGCGTTCTGTCGGACAAGGAGGAGGGAACAATAGTGGAGGAGATTCGCCAGGGATACTTGTTGAAGGGGAAGGTCCTGCGACCCAGCATCGTCAAAGTAGCGGAGAAATCCTCTGAGCGTGAGTCTAAATCCCAGAAGTCACCTATAGAGGAGATCGGGGAACATGAGTAAGCCTGAGACCGAAAAGATCATAGGAATAGACCTAGGAACGACGAATTCCGCTGCCGCGATAATGGAGGCTGGACGCCCCGTCGTCATCCCAAGCGCTGAGGGACAGACTGCTTCTGGAAAGATGTTCCCTTCGGTCATTGCTTTCACCAAAGAGGGCCAGTTGATAGTCGGCGAACCTGCAAAGAGGCAGGCGGCAACAAACCCCGACGGGACCATCATAGAGATCAAACGGAAGATGGGCACAGACTACAAGGTCCACATCGCCGGGAAAGACTACACTCCACAGCAGCTCTCCGCGTTCATACTTCAGAAGATAAGACAAGACGCCGAGACTTTTCTTGGACGCCCGACCAAGAAGGCGGTAATCACTGTACCCGCTCACTTCAACGACAACCAGCGGCAAGCAACTAAGGATGCTGGAGAAATCGCGGGCTTCGAGGTTGCTAGAATAATCAACGAACCCACCGCTGCATGTCTCGCATACGGGCTGGACAAGGCCGACAAGGAGATGAAGATCATGGTGTTCAGCTTCGGAGGTGGAACACACGACGTAACTCTAATGGACTTCGGCGGCGGAGTCTTCCAAGTCTTAGCGACTAGCGGAGACACCCAGACAGGCGGGACAGACATTGACAATGCGATAGTCGAGTACTTGCTCACAGAGTTCCAGCGCCAGACGGGCGTAAGCCTTCGAAACGACCGCATGGCCATGACCCGTCTCAAAGAAGCCGCGGAAAAGGCGAAGATCGAACTTTCCACCCTTCTCACGACAGATGTCGATCTACCCTTCATCTCAGCAGACTCATCCCAGCCTAAACACCTCCACACGACCGTGACGAGAGCCAAGCTAGAAGAGCTCGCCAATCCCATCGTCCGAAAGGTTGAGACACCGATCAAGAGAACTCTTGACGACGCGAAACTTACGCCCAGGGATGTAGACAGAATCATTCTCATCGGCGGCCAGACCCGCATGCCACTCGTCCGAAAATTCGTAGAGGACATAATCGGCAAACAGGCTGAGCGCGGAGTCGACCCGATGGAATGCGTTGCTGTTGGAGCGGCGATTCAAGGCGCGGTTCTCGCGGGCGAGGTCAAGGATATCCTCCTCCTGGACGTCACGCCTCTGTCACTTGGCGTAGAAACACTAGGAGGCGTTGCCACAAAGATTATGGAGAGAAACACCACCATCCCGACAAAACGCAGCCAGATATTCTCGACAGCAGCCGACTCCCAAACCACTGTTACTATTCACGTGCTTCAGGGGGAGCGCGCCATGGCTACAGACAACATATCCCTAGGCATGTTCAACCTAACAGGCATCCCTCCGGCACCGAGGGGAATTCCCCAGATTGAGGTGACCTTCGACATTGACGCAAACGGCATCCTAAATGTGTCTGCGAAGGACCTAGCAACATCGAAAGAGAACAAGATCACAATAGCCGCCTCGACCAAACTCTCGAAGGATCAGAAGGAGAAGATGGTCCATGAAGCCGAAGAGTTCGCAGATCAGGATAAGAAACGAAAGGAAGAGGTGGAACTAAGGAACACCGCGGAAAGCATGCTCTACACCGCTGACAAGACAAAAGACGAGCTGAAAGACAAGATCACGAAAGAACAGGTTGAAGCCATCGACAAGGCAGCAGGCGTTCTGAGGGCAGCACTATCCGGTAAGGAATCGGACAAGATAAAATCGGCCAGCGACGATCTCTCACGAATACTCCAGAAGGTCGGGGCCGAAATCTACCAGAAAGTCGCTCAGAAACCCGAAGAGCCCGCCCAGCAGGCCGCCACTCCAGGAGCCAACCCGTCTAAGGATGATAATGTTGTAGACGCGGAGTTCAGAGAGGTAAAGGACGAAGGCTCTCGGTAGAGCGAGATGAATCGCAAAGAATGGAGAAGCGAGACTATTACGACGTGCTCGGAGTTCCTCGAAACGCGTCAAAGGACGACATAAAGGGCTCATATCGTAAACTCGCTCTGCAGTATCACCCGGATAGAAACAAGGCTCCCGAGGCCACAGAGAAGTTCAAGGAAATCTCCGAAGCCTACGCAATATTGTCCGATGAAGAGAAACGGAAACAGTACGACCAGTTCGGGCGAGAGGGAATCTACCAGAAATATAACACCGAAGATATTTTCCGGGGCGCGGACTTCGACTCCATATTCCGAGACATGGGATTCGGCGCATTCGGAGGCGGGTTCAGCAGCTTCGTAGAACGGATTCTCGGCGGATTCGGAGGCTTCCAGAACTTCGAACGCCCAACCGCACCCTCCAGAGGCGAAGACCTACTCTACGATTTGCAGATCAGCTACGACGAGGTCGCACACGGAGCGACAAGAGAGATAGAAGTTCCCCGACTGGCAGAATGCAAGGAATGCAACGGCACCGGTGCCCAGCCCGGAAGCTCCAGAAAGACCTGTAGCAACTGTCATGGCAGAGGCCAGGTCCAAACCGTCCGTAGAGCCGGCTTCGCCCAGCTCGTCCAGATAACCACCTGTCCAAAGTGTAGAGGAGAAGGAAGCATCATCGACAAGCCATGCAGAAACTGCAACGGAAACGGGCTTGCACGAACCAAGACCAAACTACAAGTGAAAATTCCCCCAGGCGCTGATGAAGGTCAGAGCCTCCGAATTAGAGGAGAAGGGAATGCTGCGCATGGAGGACGAAGTGGAGATCTGTATGTCCGGATACGATTGAAGCCCCACGCGGAGTTCAAACGCGAAGGAGACAACATTCTCTACGAAACAAGAGTCAGTTTTCCAAAAGCCGCCCTCGGCGGCGAACTTCAAGTGCCCTCGATTGATGGTAAGGCTCAGCTAAAAATTCCACCGGGAACAAGACCCGGCACTGTGTTTCGTCTAGAAGGCAAAGGCTTCCCTAGAGTCGGAGGATGGGGCCGAGGAGATGAGCTTGTAAGAGTTGATGTAGAGATTCCAACGGGACTCTCGCGTCGACAGAAGGAATTGTTGACAGAGTTCGCTAGAGAACTTGGCGAGAAACCTTAGGAGAAACTACTTCTTCTCTTCCGGGGCCGGGGGAGTAGACGCCGTGGGAACGGATACTAAGGCAGCTCCGGGAGCTTCAGGAGCGGATTGAGAGGACGAAACAGGACTGATCGAGGGAACAGCCGGTTTGCCCTCTATGGATGGAACATTAGCTAGCATTTTCTCGATGGACCCTCTAATCCTAGGAGTGACGGATTCTAATTTCACTTTCGCCTCCCGTAGGTTCTTGTAAAGAGCGGCCGCCGCAGCAGTTCCTGCTAGACCAATTCCGAGGCCTAGAGCGATGGTGTAGGTCGTAAAGTGCTCGACAAAAACACTATTCACGTATACTCGAAAGTAAACGTTGTAAACGTATTCGTTAGCAAGCCAAAACGAGAAGAACGCGATGATAATCGCCTCGATGATCATGAGGGCTTTGACAGAATCTGGCGTAACGGACCTCTGAACGGTCCTACTGTGAGACATCTCTTTGCGCCAGGCCCTTCTACAAGAAGGAAGCAGACACACGCGGGATTTGTAGAGATTGTATCTCAGACCCGGAAACAGAGGGTCTCGATCGGAGACTGGGGACGATCTATGCCTCAGCAAGCGTCCCTTGCTAGATTGGCTTTAAGAATGAATATTCCCTCGTGAAGCCCAAAGCGGGGGTTCCCGAGACCACTATGGGATCCTGTCCTGTAGGGCGGGATTCAGGTCAAAGGGGCAGGACCGCTCCGAGAGGGAGTGGTGCTTGACTTAAGATCCGGCTTCAGGAGAAATCCTGTGGCGTAGGCCTTCGTGGGTTCGAATCCCACCCCCCGCACCAATAGCATATCTCTAACCATCTCTCCGAAGAGATTCCATCCCATAGATTTCCAGGCGACGGATGACGTTGAGTCTTTGTTGGATCGAATGACCGCTTCTTAGTTCGATCCTATCTCGGATGTCTTGACCGTATCGAAGTCGACAGGGTTAGTAGGAATCGGAACTTGGAAGCTTTCTGGTAGGTCGCCCTTGCCTAGGCATCGAAACTCCACATGGTGGCATTTGGGACATTTCAGGTCGGTACGAAGCTGCCCCAGCTCGCCCTTGTCGTCTCGCCAGATCTTGTACCCGCACCCAGGACGAGTGCATTCGTAAACGTAGGTTACATCCTCTTTCTTCGCAACAGTCTTTCTCCTGGGATGAGAACTGTTCTTCAGAGTTGATTTGCGCGGATGCGAAGACTTGCGAGATCTGGCGGTCGTTTTGGATTTGGCCTTCTTCTTCCGGGCCTTTCCACGGGTTGATGGCATGACCAATCAGTAGGCTTAGGGGTTCGTCCGACTTAGAGCGTAGTGTTACTGTCGGTCATCAGTACGGGGGCACAGCGAAGGGTCTGTTCAGAAGCTCGGTCGTGCTATTCCACTTTGACGACCATTTCTTCCCGGTATCCCGTAATTACTCGAAGGTAGCCTCGCAACTGTTGATCTATCTCGTCATCACCGGAATCGGTGAGAATACGTCGGGGATGCAGAGACTCGATCTTACTTCTCGATCCAACCACGATGATGTTCTCAACACCCACTCCGCGAATTACCTGCGGGCTGATCTGTTGGTTTCCGCGTCCCAATAGGAAGCCTTGTCCACCAATTGGCGATATAATGATCTTCGTCGAAGTCTTCCGCGAAGCCTTGCTGGTCAGTGCCACCAAGGTCGCCTCGTCAATATCCCGATGCAGTACTGTCCCGTCCCCCTTGACAACATCCACTCCGAGAAGCGATTTGTTGACAAATCCCAAACGTTTTGCGATCCTCTCAACCGTTGATCCTGGGCCGAGAATGTAGGTGATTCCCGGGCTGATCTTTTCGATGAAATATTCAGCAATTGCGTCCAGTTCAGAATCTTCAGATAGTCCTGTAGTCGATTTTGATGCTTGAATAAGAGGTCCCGAATCGGGAGTTGTGAGATAGCCGAACAGCTTGACTGACAAGCGATTCTTCCTAAACGCGATTTCATTCACATCGACAACTTCTCCCAATCTCGTAGGAATCCCACCTCCAAGAAACGCAACAGTAGACTCCGCCGCGGCTACTGGATTAATCGCGAAGACCGACGAGTAGATCTTCACCCCAGCCGGAACACCAAGCACGGGAGCGTCCTGGCCAATTCCTTCCAACACATCTCCGGCGGTTCCGTCCCCGCCACAAAAGACCATCAGGTCGACTCTCTTCCGCTTCATTAGACGGGCAATCCCAATGCTGTCATCAGAGGTGGTAGTTTTTCCAATTCGTCCAACCAATTCATATTCAAGTTCCAGTTGGTCGGCAATGTCGCTTCCCATGCTCCCGGGGGCGGTCAGAAATTCGATACCCTGGCTTCGTCTCTGAACTTCTTCCAAGAATCTCAGGCCTCGTTCGGGAGAGACTGGCTTCGCACCCTTTCGAAGGGCATCGCGCAGTGTTTTCCTACCGTCTGTGCCCTTTAGCCCGACCGCCCCGCCCATTCCAGCTATTGGATTGACAAGGAAGCCTACTCTCTTCACATCGTCCAGACCCAATCGGTTTTAGTATTGAGCGTTTTTGGACGAGAGTCCCATCTGAAACGTGTGACCCTCTATGTCCCAGTTTTCTTCCGCTTTCGCTTTCGGTTTTTCTTGGTCGGGACGTAAGAGATGCAGTGTTTCTGCCCTGACTTCTCCCATGAGGTAGTCTCGCTCATCTTCCAACCATTCCAACCTCTGAGCGTCCGGAACGGTCACGTATGCTTCCACGAAAGCGTCCACTGGGAGGTCGAGGCGTTTCCTCATTTCCTGCAGCCGTCTGACAATTTCTCTGACGAAGCCCTCTCTTACCAATTCCTTGGGAATGGTTAGATCGATGTAGACGCGGCCATCGTCGAAACTTCCCATGGCAAAATTCTCTGGCATTTCTTCCTTGAATGCTACCATCTGGCCAGTAATCTTGTAGTCTCGATTATCCATTTTCAACGAGTAAGATTTGTCAGCTTGAAGGGTATGAAAGAGCTGGCGTCCGTTTACGGATCGTAGTGCTTCCGCTACCCTGTTAGCGTCTCCTTTGAAAACGGGTCCGAGGCCTTTGAAGTTCGGTTCAACTATCAGCTTCTTCAGCTTCTCTTCTTCCGCGAGGCCTACGAGTCGGATGTCTTTCGAATTTGTCTGTTGTAGGAATAGTAGTCGGAGGTTCCTGACCGCTCGCTTTACTTTGTCGCTGTTGGTAACGATAACGACCCTGGCTACTGGTTGGCGTAATTTTACTTTCTTCGATTGCCTTGCTGACGATGATGCTGCTGAGACCTGTCGTACTATCTCCATGTTTTCCTCAAGCCTCTTGTTAATCCATCCTGGTCGAGAGTTTGGCCAAGACGACATGTGAATGCTCTCAAGGTCGGATTTTACACTCTTTCGAAAGGCCTGCTGGTAAACTGTCTCAGTCAAGAGTGGGATGAATGGAGATGAGAGGATTAGCCAGGTTTTCAGAGCGTAGTGGAGGGCTGCGTATGAGGCAAGTTTGTCTTTGTTTTGTTTCTCTTGCCAGAACCTTCTTCTTACCAGGCGGATGTACCAGTGGCTCAAATCTTCTATTACAAAAGCCCTCAGTCTGCGCAGAGCAAGATGCAATTCTAGGTCTTCCATATGGCTGGTCACTTCCTTCAGTAAGCTCTCGCTCCGGGAGACAAGCCATCTGTCTTCGGGCCTCAGGTTTTTCCAAACTCTCTTAACCGACCATGAATCCGGTATGAACTTGTCGAGGTTCATGTAGAGTGTGGCGAACGAGACGACGTTCCACGCAATCTGGAGGTCTTTTGCTGCCACTTCAACAGCGTTCCATGAAAACTGGAAATCCTCCCAGAGGGTTGACTGAACGGTGTAGAATCGAAGAGCATCGCGGCTATACTTTCCTACAACGTCATCTGGGCTGACGAAGTTTCCCTTCGACTTGCTCATCTTTTCTCCTACCTCATCTAGTGTATGGCCGTGCATCAGCACTGTTCGGTATGGGCTTCGGTTGAAGGCTAGGACGCTAGGAACGAGCTGGTAGTAGAACCAGCCCCTTGTCTGATCATGTGCTTCGAGGATAAGGTGCGCTGGCCACCAGCGTTTTAGCTCGCGAGAAATCTTTGGATAGCCAAGGCTGGCCCAAGACACTGCGCCGGAGTCCATCCAGACGTCCAGAACGTCAGATTCTCTCTTTGCGATGCCCCCGCATTTGCACCTGATCTCTATTTTGTCGACACCGTTCTTGTGCAGTTCAAACTTTTTCGGTGGGTGATGAGCGAGTCTGACGAGTTCTGCCTTGGAACCGACGACGGTGTGTTCCCCGCATTTCTCGCAGGTCCATATTGGTATTGGCACGCCCCAGTAGCGTTGGCGAGATATTACCCAATCCCTGGCGCCCTCCAGCCAGTCGTGGAATCTCTTGGACCCGGCCCATTCTGGCACCCATCGGACCTTCTTGTTCTCGCTCAGCATTTTCTTCTTGATGGAGGTTACTTTGACAAACCATTGGTCTGTCGCTCGGAGGATGAGGGCTGTTTTGCATCTCCAGCAGTGAGGGTACGAGTGTTCGATTGTTTCCTCTTTCCATAGAAGGTTCTTGCCCTGGAGGTCTTCTATGATTATTCTGTTTGCGTCCCTAACCGACAGCCCCTCGTATTTTCCCGCTTCATTGGTGAAACGACCTGACGGGTCAACTGGCGAGAAGGCTGGCAGTCCGTATTTCGTGCCGACCTCGAAGTCTTCTTCCCCATGCCCTGGGGCGGTATGGACGGCCCCTGTGCCTTCAGACATTGAAACGTGTTCAGAGCTGAGCAGGACTCGATGTCTGTCCACCCTCGTAAGGGCATGGGTCTCCTCTTGGAGAGGTGGGACGTACTGGATGCCTTCCAGTTCGCGTCCTTGATGCTCCTCTAGGATCTTGTAGGGTCGTCCGTCGAGGACGTGTTCAAGCCGCTCTTTCGCAAAGATGAGCTTGTCTCCATTAACCTCCACCAGGACGTATTGCTTGTCTGGGTGTACCATTACGCCAAGGTTTGCTGGTAGCGTCCAAGGGGTCGTGGTCCAGATGAGTATGAACTCTCCCGGTCTCTCGACCAGAGGGAGTTTTACGTATATCGAAAAGTCCTGAACGGTTCTGTACTCATCAGTGACCTCGTAGCCTGCGAGTGCTGTCTCGCAGCGGGGACACCAGTGGACTACCTTCAACGCTTTGTAGAGAAGACGTTTCTCCTGCGCGCGCTTGATCGTCCACCAGACAGATTCGATGTAACTGTCTTTGTAAGTCAGATAGGGATTATCCCAGTCCATCCAGATCCCGAGGTCTTTCAGAACCCTGGTCTGGGCCTGGACGTTTTCTTCTGCGAATTTCTTGCAGTCGGCGATAAACCGGTCCACTCCGATAACATTCTCAATGTCCTTTTTCGAGGTTAGCTTCAACGACTTTTCGATTAGCACCTCAACTGGAAGACCGTGGCAGTCATAGCCAGGCTGGTCGTGGACGTTGAAACCTTTCATCCTGTAGTATCGGATCACGATGTCCTTCAGCGTCTTGTTCCAAGCGAGTCCAACATGAGGAGCATTGGTTACGTACGGCGGACCGTCTAGGAAGTAGAACTTGGGACGTTTGAGGAGCTTCTTCTTTGTCTTCTGGTAAATCCGGTTAGTACTCCACCAAGTGAGTGTCTCCCGCTCGGTCTTGTGGGGGTCATATTCTCTGGCGAGCTTTCCCACAGTTCCAGGAGTCAGTATTTGACACCCAAACCAGTTGTCCTCGTGGAATCGAAGGTCTCTGGCCTCGACGCGTCCATCCTCATCATCATCTTAAAAACAATCGGATTCCGACTAAGTCTCGTCTCTCTTGTCGCGTCTGCAGGCCGACTGCTGGATGTGTCAAGGTATCTACGAGCCCAAGAATCTCGTATTCTACGAGTCTCGAGTGTCAGTTGCTAAGCTGAATCCAGATCAGGCGTTTGAAGGCTACACGTTTCTGACACTAAAGTGGCACGAAGAGGAACTCTACAGACTGGCTAACAAGGATCGCAAACAGTTTCTAGAGGACATGTCACTCATGGCAAGCGCGCTGTCGAGGGCTTTCAAGCCTGACAAGATGAATTATGAGCTGTTGGGGAATGCGATGCCGCATCTTCACTGGCACCTGGTTCCCAGGTACACGTCTGACCCGATGTGGGGACGCCCTATCTGGGCTGGTAATCGGCGTCGGAAGAGATTGAACGCGGAAGGATACGCTTTGCTGACTGGAAGGGTCGAAACAGCGATTTCGAGTCTCAAGAGAGGAGCCGCTGCGCGTGACAAGTCGAGTAACAATAGGGCACGCCGCCCAGTTACGTTATCTTGAAACCTCCGCTGTTCCCCACACACACTCTCACGAACACCTAGGGGACTAAGAAAGGGTAACCATGTCTATCCCAGTCTATCTAGACCTAGTTGCGATGGTTGCTCCAGCCCTTTCCATATGGCTGCTTCTGCGACAGAAACAATCGTTTGTTGGGATTGCGCGACACAACCTGATTCGGCTAAACATCTACTTCTTCCTAATTCTTGCGGCCGATATCGATAGAATTCTATCTCAAAGCATCATAGCAACCTACGTAATGCTTGTCGGTTTTTCCCTAATCGCGATGAACTTTGGCCATGCGGCAGCAGTTGTTCAGTTCTGTCCTGAAGCTAGAACATTGGGAGAATCTCTAAAGATCATTTTCAAGAAAACTATACTGTTTCCCTTGTATCTCCTAATTCTTGGCATTTGGCTCGCAGTCACGCTCACTTTTGAACCAGTCACCTCGTCCCTGACGATGTACGGGAACGAGGCATACGTGCTGCCTGCGTTTCCCATATGGTACATTGCGCTCACTGTTGCAGTTGCCGCTCCCATCGTCTTGTATCCTTCCCTACTGCTCCTCTCATCTCTGAACCGCGCCCAGACCTCGTATACGAGAAACTCTCTTCTCCTAATGTTGTCCAGCTGGCTTTGCTTCCCCACGGTGGGACTCGTAGTATTCTTCCTCCTATCGCCCGTGATCCCTTTCTCTTACGAGCTAGGCCTCATCATCAGTTCCGCGCTCTATTGCCTGTTGGCCGTTTCGATCCGGACCCTTCCTGGAACTACTAGGTTCTTGAAAAGCAGCCTCTTTCCCCAGAGTCTGATAAAATTCGGAAAACGATACCTAGTTCTACACGATACCAGTACGCGATCGATATCATTCTTATCTTCTGCCTTTCGAAGCACGATAGAGGCCGGCGCCAAGGTAGTTCTCAGATCTCCTGCCACCTGGCTCGTCGAGGGATTATCGCGCAACGATTCTAGATTCAAAGAGTGGACAGAGAACGGAAAGTTTGTCACATCCTCGACAAGTTCTGATGACAGAAGGTCAGGGAAAGAAGGTCTCTCCGACAAGTTTGGTTTGAGCCAGACAGCAACCGTGTTTGTGAAAGAGCTGGAACGGCAGGATCTTCAAGGCGCGATGATATCGATCAAGACGGAGTCAAGGAATGAGCCCGAAGCAGAAGTGCTTCTGCTGGAGTCCAGCCAGGCACCTCGGCCCCAAGTTGCTGATTTCCTTCAGAAGAACGGTGACGTTGAGCTCGTCAACCTCTCAGAGGCGTCTGACCCGTTTTCAGCCCTTGTCAACCTGGACCATGCGAAGATTGAGGGCTCAAAGATTCTTCTTGAGTACTCATCGAACTCGAACTTCGAGGACTTGGTGAGAAAGTTCTTCGACGAGGGAATCGCCAACGCAGAGATGTGCACCCTCTTCACGTCCAAGTCGAGCAAGCTCTACAGAGCATTGAAGGGAAAGAGAATGGTGAGGATGGTTGCCGCCTCTTCTATGGTATCTGCCCCGGACGAATCACCAGATGGAGAGATCCAGATCCCGGATAAGGAGTTGGGCTTGGTGACCTCGCTGATGACGGATCTGTTTGAGAACAACAGGTCTGTTGCTTTGAGCTTTGTCTTCGACAGTATCACTGAGCTGATCCGAGGGGAAAGGTGGGAGCAAGTCTACTCAGGTATCAAACAGCTAATCGAGCTGTTGAGCCCGTCGACAGTCACAGCGATATTTCTCGTCAATAAGGAGACGACAGAAGAGCGATTCTTAGGCGCGCTGAGAGGCTTGTTTTCCGTCCAGATGAGTCTTGACGACACGGAGGGTCAAGCCCTCAGAGTCGTGAAGGCAGAGTTCTGATCAGCGAGATCATACGCATTCGTCCGTGGTTCTCGCTCTATTCCTGACTCTATTTAAAATACGGGCGGATTCGTTAACAGCCACTCGTCGAGGGCAGGAAGCTGAACCGCAGTGGACCATCTTAATCACGATGTCTTGATCATTGGGGGTGGCGCGGCTGGACTCCGGGCTGCCATTGCTGCAGCTGAGCTCGATCCCAAGCTAGACGTCGCAATCGTGTCCAAAGTCTATCCAATGCGCAGCCACACAGTTTCCGCTGAGGGGGGCATGGCCGCTGTCCTAAGGACGGACTATGACAACTTCGACCTGCACGCGTATGACACGATCAAGGGAAGCGATTTTCTTGCAGATCAGGACGCGGTAGAGTTCTTCGTGAAGGAGGCGCCTAAGGAGTCAATCCGTCTTGAGCATTGGGGCTGTCCTTTCAGCCGTGACCCGGACGGCCGCATCAGCGTGCGCGCGTTTGGAGGAATGAGTGTAAAACGAACATTGTTCGCTACGGACAAGATCGGATTCCACCTCCTGCACACGCTCTTCCAGACCAGCCTAAAGTTTGAGAACATTCACAGGTACGACGAATGGTTCACCACGTCGATACTCGTGGACAATGGCCGAGTCGACGGTGTAACTGCGATCGACATACGTTCAGGCGAACTCGCCTCGTTTCTCGCGAAAGCTGTTGTGATCGCAACCGGTGGATGCGGCAGAATCTACCAGTTCACAACCAACGGATGGATCAAGACAGGTGATGGAATGGCCATGGCGTACAGGGCAGGCGTCCCGCTCAAAGATATGGAAATGGTCCAATACCATCCCACATTACTGCCCAACACCGGTATACTGATCACCGAGGCCGCCAGGGGAGAGGGCGGTCATTTGCTGAACAAGGATGGCGAACGGTTCCTGAAAAAGTACGTTCCCAACAAAATGGAGCTTGGGCCGAGAGACATCTTGTCGCGAGCCGAAATGACCGAGATCAAAGAAGGCCGGGCATTCGAAGGCCCATACGGCAGCTACGTCCACTTGGACCTCACACATCTCGGGGCGGGAACGATCGAGGCAAAGCTTCCCTTCGTTAAAGAACTGGCGGAGAGGTACCTGGGAATAGATCCTGTCCATGAGATGATACCCGTAAGGCCAGGTCAGCACTACATGATGGGCGGCGTCCATACCGACATTCACGGCTATACAGGTCTCCCCGGACTCTATGCCGCGGGAGAGATGGCCTGCGTCAGCATGAATGGTGCAAACCGTTTAGGTAGCAACTCGTTAACGGAGTGCCTTGTGTTCGGTGCTGAGGCCGGCATCGGAGCAGCTCAGTACGCGGCCAGGCAGGGATCGCCGAACTTCGGAAACCCTGTTCAAGGACTCGCCCTAGAAGAAGAGAAGCGAATCTACGACAGAGTTCTGAAATCTGAGAGAGGCGAGAAAATCTCGACCATCCGAGCAGAAATGCAGAAGACTATGGAAGAGCATGTCGGCATTTACCGTGACGAGAACAGTCTCAAACAGGCCTGCGGACTCATCGGAGATTTGAAACAGAGGATGAAGAACGCAGTCGTTGAAGACAAGGACCGCGTCTATAATACCGACCTGGTTTCCGCGCTTGAGCTGGATTTCATGCTTGATGTCGCCGAGACCATCGCCTATGCTGCGCTAGCACGGAAGGAATCCAGGGGAGCGCACGCTCGAACGGATTATCCCAAACGTGACGATGCTCAATTCCTCAAGCACCTTGTTGTCTATGAGACCGAAACCGTTCCGAGGATAGATACGATGCCAGTAAGCATTACCCGTTGGAAACCGGAGGCTCGCGTCTACTAATGAGCCAAGACATCGCGACGATAAGGGTAACGCGTTATCGTCCTGAGAAAGACGGGAAACCCTTCTTCCAGGACTACAAGGTCCCCTACCGGAAGGACATGGTTGTACTTGACGCGCTCAACTACATCAAAGCCAACCTAGACGGGACGCTGACATACCGCTGGTCCTGCAGAATGGGGGTCTGCGGCAGCTGCGGCGCGAATGTGGACGGGGTCCCGAAGCTCACCTGCGCCAGCTTTCTCCACGAGTTCAAAGGACGGACGATAAAGGTCGAACCCCTCACACACTTCTCGGTAATCAAAGACTTAGTCGTCAACATGGACGACTTCATGCACAAACTTGTGGAGATCAAGCCCTGGATAATCAAGGAGAAAGAATCTCCCCCGGAAGAAGGCGAGTACCGTCAGAGCGCTGAGGAACTGGAACGCTACGCTCAGTTCTCTTCCTGCATCAACTGCATGCTCTGTTATTCCGCCTGCCCGGTTTACGGGCTCAACGAGAAGTTCCTAGGTCCGGCCGCCATCGCCCTTGCCTACCGATACATTGAGGATTCCAGAGACGAGGGGAAGGATGTCCGGTTTCCGATCGTCCATGAGCTAGAAGGCGTCTGGGAATGCACCTTGGTCGGAGAATGCAGCGTCGTCTGCCCCAAGGGTGTTGATCCTATGCTCGCGATTCAGAAGACAAAAATCCTCGGCGCTACCAATGCTCTGAAATCGCTGGTGATGCCGCGGGGCGGAAAATAACATTGTCCAAAGAGAAACCGTTTCCCGAATACAGGCGAAAGCTTGGGCCCGGATGGTGGCTCTCCAACAGCCACTTCACCCGGTACATGATCCGGGAATGGACCAGCTTCTTCGTCGCACTCTTCAGTCTCATCTACATCTACGAAATATCCCTGTTCGCATCGGGAGCGAAAGACAGCGCTCTTGCTCTGATGAGGAATCCGGGAATCATAGCGTTCAACATCGTAGCCTTGCCGTTCACCTTGTACCACGCTTTCACATGGTTCTATCTGATCGGCAAAGTCCAACCGATCAAGCTCGGGAAGACGACGAGCAAGCCCTGGCAAGCGTTACTGGTCAACATTGTCCTATTGCTGATTATTTCCTACGCGGTAATTCAGATACTCGTTCTCAGGTAGCCCCATGATGCCAAAAGTCGCCCGTCTACACGCAATTCTCTGGGGAGTCTTCTCCATGGGAGGCTTCATCGCAGCCTTCCTACTTCCAGTATTGATCTACTTGGTGGGAATTGCCTACCCGCTAGGGCTATGGCCCATGGCCGGTGGAGATCCCACCAGCGCGATACTCAGCCATCACCACATCGGAACTCTATTTCTATTCGTAACCGTTGCGGGATCGCTATACCATGGAATATTCCGGTTCCAGTCAACTCTTACCGAGCTTGGCCTCGCACCTGCAAAGAGAGCGCTTGAAGCGATAGGATATCTGATAATTATCCTAGGAATCCTAGCCGTAGCCTACTATCTGTTGCTTCTGAACCCGAGTGTTCTCAGTCTCCCGTGAAATTCCTCGACCCACATTCTAATACGAGGACTAGAACCTGATCATAGATGAGCCTAGAAATGGCAGGCCACGACCATTCCCTCAAAGAGTTCAAAGCTTACCGGGAGAAAATGAACGAGAAAATTCTGGAAAAAGGAAACCTTCAGATCAAACGCTTCTTCAACCTAGATACACAAGCTTACAACGATGGCGCGCTTCCTAGAAAGACCAAAGAGCTGATGGGACTTGTCGCCTCACTCGTGCTTCGTTGCGACGATTGTGTCACTTACCATATTATTCAGTGTGTTGAGCAGAGAGTCACCGACGCAGAATTTTTCGAAGCTTTCAACATAGGACTAATCGTTGGTGGATCGATAGCCATACCGCATCTGCGAAGCGCAGTGGAGATGCTCGAGGAATGCCGACGGAAAGAAAAACAGACCTAGCCTTGATCGTTCACGCCACTTTGTATATCAACCAATTCTTGTCCTTGAAATTGATCAAACGATAGTCACCCTTCAACTTCCGTCCTTTCAACAGCACATGGTATTTTCGTGGCTCCCTGAGCTCGAGGACATAGGGTCCCTTGTCCCAGACCTTGACCTCGCCGGCACCATACCCGCCTTTCGGAATGGTCCCTTCGAACCCAAAATAGCTCAGGGGATGATCCTCAACTTCGACGGCCAACCGCTTGACCCCCGGTTCTGTTGGTGGACCCTTGGGAACGGCCCAGCTCTTCAGGACCCCATCGAGTTCCAATCGAAAATCCCAATGCAGCCGCCGTGCGTGGTGCTCCTGAACGAGAAACCTCAAACGAGGATTTTCTGATGCACCCAAGGCATTTTTTTTCTCGCGGGACCCGGCGGTGTTAAGAGAAGATTTTTGTTCAGGAGGTTTCAATTGCTGAGGCAGATTCTTGGAATGAACCATCGGTTTTAATATCACATCCTATCCCAATAGGAGGTTGTCTTTGCCCAGACGTAGATTCCTCCTAGCACTGCTCATTGGACTGTTCATTTTGTTGTCGATACCCTTCGGCGGACATCTGGCGCTTATTCACAAGGTGCAAGCTGCGGCTGCCAACATTACCCTCTACGCGAACCTTTCCGGATGGAACTATTCCAAACCCTCCGGCGCAAACCCGACAATAACAGTTACGCAAGGTGACACCATCTCGTTCATCCTAATTGGGGAAGATTACACTCACCGTCTCCTCGTAGACTTTGACAACAGTAGCATTACAAATGATTGTCCGAATCCGGGTCCCGACGTGTGCTCCGGAGACATCCCTCCATCGCAGACCACTGTGCAAGTTGCGCCTTTCACCGTTGCATCTGCTCCCGGCACTTACTTCTACTACTGCACTTATCATTCGCCACCCTTTATGATTGGGAAATTCGTTGTCCAAGGACCACCGACGCCTGACTTCACCATAGCTGCCAATCCGACAGCGATTGGATCGCTCAACA
>MNGN01000053.1 GCA_001918745.1 Crenarchaeota archaeon 13_1_40CM_3_52_17 | reverse complement strand
GAAGGTCGAGCCTGTTCGCTGAGGGCGTTACTACCAAGACCGGCGGTGAGGGGGTTAGTCCGTTAAGGCTGACCCAGCCCGACCAGGTCAAGGTGGCCAGGGACATGGAGTTCGCATAGGTAGTATTGTCTAATCCTCTGCCTACAATATACAGGGTGCCGTTCAGGACTGCACAAGCGGGCTGGTCTTGGGTCACGCCCCCCGGACTATCCCATACGCTAGACCATGCTCCGGAGCTGAAGGATTTGTGGTATATGCCATTGTCCATGCCCCTAACCACCAGCTCCAGGGTTCCCGGGCCAGACTGGCACAAGGCGGGTGCACTTGGCGTGCTTCCGCCCAAAGCTTGCCAGCCGGCAGCCGATCCGGTCGCAGACAACGCGTTCCAATATAGACCTCCATCCAAACCGCGGACGACAGAAACTAGGGGCCGGTCTGAGACAAGAATCGTCAAGGTGACATTGTGGGACAATGGGCCGCTTGCGGCCGTCACCGTTACAGTATAGCTCCCCGCAGTCGTAGCGCGCACGGTCAGGGTTGAATTCTGGCTCCCACCTAGAGTAACGCTTGTGGGCGTCAAGGCAGTGTTTAATCCTGCCGGAGACACAGACGATGTAAGGTCGACTGTGCCTGTGAACCCGTTGAGCGCGGCTATCGTAAGAGTCGAGGTACCTGACTGGCCCACCGCGACTGACACTGTTATCGGGTTAGCGCCGATCGTGAAATCCTGGACAGTGTAGGTTACATTCGCTGAGTGAGATCTTGAGCCACTAGTCCCAGTCACGGTAATGTGAACAGTTGAGGCCAAACCGAACGTGCAGGATAGAGTGGAGCTACCGGACCCGCTAACGCTGGTAGGAGTAACATTGCATGCAGTACTGTTAGTTGCGAAACTGACCGCGCCACTGAATCCTTGAAGGGATGTAACCGTTATCGCGGAGGTCCCGGATGCACCGACGTCAACGACAACCGATGTTGGACTCGCGGTTAGCGTGAAGTCTTGTACTGTGAAGGTAATTATTGCGGAGTGAGAGAGACCACCGCTAGTACCTGTGACTGTCACATGAATTACTCCTGAGGCCACGTAGGTACAGGCCAAAGTTGAGCCGCCGGATCCGGTCATGCTGGCGGGGGTCAAGTTGCATGATGTGCTGTTGGTCGCCAGGCTTACTACTCCAGCAAAACCATTCAGCCCAGTAACGGTTATCGTAGAGGTCGCAGCATTACCTGCGACCGCGGTAACGGTAGTCGGACTAGCGGAGAGGGCGAAGTCTCGAAACACGAAGGCTGCGGCTGCAGAGTGGTTCAGTGAGGCGCTTGTCCCGGTTATCGTCGCGGTATAGTTGCCGGCTACCGTGGCGCTGCAGGACACAACCGCTGAACCCGAGCCTGTAACGTTTGCGGGAGTAATTGCGCCACAGATTAGACCCGATGGCGCGGTAACACCGAAAATGACTGTTCCATTGAATCCATTAGCCGCGGTCACTGTCACAGTTGAGCTGATGGACTGCCCAACGTTCACTGGGACAGGCGAAGAGGCGATAATCGTAAAGTCCTGGAATCGGAAGGTTGCAGGAGCGGAGTGCGTGAGAGAACCATTCGTGCCTGTCAACGTTAGGGTGTAGTTCCCAGCAGCAGTGGCTGTGCACGAAACGGTTGCTGTTCCGGAACCACCAGTTATGGCGCTGGGAGTGATTGCTCCACAGCTCATACCCGAAGGGACAATGTCAGTGAGGGTAACTGTTCCTGTGAAACCGTTCAGCGCACTGATGGTTATGGTTGAAGTCGCGGAGACACCAACGTTAGCTGTGGCGGGAGAGGTGGCTGTTATCGTAAAGTCGGTAAATGTGAAGGTGGCGTTCGCAGCGTGAGAGGCGTTACCCGGCGAGCCAGCGCTACTAATCGCAACCACGAATGTGCCCGCGACCGTGGAAGAGCATGACAGTGTAGATGTAGCAGTACCGTTTGAGGTGAGTGAGACGGGTGAAACGCTGAAAACCCCGCATGAAAGGCCAGTGGGAATAGTAGCCGTGAGTGCGATCGATCCGGCGAAATTCTCAGTGCTAGTTAGAGTGATTGTCGAATTGAGAAGAGAACCTGCAACACTTGTTGGTGATGTCGCTGATATCGAAAAGTCTCCAACATGTGAGATGAAGATAGCGGAATGAGTGTGACCGCCACCAGTACCTGTGACGTTAACTAGGAATATTCCTGGGGTCGAGGAAGTTGGACTGCACGCACCAGTTACCGCGCCACTGGTCACGATCAAGGTTGCAGGACAATTAGCAGTCAGGCCTGTCGAGGGCGAAACTGTTGTCGTCAGGGTCACTGTGCCGACGAAGTTGCCGATCGGAGTGACGGTGATGGTCGAGGAGCCCGTGGCTCCAGTGTTGAAGTCAGCAGGCGAAGAAGCAGTGATCGAAAAGTCAAGCGCAGCGAAGGTGAACGTGACAGTGGTTGAGTGTGACGCTGTGCCAGGGGAGCCCACTGCGTGAATTGTCACGGAAAAGGTGCCAGGTGTAGCCGATGTACATGACAGCTTCGATGTGCCCGTTCCGTTAGCGGTGAGCGTGACCGGGTTGGTGCTGAAACCGCCGCATGATAGGCCAGCAGGGATCGTAGCACTTAACGCGACCGAGCCAGCAAAGTTCTCAGAACTCGTCAACGTAACATCGGACGTTATCAAGAAGCCTGCGTTGCCACTCGGAGATGTGGCCGAGATCGAGAAATCGCCTACGTGGGATACGAACCCAGTTGTGCGAGTGAGGCCTCCCCCCGTAGCTGTGATCAAGACAAAGTATACGCCTGGGTTAGTGGACGTCGGACTGCACGTACCAGTGATCGGCCCAATAGTGACGTTCAAGCTGGCGGGACATCTAGGGGTAAGCCCTGTTGAAGGAGAGACAATCGTAGTGAGATTCACCAGACCGCTGAACCCATTGACAGGGGTGACCGTTACCGTCGAGCTGCCGGTCTCGCCAGAGTTGAAATCCGCGGGAGTCGTGGCGGTAATGGTGAAGTCAACGAAGCTGAAGGTCGTGATGACAGAGTGAGTTAGCGGAGTGCTGGTTCCAGTTATCGTTACATTATAGTTGCCCGCCGAGGTGGCGGTGCATGACAGAGCCGCACTGCCAGAGCCTGTTACACTACTAGGATTAATAGAGCCGCAAACGAGACCGGAGGGGATGAAATCAGTTAGGGTTACACTTCTTGCAAAACCGTTCAACCCGGTGATTGTGATGGTGGAAGTTGCTGAGACACCAACGCTGACATGAGCAGGGAGTGTTGCTGTAATAGTAAAGTCCTGGAACCTGAAGGTTATTGTTGTAGAGTGCGTGAGGGAACCACTAGTACCAGTCACCGTTAGAGTGTAATTCCCAGCGACGGTAGCGCTACAGGATACTCCGGCAGACCCAGACCCTGTAACGTTAGTGGGGTTGATTGCGCCGCAAGAGAGACCGCTCGGCACTGTATCTGTCAGAATGACAACACTTGAGAAATGGTTCAGCCCGTTTATCGTGATCGTTGAGGCAACGGAAGCAGTGACGTCTACAGGCGCTGGCGAGGAGGCCGCGATCATGAAGTCCCGGAACGTAAAGATGATAGAGGTCGTGTGGACTAGTGTAGTGCTTGTCCCGGTAATTGTCAACGTATAATTGCCCATTACTGTGGCATTGCAAGCGACTGTAGCGGTTCCGGAGCCTGAAACGCTGCCCGGTGTGATCGCTCCGCAAGTCAGACCGCTCGGAACAGTATCAGTGAGAGTTATCGCTCTGGCGAAGCCATTTAGCGCGGTTATGGTTATGGTCGATGTTGACGAGGCGCCAGCATTCACAGCTGCCGGTGATGATGCGGCAATCGTGAAGTCTACAAACTTGAACGCAGCAGTTACCGAATGGGAAATTGATCCACTGGTACCACTTATCGTAAGCGTGTAGTTTCCTGCAATAGTAGCTGAACAAGATATTGTAGCGGTTCCTGATCCTGTGATGCTCGTCGGCGTAATTGCTCCGCAGGTGAGCCCAGACGGCACAGTATCTGAGAGACTTACGACACCGGCGAAGTGATTCAGCGCCGTGACAGTAATTGTCGTTGTGGTCGATGCGGTTACATCGGCAACAGCCGGCGATGTCGCTGCGATAGCGAAGTCCTGGAACCTGAAAATTGCAGTAACGCTGTGGACTAGTAGAGAACTTGTGCCGGTTATGGTCAACGTATAATTCCCAGCAGCGTTAGCACTGCAAGACACTGTTGCAGTACCAGAACCAGTAAGGCTGCTTGGGGCAATCGCACCACAGGTCAGACCCGAGGGGATCGTGTCCGTGAGATTTACGATACTAGCGAAGCGGTTCAACGAGGCTATCGTAATTGTCGACGTCGCTGATACGCCGACATTGACTGTAGGAGGAGAGGTTGCACCGATAGTAAAGTCTCGGAACTGGAAGAGAGCTGTCGCATTGCGAACCAGGGGAGTACTTGTACCGCTCAGCTTCAACGTATAGTTGCCCGCTACTGTTGAGCTACAGGAAACAGTCGCGGAACCAGACCCTGTGACAGTTGTTGGATTAATAGCTCCACAAGTTAGACCGGAAGGAACAGTGTCAGTGAGGCTGACCGTGCCACCGAAACCGTTGAGTGCGGTAACAGTTATTGTGGATGAAACGGAAACACCTACGTTAGCGGCAGCTGGGGAAGTTGCTGCGATGTTGAAATCTTGGATTCTGAAGGTGGCTGTTGCAAAGTCCGTCAAGTTACCATTGGTGCCGAAAATCGTTAGCGTATAGTTGCCTGCAACTGAAGAATTACAGGATACTCTGGCAGTCCCTGCACCTCCGGTGACGGTGGCGGGGGTAATTAGTCCACAAGAGAGACCGCCAGGGATGGTGTCAGTAAGACTGACAGTTCCCGTAAAGCTATTGCGAGGAGCAATCGTGATAGTTGAATTGGCCATTACGGATGCGCGAACCGCCGGTGAAGTTGCGGTGATTGTGAAGTCTTTAGTGGAAGTATCTGCCTTGAAGAACTCGCTCATGGACTTAGCAGCGGCGTCCGGGTTGGAGAGGGCAGTGAGCCCCCAGTTCGTCTCAATCGTCTTGGTCCAAGAGTAGTGGTTGTACACGTTGTTAGAGCCAAAGCCGGTCTTTACCCCTGACCCGGCCCATGCGGCTAAGACGCAGTCCTTAGAAACGATGTTACGCGGGCAGAAGCCCTCGCCCTCGTCGAAGACCACGAACAACGCCGCCCTCTTGGTCTTGAAAGTAGTGCTGCCCAGGATGTTTGGAACGAGACTGCTGAGATAATTGTCTCCCAAAGGGATTGAGGTTGGACAGATGCCCGTGGAGCCGTGCATGTTATCGCAATCGTTGGGTGTGAGCCACATGAAGTTGGGCGCTGACGAAGAATTCAGATCCGTGATAAGAGGGCAGTCTGTAACAGTGCAATTGCTTGGATTCGCCTGAACAATGTGAGCGCACCGCGTAGCGTTGTTCAGAATGTTGTTGAAAAAGACGAAGGGGTTGTGTTCCGGGGTGTATGGGCCGTTGGAGTTTATGTCGCAGCCGATTGAGAGCGCTTGATTTTCCATGTAAGCCTTCCAAGTCAGGCCCTTCGCTTCAAGCCGGTCGACAAGGTTCACGTGATTCGATCGTGCGCATGGAAAAGCGACACAACCGTAGATGTCTCCTCCGAGCAGAGCAATATAGTCGGCCTGGCTAAAGTGGGACACTCCTACATACTGGGACCCTATCGAATAGTTGTTCGCGAGTCCCGCAAGGTAGGGGGCACCGTTAGCGCTCGAACAAGGCGGTGGGCTGCGGGCGCAAATCTGGTTTATGCCATGGTCTTCCATTACGATTATGACAACGTTGTCAAAGAGTGACCCCGAAGGTGGTGATGCTTGGGAGATGGCTACAGGTTGAACGGAATTATCTGGGCTTGCTGTAGACTGATTGCCTATTTGTGAGAGAGCGGCCACGCCCAGCGCCACTGTTAGGAGTACTATTGCCAGGCGGATCCTTTTGTTATTCTCTGTTGAGAACTTGCTTCTCCTCTCCACGTCGCACGTCTGGTCAGCTCAACGTACAGACGTTGAAGTCTTGCCGGATTATTTTCTTGAGGTAAGCCAACCGAGTTGCCAATGTGAAATTGCGAAACCGCACAATGACTCTGGAAAATCTTGTTATCTTGATCACGATGAGTGTGAGAGGTTTCCTAGTATAAAGCTTTACGGCATTCTAATTATATCCAGAGCGATCCGAATCGACCCCGGAACGTTTGGTAGATCGATGCGATTATTTGCCTGGTCCTTTGATCCATCCCTGGATACCCAGTCCGCGATCCTTCTGTGAAGCTAGCCGCATCTCCACCAGCAGTGAATTGAACCTCTTGTCTGAGCGGAGGGAATCAAACCTTGGTTCAACTCTAGCCCAGGCTAGCCAGCTTGAGCGTTCTTGGAAGGCTCTCTCTAGCCACGTGAACGCTTGGTCTTTGTCTCCGAGGCCGACATGGATCATTGAGATCCAGTATGAAGGGACATACTGATGCTTCGACCTCTCCGTCAGCTTTTCAAGAATTTTCTTCGCTTCGTCTCTCTTCCCGGCTGTGCCGTTTGCATGGCCGAGCATCGCAAGCGAGATTGTACTTTCTCCTGACATCCTAACGGCTTGGGCTAGTTCCGTTATGGCTTCTTTGTACATTCTCTTTTGGAGGTAGGGTCTTCCGAACCATAGACGTGCCTGGACGAAGTTGGGGTTCAGCTTGATCGTGTTTCTATACTGTTCGATGGCACGGTCATATTGACGGCTAAGGTACAGAACATGTCCGATTCCCGTGTTTATCGAGAGTGATAGGGGATCCAGGGCACCAGCGTAGCTCATTTCTGATAAGGCCTCTTCGAAGCGTCCTTGAGATTTCAGAAAATCCCCGTAGAATTGGTGGGCGGGTGCGTAGCTGGGGTTGAGCTCTATTGCTCGTTTGAATTCTCTTTCGGCGCCTTCCCAGTCCCAGTCGTACTGGAACATCACAACTCCCAATGAGGTGTGTGCTTCGGCGAGCCTGTTGTCGATTTCTAGCGCCTTTTCAGCAGCGGTTCTGGCTTTCGGAAACGCCTCTTTCGGGGGCACAAATTCGAGCAGCGCTAGAACAGCATAGGAATCGGCTACTCCAGTGTAAGCGAGTGCATATTGAGGATCTTTCTCCAGAGCTTTTTCGAATCGTTCAATCGCTTTTCTCAGGCCTTCCTCTGTTCTCGTGTTTAGGAAGTGGCGGCCTTCGAGGTAGAGTGCGTATGCTTCTTTGTTGTCTGTTGCTTTCTTGCCGAGGCTAAGTTTCTCGGCCTTTTTGATCTCGATCTCTAACGCGTCGGCTACTTTCTGAGCGATCTCGCTCTGGACCGCGAAAATATCTTCTAGATCTCTGTCATATTTTTCAGACCAAAGTTGTTCTTCTGTTTCGGGATCTGCTAGTTGTACTGCGATTCTGATCTTGTTTCCGGCTTTTCGTACGCTTCCTTCGAGGATGGAGGAGACGTTGAGTTCTTTGCCGATCTCGCCGATGGGTTTCTTGGAGTCCTTGTACCTCATTACAGAGGTTCGCGCTATTACTCTTAGATCGGCGATTTTCGAGAGCGCTGAGATCAGTTCTTCGGTCATACCGTCTGCGAAGATTTCATCCTTGGCGTCCTGGCTCATGTTGGTTAGTGGAAGGACCGCTATTCTGCGGCTGCCCGTTTCTTGTTGTGGCCCCGTTGGATGTCCCTCCGCTCTTTGGTTGAGTGGCTGGTGAACGTGAGCTTTGAGCCTTAGGCTTGGGAGACTTCTCCCTTAAGACGTGGGTGCTATTTCGAAGGTATTGAGATTGATGTTTGGCAATTAGGACAGCTGAAAAAGTGGGCTTCCGCGTAACCTTCCTTTCTCCTTAGCTTTTTTTTCCGTTAACTATTGTGTGACCCCGGGGGGGTCTGTTTTTCCTGCGCCGCGCCCTTCGTCGCCAGAGATTCACCCAGACGCGAAATCTCCTATTATCAGCCCTGATCTCGAATCTGGCGCCCTGGTCCCTATACTGCCCAGCGACCCTTCTTGACACAGCGACAAACCGACTAGATTCGCCCTGGCACCTAAGGCTGGATTGTGCCCTGAATCGCCTGTCTCGCCGATTATCCCTGCCGGACAGGAAATGGTTTCAGTAAAATAGGGGGTCTTTGCGATCGATGCTCGCGCCCCAAGAGTAGGTGTCTCGGATCCTTGGGAAAGTAAGACTGGGCGGTTCTGTGTAGAAGTGGTGGAGTTCGGTTAGTCTTCTTCGCGTGGCGACTTTTTCTTGTAGCCGTCAGCCGGCTTGTCACCAGGTTTCTCTTTCGTCTCTTCGATCGGTGAAACGAGCGGGGTGGTTGTTTCAGAGGATTTCAAATCCACGGTTGAGGTTTCAGGCTTATCGATAATGATAGGCGCAGTAACCTGCTTTTGCTCCGAGACACCGGAAAGCTGTTCCTTGATCAATGGCTTACTTGGAAAGGTTGGACGAACGATAGGACGAGGCGCCTGTCTTCCTGGAGAGGGTTTTTGGGTCATCGGGCCAACGATCACGCTTGGAGGCGTCATTCTCGGGGCTGGAACGGGAATGTAGGGCTGCTTGAGCCCTTGATCGGGAGTAATACGAGCAGCCTTTTTCGACCCCGCAGGAGTCAGAACACCCGTAGACTCTCCAACGTACTTCGGACTGTCCTCCCAGGCAGAAGAGGATGTGACAACCATTGGTTTCTCGGAGAACCTGTCGCCAGAGTCCCTACTTGACATTGACGATTTTTCTGAGATAACCAAAGGCGGACTCGGTGGTGGAGGCATCGGAGGCCTCGCTTCTATTCTGGGCGGCGGAATCCCGGTCTCACCCTGGAAAGGCGTTTCAGATGCGCTCCGACCCCGAAGCTTCGGCGCTGGCGGACCAGCCTCTAGCGGCGTCCTGAACGCTTTCTCCCATGACCCAGGATTCGGCTCTCCAGGCGGTGAGGTCATGGCTGCTGCGAAGCTGGGGGCCGGAAGACCCGGAACCGAGATGCTTGCGGTAGACGTTGACCGGAGCGAAGGGACCTTGTCTACTCTGAGCTCCGCAACCTGCGCCTCGAGAACCAGGTTTCGTTTCATCAGGTTCTCCAGCATCTGCAAAGCCCTCTCCAACCGGATACCCGGTCGAAGCCCACGGTGGAACTTGAAGGCCAATGTGATCGCGAAAGTCGCGATAATTACCATGACCGCAATATCGACAGTAGTAAAAGCGAGCTGCGGAAACCTTGTCAGCTGATCACCGAGCCCCGCGCTTACCGAGGGATTGTTGGCGTATACGAGGAAGATCCAGTAGGAAAGCCAGCCGACCAATGCGGTTTCTATGGCCACGAGCTTGATCAATAGCCTTCTCATCTAGACACTTCCAATGCCCGAGACGATTGTGTTACTCGTGTGATCGAACAGCCTAATCCTTGCTGTAACCCGCTGATACCCCGCAAGGTCTCTACCTGCTTTCCCCGACTCCCCGATCCTTCTTCAGCGTCTTCAATATCGTATCAAGCGCAGTATCCCAATCCATCTCTCCACCAGGAGAGCCCTGCTCACCAGCCTTGTTCTCTGTCTCCCGTGGCTCCTCCGAGCCCCGTGGTTGAGACGTGCGAGGCGGAGACCCAAAGAGATCCTTGTCCTGCGAACCGCCACCGGCATCTCCCTTCTCAGCCGGCTTAGGCGGGCTCCAAGGGTGAGGCAACGGCCCGCCGGGAGACTGCACCGGTCGACCCTGCGGAGGCGGCCCAGGAGGACGAGGCTGATCGGACCTGAAAGACGGCGCAACCCCAACTGGACCAGGTTGTCCAGGTCGACCTGGAGGATAACCAAGCGGCCGAGGACCCTGCCCAGGCGGAAACTGTGGCCGTTGCCCCGGAGGTCCAGGAGCAGGACCCGAGCCAGGCCGAGGTGGGCCTCCTTGAGGAGGAGGACGAGGCCCAACTCCTTGACTCGGCGGAGGAGCCCACTTCTGAGGAGCCGCAAGCCCTGGCTTGGGAACTGGATCAGTCCACTGGTTTCCCCGTTGATCAGGAGCAACCCATTTCGAGACCGGAAACGGAGTCTGAGACGCCTGCGGAGGCTTCGGAACCTGCCCAACAGGACCACCAAAACCTGGAGATTCAGACCCTGTCTTCTGGTCAACAGGGCTCGGCCTTGGAAAGACGTTTCCAGCGTCCGGACGCCGCTCGACAGGTTGATCTGGCTCAGGCTTCCACTGCGATGGAAAACTCATCCGCGACGGCTCAGGCGGAATCCTATTCACTGGACCACCACCCTCGCCCCGAACTGGCGCAGACGGAGGAGGAACAGAAGGCATAGGCCTTGCTGTTTGCTCCGGCCTGTACTGGTCCCTCAGCGTCGAGTTCAAGATCGAAGTCGAAGGCTGAGTAATCTGGTCCAGTCTTTGAGATGTCGAAATCGAGGTAGCATTCTTGGAGGAAACGGCCATTGAGGACGGAACCGTACCGCGCGTCCCACCTCCTGTAGAAGGCGAGCTCTTGGGCAACGGCGGAACAGCATATGCAGTGTGCCGGGAAACCTGACCTGGAGGAGGTCCGGTCGGCATGATCTTGCCTTGAGGAGATGCGAGGCTTCCAGGCGTCTGTACAGGCCCGCTCGACTTGAACAGTCTAGCCTTCTCTAGTCTTCCGGTCTCGTCTCCTCCGTGTCTTCTCTTCAAGAGAAGATATCCGAGACTAGAGCCGCCACCGAGGCCTGCCGTGAGAACTATGAACGGATAGACCGGTCCGAGAGTAGCGTCAACATAAGAGTGGAAGTATACATCGTAGAAGTACTGGTTAACAAGCCAGAGGCTCAAGATCACGTTCACCGCGAACGATGCGATCGTGGTTATGCCTAGTTTCCTCATCAATAATCATCCTCAACCTTCTTTCTCTTCAGCCTAGTTGGCCTCAAACCAGTCCTAACACTGGAAACCAGTCTCATGAATCCGTAGGCTGAAGCGGCCATCAGTACACCGACCAGGAAGACTGGATTAAACGAGCCGAAGTACTGCTGCTCGTATACATTGTAAAAGTACTCCACGATCAACCATGTACCAAAGAAGAGCACGATGAAGTACTCGAGCAGAGAGGTAAGGAGAGCGGTCTCGTAGACCCCGACCCCTGTAGACTCCTCGCTAGGCCAGCCCAACAAATTTTCTACGTACCTCCTGCTATTGCTCTTCCTGGGTTGGGCCTCCTCTCCCTCAACCCCCAATAATCCTCAACGCAACAGCACAACCAACAAAACTCACATTAAGGGTGTTGTAACCCGTTCTGTCAACTCCTCGGTTGCTGGAGAGTCCTCACTTTCTCAGACAGTCCCACTCATTAGCAATGGCAAGCATTCCGCGGGATCGTTGTGGAAAGGATTACAGGGATACGGCGCCTCTACCGGAGGGGCAACGGCCAGACCAGATACTATCGTGCCCAATTGAACTCTTGGAGTTATCATGAGCTAGACAAGCAATTATCCTACAAGGCCTCCTGGAATGGACTCCCGGTATTTCATGTGAATCCGAAGGGAACAAGTAGCAAGTGCTCGGCATGCGGAGACCAAATGGTGTTCTCCAAGGAGAGCAGAACGCTACGATGCTCCACGTGCAGCCTTGTTATTGATAGGGACGTGAATGCTGCACGGAACATATTATCCGCAGGGCTGGGGTTCGGCCTGAAGGGACCGTCAAACGAAGTAGTGAAGGGGAACCCAATGACTATGGCAATCCCTGGAGTCGATGACGGCCAGTCAAGCTTCGAAAAAGCTCCGACTGAGCGACTGAAGACTTGACAGAACCTAACCTGCGAAACCGGAATGGAAGTACATTAGACTCTCCGATCATCATTAGGTTCGGAACAGTCTCAGCTCTAAATCAGACCCGCTCCCAATTTGCAGTTTAAATAATCTCGAACCAGATTCCAATATCATACTAATCGAGTGAGACTGTAATGACTCAGGAAGCCGTCCGGAAATACGAGGTTGTAGAAGACCTACCGGGCGTCGGACCATCAACAGTAGAGAAACTGAAAGAACTTGGCTTTCACACAATCGAGAGCTTAGCAACAGCCACAGTGAGAGAACTTGTTCCCGCTGGAATAGGAGAGAAACAAGCCGCAAAAATCATCGCAGAAGCCAGAGACAGCATCTCGCTCTCCTTCGTCAGAGCCGACGAACTCATGAAGATGAAAGCGAACGTGCGCCGCCTTACAACCGGGAGCAAAGCGGTCGACGGATTGATTGGCGGTGGACTCGAGTCGCAGACCATCACAGAATTCTATGGGGAATATGGCGTTGGCAAGTCCATCCTCTGCCACCAGCTAGCGATCAACGTCCAACTACCAGTTGACAAAGGTGGCCTGGATGGAGGAGCCCTGTACCTTGACACGGAACAAACATTCCGTCCAGAATGGATCGTGCGAATGGCAAATACAGCAGGGCTGGAGGCCACAGACGTGGCCCAGAAGATCATCTATTCAGAAGCTTACAACTCCGACCACCAGATACTACTCCTGGAGAAAGCAGACCAAATCATCAAAGACAACAACATCCGCCTCATCATCATCGACTCGCTAACATCCCACTTCAGAAGCGAATACATCGGCAGAGAAATGCTCGCGGAGAGACAACAACGTCTCAACAACCACATGCACCGTCTTATCCGGCTCGCGCGCGGGTTCAACGCTGTCGCCGTAGTCACCAACCAAGTTATGTCGAAACCCGACCAGTTCTTCGCCAACTCCGTAGACGCTGTAGGCGGACACATCGTAGCCCATACAAGCCACACAAGAGTATTCCTCCGCAGAGCTGCCACCGGCCCCATACGGATAGCACGGCTTGTCTCAAGCCCATACCTGCCTGAGGGCGAAAGAATCTTCAAAGTCACAGAAGGAGGAATAGTCGATGTCTCAGAAGAAGACGAGACCAAACGACGTCGATAATCGAGGGCCGAAAATGATTCCGCAACTCCCAGTGAACAAGTTTCTCGAACACGTAGAAGCAAGAGCCTGGACCGACGCAGAGAAAGAGCTCGACGTAATACGACAGAAATCGGACAACACCCAATGGTCAAGAGGATACGTCAAAGCCCTTGAAGGATTGATGCTCACATACCGCAACAACGATGACAAGTACATCTTCCTACCAAAAATCCTAGCCAACAGAACAGAAGACGCTATCAACAATCTCAAGAAAGAATTCTCTGAATTCGCCGCCAACGAACTGCACGGCGAATACGATCGAGGGTACTTCAAAGCTCTAGACGACTACTTCACATTGCTAGCCGACATGAAAAACCAGCAACTCCCTACGCTGGCTGCTCCACCCCAGCAAGCTACCCTTGACCAATCGACAACTAGTACGGACCAGGGTGAATGATCGTGTTCAACAGAATCGTCGTGAAGAGGAACCAGATAATATAGCTGCCAATTCCCAGGGTGATGTGCTTGTTGGGCCCTTTCAATTCTGGCGGGCCATATCGGAAAACGTATTTGACCAGGAAAACAGAGATCGCATAGATTCCGATTCCCATACTAATTGCAGAGGCCGTCCCCTCCAAAAGGCTCGGTCCACTAAGACCCAATGCGTTGTACAGCACTCCCGCCAAGACGGCAAGCCCGAGACGCGTCCAGTACACGAGTGTAGGAGGTGAGATCGAGCGGGTTTTCTGAGGCTCAGAGGGTTCAAGAGTCAGATGTGACCCCGGAGCCGCCGCCAACAACGATCGAGCACAACTCAACCGCGCCGCAGATAATGTTTGCTAGGCTCGCGCTCTGCTAACTCTTCGTCGGATTGAGAGTGCTAGTTCACTCTCAATCTCTCCGGATGACAACTGGCTCCAGTTAAGTTCGCCATCCTCTATGCAATGTTTGACTAGAAACCACATTCAATTATCCTGGCGTGGTCGAGGTGCTAGCGGTGAAAGCGGTCAGACACAGAAATCAAGCATCGCCCGATCTCCTGCGGCTCTTGGATGAGTTCAGACGTATGGTGAACGTCTGCATCGCGATCGGAGTGGAAGAGAATGTTTCCAGTCTCAAGACTCTCTCGTTGAAATCGTATCATCGTCTCAATCGTGACACCCTCAGTTACTATAGGCTCTGCGCGATCAGCACGGCCACAGGGATACTCCATAACCATCAAAAGGCCAAGAAAAGGAATCCTCAAACAGCTAGCCCATATGCTAAGAAGCTGATGCTGAAAACATGCTACGGGTTCATGATAGAGGGCGATCTTCTCCGACTTCCGGTCAAACCAAGACAATACGTCCATCTCAAGCTCAACAATCACACTCAACGCACCCTCTCTGGGCTCAATGTTCACTCGGTCACGCTGACCACCGACTCGCTAAGCATATCCTACTCGAAGGAGATAGTTGAGCTCAAGCCGGAAGGATACGTTGGTGTTGACCGTAACCTGGACAATGTGACAGCCGCAACAACCGACGGGACGGTCAAAAACATTCGACCTGTCAAAAGCGACCAGGATCAAATCGATCTACCGGTTTGTCAACAGCCGGTTCAAGAGAAACGATACTAGAATGAGAACTCGAATCTTCTCCAAGTATGGAGAGAGACAGCGCAACCGTGTTCAATCAATGCTCCACAACGTATCCAAGAGAATAGTTGACGAGGCCAAGACCAGACGATATGGAATAGTCATGGAGAAACTAACTGGGATTAGAAGACTCTATCGTAAGCATAATGGGCAGAGCGGAAACTATCAGGCGAGAATGAACAGCTGGAGCTATGGAGAGCTGCAACGACAGATAGAATACAAGGCACGATGGGAAGGTGTGAAGATAGTCCATGTCTCTGCTAGGAACACTTCCAAGCGGTGCTCAATATGCGGGTACAAGACCCTAGAGAGCACCCAGCGACAACTATGGTGTCCACACTGTGGTGCTATCCTAGACAGGGACGAGAACGCGGCTAGGAATATAGCTGCGGGAGGGCTGAGGTTCAGCCCCAACAGGCCCCCAGGTGAAGCGATGCTAGAGAAACGGGAACCGGAGAACGCGACCCTAATCCTCAAAGTCGATGGAGGCAAGCTGAGTCAACAAGCAAATACCACAATCGACTCGACGAAGACTCAGCAGAACCCATGAAGATTTTATAGAGGCGAGGGAGGGCTGGTCTTGCATTGTCTGTTCATGAGACGGAGCCAGACATTCTTGTGCGTGACATAATGTCACGGCCCCCGATCACGGCCAAGGAGAACGAGACTGTTGCCGGAGTGTCGAAACTTATGGGCAAACATGACATCGGTTGCGTAATCATCGTCGACAAGGCCGGAAACCCGGCAGGAATAATCACGGAGAGAGACATTGTCCAGAGAGTGGCTGCGAGAAACGTTCTCCCTTCCGAACTGAAGGTTGGTCAGACAATGTCGAAGCCGGTGGCGACCATCAGCCCAAGAGCTACCGTCAACGAAGCCGCAAAAATCATGAACCACCGAAAGATTCGGCGACTCGCGGTAATGGATGAAGGAAAACTAGTGGGAATCGTGACCATGAAAGACATCCTTCAAGTAACGCCGGCCATAATCGATCTAGCCTCCGAAAAGAGTCGAGCTGGACTAGAGAGCCCGCGGACACGACCCACACTTGGAGGATACTGCGATGAATGCGAAACGTGGTCGGACAACCTCGTCCAGAAAGACGGCACGTTCCTTTGCTCAGATTGCTCTAGGGATCTTGAACAACCTGAAGAGCCCTGAAAGCAAAGAGACATCAGGTCTGCCCAGCCTACTGATTCGAGACGCTCACATCTGGACCAAGAACGACATCACTAGAGGCTCAGTCCTCATTGAGCATGGCAGGATTCAGAGGATAGCGCGAAAGATTGCAGAACGAGCTGACGAAGAGATTCCAGCCCGGCGACTACTAGTAATCCCAGGTCTAATTGACGGTCATGTCCACCTACGCGACATGAAGCTCTCCTACAAAGAAGACTTCACAACCGGAACAGCAGCCGCTGCCGCAGGCGGGTTCACCTCAGTCATAGATATGCCGAATTCTCTTCCGCCAACCGACTCAGCCGAGCGTCTCGTAGAAAGAGCGAGGCGAGCTTCGAGAAAAATTCTAGTTAATGTAGGATTCCACGCGGCTGCGCTCGACGATTATGATGAAGTGAGCGCTATGAAAGCAGCTGGAGCTCTCTCGATGAAACTCTACCTGCCCAATCCCATCGCCCCCCTGGACGTCGACGATGACAAAGTGGTGGTTCGGGTCTTGAGCGCTGCGAAGCGAGCTCCTCTTCTCCTAACCGTACATGCGGAGGACCTGACCAAACTTCCAAGGACTAGAGAGATCGAGACCTTCGCAGAACTTGTCCGACTACGTCGCGGAAGCGCGGAAACGAGTGCTGTGAGACGGATCCTAAGATTGCAGAGACGGATTGGCTGTCGCGTCCATTTCTGCCACGTTAGTCTTAGGTCTACCTTGTCCGCGATTTCGAGTCGATCTTCAAGCAGTTTGTCTTCTGAGGTCACCCCTCATCACACTCTACTCTCCGAGGATCGTGTGAAGATGCTCCGCTGGAAGGCGTGGATGGTGCCGCCTCTAAGATCACCCAAGGATACTCGCCAGTTGTTTCAAGCGATGAAGATGGGCATCCCAACGATCATGGCTACTGATCATGCCCCCCACACGATCAGGGAAAAAGCGCGACCGCCTCGAAAGAGCTCACCCGGAATACCAGGCCTCGAGACCGCTTTACCTTTGATGTTGACCATGGTCAATAAAGGAAAGCTGTCCCTCGGACGATTAGTCTCGCTCCTCTCGACCAATCCCGCGAAGATCTTTCATCTTCGATCGAAGGGAAGACTTGAGACGGGAGCCGATGGCGACCTTGTCCTGGTCGATCCGAAAAAAAGAGGAGTGATTGATCCCGCGAAGTTCTTTTCGAGGGCTCACTACTCTCCCTTTGAGGGCTGGAAGACGCAAGGCGCAGTTCACACCACCATCGTGAATGGGTCGGTTGTCTACCGCGAGGGAGAGATCCTAGGAAAGCCTGGCGCCGGAAGAGTTCTGAAAGCCGAAGTGCATGAATGAGATTTCTTGTTGACGGAATGCTAGGCGGACTGGCAAGGTGGTTGCGGATACTAGGATACGAAGTAAGATACGATGCGAGCGGGAAAGACAACGACCTTCTAACAATCGCTGGCGAGGAGAACATGGTCCTACTAACGAGAGACGAAGAACTGTACCAGCGGGCTGTGGCGAAGAAGATAGTGTCGGCTCTCGTGGTGGGTGAAACGGAGGAAGAGAGATTGGCCCAGATGTCCAGCACTTTCGGAGTGCGCCTGGAGACTAACGTGGAAGAAACTAGATGTCCAGAGTGCGGATCCAGTCTAATGCAAAAGTCAAGGAGTGACCTAGCCGGCGAGGTCCCCAAAGAAAGCCTCAAACTATACAACCAATTTTGGAAATGCAGCAACCAGAATTGTGGAAAAGTGTACTGGGTCGGCAGCCACTGGAAAAACATACGTCGAACCCTAGAAGAGGCAACAAGGCTCGCAAGGTTGAAACAATGATGGAAGCATTGTCGACGGAGGACGGAACGAAACTCGTGGCGACAGCGCGTCAAGCAATCGCTGATCATCTCGGAGGGAGAAACACCGACCCAACCTCCGGGGAAGGCATAGTGGTAAGCGTCGCGAGAGGAGTGTTCGTTACATTACTTGACGAAATGACGAGCCGAGGGATGCGAGGGTGCATTGGCAACCCGTTCCCGAAGGCGTCTTTGCTTTCCGAGACAGCGCGTTGCGCGGTGGAAGCGGCCACAACGGATCCGAGATTTGACCCCGTGCGACTTGCCGAGTTCCAACAGAGGATTACAGTGGAAGTGACAGTGCTCTCGCCTCTCGAACATATCGTAGTAGAGAGTCCGCTGGATCTACCCTTGAACATCGAGATTGGACGGGACGGTCTATTTGTAGATGGGCTTGGATCCAGAGGGCTACTCTTGCCCCAAGTCGCGGTGGACGAGGGCTTCGATCCGGAGGAATTTCTAAACCAGTGTTGTTTGAAGGCAGGGCTAATGCCGGATGCTTGGCTGACTCGTGACGTGAGGGTTGCTCGGTTTCAAGGGCAGATCTTTTCAGAGGAAGGACCTAGAGGGCGCGTATTCGAAAGGAAACTAAGAGTGGCAGGATCTAGGGGTTGAGATTGTACATTGGGCCATGCGGGCTCGGCCTGGGCCATATCACGCGGTGCGACGCGATTGCCCGTGAGTTCTCAAACGAGGGCGTCCAGGTCCTCTTCTCGTCATACCTTGATGCCCTGGATTATCTGAAGCGTTCCGGGCTCACCTACTTCAGCGCGATACCCCTGTCTTTTCGAACCAGGGAAGATGGGACGATTGATCCGAAGATGACGATGAGCCAGAACGGTGTAACAGTCGGATTGTGGGGTTTCATACGCCAACTGATAGGAGAAGTACAGCAGATCTCTGCGTTCAATCCCGACGTCGTGATATCGGACACGAGGATCTCGACCCTTGTGGCCGCGTTCGTCATGCGAAAGCCGAGAATCCTGATCCTCAACCAATACTCCGTGCAGATGCCCAAGGATAACAGAAAGCACAGGTTCGCTGACAGACCAGTGCTTTTCGCGGGAAAGATCATCTGGAAGTATATCTCAGCAATGCTGGAGCTGGCGTGGGGCGTAAGCGATCTGATCATTGTTCCCGACCTCAAAGCACCGTACACAATTTCCAGATACAATCTTGCGATTCCGCCTGGAATCAGGAGAAAAGTTCGGCTAGTCGGGCCCCTAACCCCACCCAAGCTCAAACCTACGAACGACGCAGCAAATGTTAGTAGATCTCGGCCTTTGGTCTTTGCTTGTGTTAGTGGACCCGCGACCGACCGGAAATATCTCGTGAACAAACTGACAGAGATCCTCAAGGGTTTCCCCGGTGACTACGAGCTGATTCTGAGTTGTGGCGATCCGAACGGATCGTGTGGTGGAAAGAGAGTCGAAAATCTTGTTGTTCACGAGTGGATGACTGAGCAGTCATACTGGAGGACCTTCGAGCGCGCAGATGTGATTGTGTCACGGGCAGGACATGAGACAATCATGAAAGCGGTATCAGAGGGGAAGCCTCTGGTGTTGATTCCTCCACCGAACCACACGGAACAGGCGAACAATGCGAAGCGGGCGGAGGAACTAGGAGTAGCGGTTGTGCTAGATCAATCTAGACTAGATGCGGCAGAGCTAGCTGGAGCGATCTCGAGAACTCTGAGGGATAACAAGGAGAGTGTAGTGAGGCTGAGCGAAACTTTGGGTTCGGAAAGTGGTATTCGGGCAGTAATTGGGGCCGTCTCCCAGCTGGTATCACCGGTTAGGTAAGGCCATTCGTAATCCTTTTGCCGCGGGGACTGGTTACAATACGGGTAAGAGAGATTTTCGTGTCTCAACAGGAAGATTTGAGCAACCTCAAGAGCCTAGTCGGGGCGGAGAACGTTCTGGCTGAGTGCGCAGGGGTGAACTATACCGTCTACGTGACGGACTCGAGGTTGCTGGTGGGGAAGAGATTTTCGACCGGAGAAAAGTTCGTAAACGTTCCCCATGCCGACGTGAGCACTCTAGAGCTGATTACCAAGAGTTTGATCCCGCCATTGACATATGCTGTTCTTGGAGCAATAGCTGTGTTTCTTGTATGGTGGTTTCCGGGTCAGGCAAGGCTTAGCCTGCCTCAAGCACCCTTTGACCTGTTACTGATCGGTACTTTCGCCGTGTTCCTAGCGGCGATCGTGGCCACTTGGTGGAGGAGAAGGGTCGCGGTGTTGAGGATCGGGATCTCCGGAACTAGGGACCCAATCACAGTGAGGCTTGTCCCAGCCTCGAAGGCCGAAGGCGTGTTCAAAGCACTGAAGGGCTAACCTGTATTTTCACAAAGGGGCCGTATGAGCATGTTCACCGAACGGGCACTAGCGCCATAGGCCAGGGTCCGAGGCATGGAGGCGTCACGGAGGAAGGAAGGATGGCGGGAGTGGGTGAGCGTAGGAAACTCGGCGCTTCACGAAGGGTGGGGCGCGGGAAAAACAGACCCCCCCCGGGGGTCACATAATAGTTAACAGGAAAAAATGGTTAGCGGAAAGGAGTAGTCACGAGAAACAGAATTATCGGAAAAGGGAACTTTTGCTTGCTTAGGGAGCTACGGGAACAAAGAGATCACTAGGCGAATGATGGAAGAAGCGTGTTCGAGCTAGGCTCGAGGGCCCTTTTTCAGGTTGAATCAAATGCATAGAATGATTAATGGCTCTCGCGTCCAAGCGCGTCGGCGTCTTGAGTCGAGAGATTAAGCTTGGCGACCGGGTCCTGCTCTATCAGGACGCAAGGCGCAAGTGGATTGCAAAGGTGGAGCCGGGAAGGTTTCACACGCACAGGGGCTATTTCGAGCTGGCAGAGCTTGTGGGCAAAGAATATGGTGGGTCTATTCGGACGAGCATGGGCCAGAACCTGGCAGTATTCAGGCCACGAGCTCTCGATGTCGTCGAATCGTTTGACCGTCCAACACAAATCTTGTATCCGAAAGATATCGGGTACGCCCTGTTTCAGCTGGGCATCGGAAACGGGAATAGGGTGTTGGAAGTTGGGACTGGAAGCGGCGCTCTCACATCTGCCTTGGCCCGGGGGATCGCTCCGGACGGTCAAGTGTTCACTTACGAGATGCGACCGGAGTTCTTGCGAGCGGCGAAGGCGAACGTCGACAAGGCAGGATTTGGCTCGCTGGTGACTTTTCATAACAAAGACCCGACTGAGGGATTTGACGAAACCGGCGTAGACGCAGTAGTCGTCGACCTTGGAGACCCATGGAGGATGGTGAAAGCCGCTTACGGGGCGCTAGTTGGAGGGGGATTGCTTGCAGGCTTCACCCCCACGATAAACCAGCTTGAGAAGCTCGCGGTAGCACTCCGAGAAGGAGGCTTCATGATCCTTGAAGCTGTAGAACTGCTAATGCGGGAGTTCAAGACGGAGGCGGGAAAAGTAAGACCGGAGACTCGGATGATAGGACACACAGCATACGTGACAATCGCCCGGAAGCTCCTTCCAACCGCTGAAGCCTGAATCATCTATATACGGGACCATCGAGGAAGAGAGCAGCAGTTGGTGCGATAGCACGGGCACTAAGACAACGATCGCAGGAACGGAAATACATGACATTCTAAGGGGCCTAATGGTCGTGATTGCAGGCGCGCTGCTAATCCTGCCTGCGTACATTAACTACGAATCGTGGCACCGACTCAACTTCGACATCACCGTGTCAATGTCGATCAGCCTCATCTCCTTCACCCTAGGAATACTCATCTTCATCCTAGTTGTGGGCAAGGAAAGAATAGAGGGAACAAAGAAACCATAATCATCAACGCAAGACTCGCGATCGTCAGCTCGGTCAATACTCTTATCTTCGTCCCGAGTTTCCGGGACAACTAGACATGAAGCAGTACGACTTGATTACGATAGGTACAGGGTCGGCGATGAACATTGTGGACGCGATGATCCAGGAGAACCCGAACATTCGGGTCGCGGTGATAGACAAGGACGAGCCCGGAGGAATATGCCTGACACGTGGCTGCATTCCTTCGAAGATATTGCTGTACCCCGCAGAACTGGTTAGAACAATCGAGAAGGCACGTGAGCTCGGAGTGGACGCGAAGATCGCTAACATCAATTTCCAGACGGTTATGGAGCGAATGCGGACTCTCATCTACCGGGACATCGATCAGATAAGGGAGGGTCTGTCCAGCTCGAAGAACATCGACTACTACCACGCTCCAGCAGAGTTCATCTCGCCGTACACCTTGAGAGTTGATGGAACCGAGATTACCTCCAAGATGATTTTCCTCTGCATCGGATCAAAGATCAATATCCCATCCATCAAAGGGCTTGACAAGATCAAGTACCACACGAGCGACACCGTCCTCAAACTGACGAAGCTGCCGGAGAGCATCGCGATCGTCGGGGGAGGCTACATCGCCGCAGAATATGGCCACTTCTTCTCAAGCATGGGATCGAAAGTCGTTATTATCGGGAGAAACCCACAGTTCCTACCTGATGAGGAGCCAGAAGTCTCGGCACTGGCGAAAAAAGACCTGGAACGGCATATCACGATCCTGACGAACCAGGAGGTTAGGGAAGCCAGAGAAATTGGAGATCAGAAGGAGCTTATAGCGGTAGACCGGAAATCCGGAAAGACTTCGACCATTGCTGCCAAGGAGATCATGGTCGCAACTGGAAGAGGGCCGATCACCGACATTCTCCACCCAGAAAAAGCAGGAATCGAGCTCACCAAGGAAGGCTGGATAGAAGTGAACGAGTACCTGGAAACCACTCAGCCAAACATATGGGCTCTTGGGGATGCTGATGGAAAATATCCGTTCAAACACGTTGCAAATTATGAGTCGAAGATCGTCTACTACAACGCAATACTGAAAAAGAAGGTCAAAGCTGACTATCACGCAATTCCACACGCAGTCTTCACGTACCCGGAGATTGCGAGCGTCGGGCTAGGGGAGAAAGAAGCAGTCGAGACATATGGACCCGACAAGGTCCTTATCGGGTTCCAGAAGTACGAGGATACTGCCAAGGGCGAAGCGATGAACGTGAAGGAGTACTTCGTCAAGGTCATTGTCGAGGCAGAAACTACGAGAATTCTCGGAGCGCACATCATCGGACCGTACGCATCTATCCTCATACACGAGATTATTCCCATAATGTATGCGGGGAACGGATCCTACGAGCCGATAAGCGACTCAATCCACATTCACCCAGCCCTAAGCGAGGTCGTGGATAGGGCGTTCCAGTCACTCGTGCCCGCAGAACACTACCAGCACATGAAACAGCATTCACACGAACTCGTAACCGCATAACCGTCCAATTTCCCCGGAGAAGAGATTCGCCCATTTTCAGCCCTGTTTTCGAATCTGGTGCCTTGTCCCTAAACTGCATAGCAACTCGTTCTTGACGACTCATTAAAACGCCGTGCGATCCAAGCCCGGACTGTGCCCTGAATCGCATGTCTCGCGCATAATCACTGCCAGACGGCAAATCTTCTAGGCAAGAGGGGGGGTCTTGCACAGCGCACCTCGCGACGCGAGAGTAGTCAATCCGAGTCTTTTGAGGTAAGGAGCCCAGCCACAAACAAGAATATACCTGCCTTCGCCCGTCGGGCGGGGAACAGGCTTGCGCATTAGCGCGGTAATACCGGTCTATAACGAGGCGGAGGTCATAGACGAGTTCTCCGCCAGACTGGTATCCGCGCTTGAGAAGATCGACCCCGACTACGAGGCCATATTCGTTGTCGAGGGAACAGACGCAACACTCGAAAAACTGACCACTCTCTCCAAAGAAAACCCTCGGATAAAAGTCCACTACAGCCAAGAAAGACTGGGCCTAGGAAAAGCAATGAAGAAGGGATTCGGACTCATCGATGACCATACAGACTATATCGTCACGATGGACGCGGACCTAAACCACCAACCCGAAGAAATACAGATCCTAGTAACCGCGGCTAAGGACGTAGACATTGTCGTCGGAAGCCGGAACACCAACAAAGGAATGGTCGAAGAACTACCACTGGTCAAGCGGATCATAAGCGGCTCGACCAACTGGACCATGCGGAAGATCTTCCACATACCTTCCAACGACGTCACCTCAGGATTCAGGATCTACAGCTGCAAAGCAGTCGAATCGCTACGGGACCAGATGGTAGCCAAGAACTTCGAGGTCCAACCAGAACTCCTCATCCGCGCTAGAAAGCAAGGTATGCCAATCACCGACGTTCCGATCACGTTCCTCCGGAGACCGCGAGGAACAAGTAAGCTCAGCTTCGTTAAAAGCGGAATCGGATACGCAATGCTGATCATAAGGCTCGGACTCTAAAGCCAACTCTTCAACGCCTGCTGATCCGACCTCGCATGTTTCTGTAAAACCTCAACAGCCCGTTGCAGAGTCAACTGCTTGAACTCAATTCCCGACTTAGCAAGCGTAGACTGAGAGCCCTTCGCGATACTCGGTGCAACTATGATTGGGCGCAACTTTCTTCCCGGGGGAGCTTGAAGATACTTCAGATACTCCATTAGCTGCTTGATGGCCGGGAAACCTGCCGGGTCCTTCTTGATCTCAATAACAATCGCATTGCCATCACCATCAATTCCATAGACATCCACGAATCCCGGGGGCACTTTCTTCTCGAAATCCAAGATCTTGAAACCTGGCTCGATGATGTCGGGCTGGAGAATGATGGCTCGCTGCATCTCTTCTTCGCTCGCATGCAGGACAAACTCCGCCTCGTCCTGTAGAAGAAATGTGGCAAGAAACTGGATCTCTTTAACGATCAAGGTTAGACTCTCAAGCGGATTTGGACGAACCGCTTTCACAACGAGAGTCCCATTGTTGGCCTGGGCCTGAATGATGCATCCTGACGGTTGCCAATTAACAGGCTGATAGTCGCGTCCGCGATGGACCAGTATGCAACCGTCTCCCTTCACAATTACCAACCGCTCACCCTCGCCCAAATGACTCCCGGTCCGACCTGAGTACTCCACGCTACACGTTGCGACCATGACGACTAGCTTCCTCGCCTCGAGACCCATCGTCAATCCCTTCCGAGCCTCATCAAGGCTTGGCGAGATCATTACTGGCAACTTGACATCCCCGAAAGGTTCAATGCATCAAGGGAGCAATATATCGACATAGCTTTGCCCGCGAAGGACACAGAAACTCTTGCGAAATGGTACGATGCCCTATCCAAGAATTACGACGAGCTCTACAGCGAGGAGCAAGGCAAGAAGCACGCGAAGGTATTGCAGCTTCTTCACAACAAAGCGTTCAAGCTAATCGTCGACGTTGGATGCGGAACAGGCAAACTACTTGGGCTGATCTGCTCACAAGGTCAAGTTAGCTTGGGAGTCGATCTTTCCAGTCAGATGCTGATCAAAGCAAAGCATAGAACAACAAACACTGGGATCCAGCTCGTTCGGGCAGACGCCTCACATCTGCCCTTCCAAGATCAGGTTGCCGACGGAGTCACGTCAGTCTCAATGACGGAATCAGGCTCAGTTTCTGAGAAACACTTCAACGAACTCTCGAGAATCGCAACCAAAGACGCCACGTTAATCATGACGATTTTCGACGACAAAGATCAGACCTCTTGGAAACAACCAGACGAAACAAAACTCGAACTCGTTGCCTCTTTCTCGAACAGAGAACGACTTTACTTGCTCGACGGGGCTAAACATCGAGTCATGGCATCTTCCGAATCCTCGGCTCTAGTTTAAGAATAACCCGCACCCTCTTTCGTAATGACAATAATGGCAGGATGTTCCCACCAATGGCGGGGAAGAGGCCCTATGACTCGTTGTATCAGATGCGGTAAACTCAAATCCGAGTTCAGGAAAGAGCAACACACTCAGAAAATGATGGCTAGAGAGAATTCCGAGTCAGAAGAATAAGTCCTCCACTCAACACCATTTCTTCCGATCTGTTCTGATCATTCGTCTTATCCAAGAGTTTTTATGCCCTGCGGTGAGTCGTCCGCACAAGGCGCCAATTGGAACCTTCAAGAAAGCCACTGAACCTACTCGTTCGAAAGCTACAAGCGGACGTATCGGTCAGACTGAAGAATGACGCCGAGTACAGAGGCAAAATGATCGATTGTGACAGCCATATGAACATCATCCTCGATGGGGCACGAGAATACCGAGGAGGAGACCCATCCACGAACTTCGGCAGTCTTATCGTTAGAGGCAGCAACGTCCTCTATATCTGCGTAAGCGAGCCTACACCGTAGGCTGGCTTCAGATCTTCTTGTCGGACGTTGCAGTTCCCATAAGTTTGTAATAGTATGGGGTCTGCTTGAGCAGGCGCTTTAGAGTCAGTGAAAGTGGTATCCCTACCAAACCTCCTGCAACGACCTGAAGAATGTTAAGCGGCAACTCTCCCGAAGCCGCGACTATCCCAGTAAATTCTGATGAGCCGAATACCAGTGAGATGAGGAACGACTCAGCCAGGAAGTATCCTACAACCATGACCAGGCTGCCAGCAATCCAACCCAATATCACCCGTCCTCTGAATTGCCTCTGAGAAACTAATCCTGCGAGGAGTCCTTCCAGCCCCTTGATGGCAAAGGTAAAGGGAGCAAACGTACCGAAGCCACCCAAGGCGTCTGAAAGAGAAGAACCAACTGCGCCTGAGATGCCTCCAATTACCGGGCCAAAGGTGAAGGCGAAGATGAAGATCATGATATCTCCGAAGTTAAAGTAACCGTTGGTTGATGGAATAGGAAGTTGAAATAGGAGGGTTGACAGGAAAACCATGACAATGGCGACTGCCGATAGACTCATGGTTACTACTGGAGTTCGTCTACCACTCACAGTTCTGGGTTGAGGCATTTCGCTAGCGTTTTGCACGCCGGTTCACCTGAACTGTCTGATTCGCGATCACTGGACCAGTTTCCACTGGAATTCCCTTCGATCCTAAGGCTGCTTGAATGAATCCGAAATAAGGTGGCGATGGACGGGCAGGCCTCGATTTGAATTCTGCATGGAACTGTGTTGCAAAGTGGAATCTGTTGGATGGAACTTCAAGAATCTCCATCCTTCGATTAGCATCGCTTCTTCCAGAGAATCTTAATTGTTTGGATGTGAGTTCGGGAATGTACTTCGGGTTAACTTCGTATCTATGGCGGTGTCGTTCCCAGATTTTTCCCTTTCCGTAAAGGGAATAGGCAATTGTCCCTTCGTCAACGGCGATCTCATGGGCGCCAAGCCTCATCGTGCCGCCCTTTTCTGATACACCATTCTGTTCTGGCATCAAATCAATGACGGAGTTCTTTGATCGCGGGTTGAGCTCAGAGCTTGCGGCATCAACGACCCCGATGTGTCTTGCATACTCGACAACGGCTAGTTGGAACCCAAAGCATATGCCCAAGAACGGAATGTCATGCGAACGGGAATATTCTACGGCTAGAATCTTCCCTTCCGCACCCCTCGCACCGAATCCTCCCGGTACCAAGACTCCGTCGAACCGTGACAGGAGCCTGACCCTTTCCGGCTGTTTCTCGAAGTCGTCAGTTTCAATCCATTCTATGTTGACCTTGGCACCCGCGGATGCTCCTGCATCCTTGAGTGCGTCGTTGACGCTTACGTAACAATCAGCGAGTTCTGCATACTTCCCGCAAATTGCTACATTGGCTTGCTTAGTTTGCAACAGATGGTCTTCAAGCATTTTTTCCCACGAATTCCACTTTGGCGGGTTCCCGGGCAACCTAAGACGATACGTGATGAATGTGCCGAGCCCTTGCTGGTCCAAGAGAAGAGGGGATTGATAGATACTGTCCATATCTTGAGAGGTGAATACAGCAGACTCCTCTACGTTGCAAAAGAGGGCAATCTTTCGCCTCGGTTCTTGGTTGAGGGGTGCCTTGCTTCTTGCAACGATGATGTCAGGCTGCACTCCGATTCGGCGGAGCTCTTGGACGCTATGTTGTGTAGGCTTGGTCTTCTGCTCCCCAACTACATCCAATACAGGAACAAGAGTAACGTGAACATTCAGAACGTTCTCGCTGCCCTCTTCAAGACGAAGCTGACGTGCAGCCTCCAAGTACGGTAAAGATTCGATGTCACCAACAGTTCCACCTATTTCGACCAACACAAGGTCTACTCCTTCTTCCTTGGGAATCAGACGGAGCCTATCCTTGATCTCATCCGTTATGTGGGGTATGATTTGGACGCATTTGCCGAGAAAGTCCCCCTTCCGTTCTCTCTCGATTACTGAGAAATACACTTGCCCGGTCGTTATGTTGTGATTCTTGGGGACATTGATATCTAGGAACCTTTCGTATGTCCCTACGTCCATGTCCGTCTCTCCTCCGTCTTCTGTGACGAAGACCTCGCCGTGAATGTAGGGATTCATAGTTCCCGCGTCGTAGTTGAGGTAAGGGTCAATTTTTACAGCGGTAACTTCGAATCCACGGACCTGAATTATTTTCCCGATAGAAGCGGCGATAACCCCCTTGCCTATTCCAGACATTACGCCGCCCGTGACAAAGACGTACTTAGTCAAAGGGTAACAGCGAGAGCAATCACAGGTTCCTCAAAAGGCTAACGCTGAGCACACATTCAGGGAATCTCTGTGCTACCCAACGGGCTGAAAGCTTTGGCTCTATTGAGCGCGCTGAACAAGCGGTCTCGCCTTAGCGGCAAGAGTCCCGCGTTCGGGAAGTTTCAAACCAGCCTTCTGCCAGTCGTCCAGAAAACGCTTCAGACCAATGTCTGTTAGCGGATGTTTCACCATTTTTTCGAGAACTTCAGGTGGCATTGTCGCAACATGGGCCCCTAGCTTTGCGGCATCAAGGACGTGGACAGGGTGGCGAATACTTGCCACTAGGACTTGGGTTTCCATTTCGTAATTTCGGTATATCTGCAACGTATCCTCAATCACCTTCATCCCCTCATGTCCCGCATCGTCCAGGCGGCCGATGAACGGACTAACGTATGTCGCTCCTGCCTTTGCTGCGAGTAGAGCCTGATTAGGCGAGAAAACGAGCGTGACGTTTGTGTTGATTCCTTCTTTGCTCAGCGCCTTGACCGCTACCAAACCAGCACTCGTCATCGGGCACTTGACGACCACATTCGGGCTTAAGGATACCAGATTATGAGCTTCATGTAGCATTCCGTCAGTAGTTTGGCTCACTACCTCAAGGTTGATCGGACCCTGGACGATCTGGAGAATTTCCGATACGAGCTCCAGAAAGTCTCTGTTTTCCTTTGCAATGAGAGTTGGATTGGTGGTGATTCCGTCAAGCACTCCCATGTCGGCGAAGGTTTTGATCGAAGAGACATTGGCGGTATCAAGGAATATCTTCAAGAATCCATCACCTAGATTTGATTAGCTGTTTTGCGGCACGAGCTATTTCCTTTGATGTCAGACCGTACTTGACCATGAGTTCTTGGTGTTCACCTGACTCTCCGAAAGTATCCCTGACTCCAACTCTCGAGATGGGAACCGGATGTGATTCAGTAATGGCCTCGGCAACCGCTCCACCTAAGCCACCGATCACATTCTGCTCCTCAGCAGTTACAAGCGCACCAGTCTTCCTTGCAACTCGAACAATTGTCTCGGAATCCAGGGGCTTCACAGTGTGGGAGTCAACAACCTCCGCTGAGATGCCTGTCTTCGAGAGGGTTTCAGCGGCCTCCATTGCCTCGTTAACCATTATGCCACAGGCTATGATGCCAATGTCGGATCCTTCCCTCAGCATCTTGGCTTTTCCGACCTCAACATCTTTGGACGCCGAGTAAATCGTGGGAACGCTTGGCCTACTGAGACGGATGTAGAAGGGACCGAGGGTCCTGCATGCCTGGGCAACCAAGGATTTGGTAGAGGGAGCGTCGGCGGGGACGACAACGTGCATTCGGGGTACAGCTCTCATCGTTGCTACATCTTCTATCGTTTGATGGGACGCACCATCTGGCCCAACTGTCAGTCCGCCATGGGATGAGACGATCTTCACGTTGAGATTGGGATAGGCGATTGCGTTGCGAATCTGGTCTAGGCATTTACCGGGCACGAACGCTGCGTAGGTTGTGACAAAGGGTATCTTCCCGGCAAGCGCGAGCCCTGCCGCAATGCCCATCATGTTGGCCTCGGCAATTCCGACATTGAAGAATCGATCGGGGTAACGATCTCCAAACAAGCTGGTCTTAATGGATACGGACGTGTCCGCGCCCAGAACAACGACTCTAGGGTCTTCTTGACCTAGCTCTAGTAGAACCTCAGCGTACGCATCACGCATTGAAGCTAGCTGGACGAGCATTATGCTGGAACCTCTCTTCTAGTCCTTTGAGTGACGGCTCTCATGTTTTGGAGAGCGGATTTAACATCACCTTTCCGAAAGATGGAGGCTCCCGCTACCAATATGGTAGCTCCTGCCTCAACTATTGTCGATGCGTTCTCCTGGTCCACTCCCCCGTCAACTTCCACATCTAATCCTCCTGAGTCAGCTAGCTTTGCGATTTTCCTTACTTTGGGCAGAACGCTCTGCATGAACGCTTGACCCGGGAATCCCGGGTTGACAGAAAGGATGAGAACAACGTCAAAGGGGGTCGTTTCTCTGCTTAGCCAAGATGGAATAGACGTGGACGGCTTCAGCGCAAGACCCAATTTCTTGTCCTTCTGATGAATCTCCTTTGACAACTTGTGAAGAAGCAAGCGGCCGGCAGCCTCTGCATGCACCGTTATGATGTCGCCACCTGCGGAGAGAAAGGGCTCGTAGAATTTTTCCGGGTTTGTAATCATCAAGTGAATGTCGAGCGGGAGTCTTGTCACTTTGCGAATAGCCCTGACAGTGTCTGGACCCAGACTTATGTTGGGAGCGAAGTGTCCATCTGTAACGTCTACGTGAATCATGTCTGCGCCTGCTTCCTCCACTCTCCCGATCTCACCCTTCAGGTCTGAATGGTCAGCCGCAAGAATCGAGGGTGCGATTTTGACTCCGCTCATTCTTCCAACATCGTCTTTACGAGCTTACGGACAGTGTCCTTGTCTGGTGCTTTACCGTGGTATGCAGGGTCCCATTCCATGAAGGAGACTCCTTTCCCTTTGATGGTATGGGCGATGATCACGGTCGGTCTGTTTCTCATGCTTTCCGCTTTTTCCAAGGCGTCGATTACTTGACGAAAGTCGAAACCGTCTACCTCCAGGACATGCCAATTGAACGCCTTCCACTTGTATCCTACAGGTTCCATCGGCATGATTTGTTCGGTTAGACCGTCTTGCTGAATCCCGTTCCGGTCCACGATCGCGGTTAGATTGTCAAGTTTGAATTTCGGCGCAGCCATCGCCGCCTCCCAGGTCTCTCCCTCATCAAGCTCTCCGTCGCCGAGGAGCGCGTAGACTCGATATTCCTTCTTGTCCACCTTTCCGGCGAGAGCCATGCCGATAGCGGCCGAAAGACCGATTCCCAGGGAGCCTCCAGGAAACTCTACGCCGGGAACTCTATGATCAGGATGTCCTTGCAGACGGCTATTGATCTTCCTAAGAGTCTTCAGTTCGCTAGTTGGAAGATACCCAGCCTCAGCGAGGGTCGAATACAGGACTGGGGCAGCGTGCCCCTTCGACAGAACGAATCTGTCACGGTCGGGCCAATCTGGACGCTTAGGGTCATGACGCATCTTGTAAAAGAAGAGAGAGACAAGAATTTCGACAGCTGAGAGGCTTCCGCCTGGATGACCTGACTTTGCCTCCGCCACCATCTCAAGAATGTGAGCTCGGATCTTAGCCGCTTTCTGCAGAAGCATACCGATAGGGATCGACTGCTCTTCCATGATCAGTGGACCGGAACCTGAACTATCTGTTCTGCAAGCTCAAGTGTTGTACTAGCTTGAGATCTAAGATCGTTCAGGTCTACAACGACAGTACCAAGATTATCCGCGTGCTGCGCTGCTGCAAGTCCGGCGAGCAATACAGCCTCTCCGATCGGCGCCTCACTGACGATTGACATGGCAAGTACGGCGGTCATACAATCTCTTACACCGACGGCGTTGAATCCGGGCTTGGGACCCTTGAAAGGCGGAAAACTCGTGATATTCTTCTTCTCAAAGAGAATCATCCCTTGTTCGCTTCGAGTGAGGAGGAGGCTCCCACACTCCAGCCGCGTCATGAGGTTGTGGCCCATGTTTCTCAGCGAGGTATCATTGACCATGGAAACGCCAGTTGCTATCGTGGCCTCGCGCACGTTGGACTTCACCATTGAAACCCCGACGTAGTCGAGGTAATGCCGAACCTTTGGCTGAGCGACGATTTTTTTCTCTTGGACTCGGCACTCTTCGACGACATTGCTTATGAGTTCGGGAGTTATGACGCCCTTATCGTAGTCGGAGAAGACGACGCCGTCCGCGTTCTCCAGGAGATCGTCTAGAGAGTAGAGGAATTGTTTCGTCACATGCGACTCAACGTCAGTCCGTGATTCCTTGTCAATCCTCAGGTACTGGCGATGGTTCAGAATAAATCGGGTTTTCAGGCTTGTCGGGCGGCTATTCACAACGGTGCCTGAGATGTCAACCCCCTTCTTCTCAAGCTCTTCTTGGATCCACTTTCCTGGCTCATCATTTCCCACGACGCCCAGCAACCGAACTTTCGCCCCGAGCGCGACCAGGTTGTTGGCCAGGTTCGCAGCACCTCCGAGCACAAGTTCCTCGGAGACAAAATCCGCTACAGGGACAGGTGCTTCTCTCGAGAGTTTTCGGCCTTGAGAACGAACATAACGGTCGACCATCAGGTCCCCCAAGACCAAGATTGTCTTATCCTGAAAGCCGTCAATTATTCTCGTAGGATCGGAGACGGCCAGTGTCAACTAGGGCTCTGAGAAGAGCGGAGCCTAGCGATGTTATTTAAGATTGTCAGAAATAGGAATCCACGCAGGGGCCCGCGCGGGCCCAAATAGAGCGTTATTTGACGTCTTCAGCTCGCTTTACGAGCCTTACTCTGCACATGACATGGTCACCGTCTTTGACTCCGAAGATTTTCCGAATCTCTTCAGGGATCGTTATCCTTCCACCTGCTATTACTTCGGCAAAGAAAGGGATGTCCTCTTCATCAACTTGAATTGGCAAAGCGAGTGTCGCGCAAACGGAAACATTTGGCCGGTGATATAACGTTTTGAGGTTCTGCCTAGTGTTCGGTATGTTTTTGCACTCGGCTTGCTCTCATCGACTCCGGGGATTACCGTCGTCGGCGGGTTCCCCTTCACTGCTTCACCTGAGAGCCCTTGCGCCTCAGAGACGAGTAGTCTCTTCTTGGCAGGGAACGGTCGAACCTCAACCGCCCCCTCACGCCTGTAGCGTGGTAGCTTGGCCCATTGCCAGGCAAGGATTTTGCGGTGGCCAACCAACGCGTTATCCCACAGACACGTCACCTGGTCGGAGTCACTCCCCTCATCCCAGCGTAACAGGCTCATACGACGAACCGCCTAACAATCATAGTATGTCCCTAACTGATATCCGCTAGAGATTGCGAAAACTATTGCTACGCATCAACTGAAGACTTTACGGTGATCTCTTTTGACAAAACTGACATTAAGGACGAGAGTAACGAGAGTTCGTTTCGATTGAAAGCGAGCGTAGACTCAGGCACTGAAGATCTCTCCAAGATGAATTTCGACGTTTCAGAGGAACAGAAGCTTGTCCTAGACGAAGTTGACCGGGCTTGCCGGGAGCTCCGCCCGTTAGAAGACCAGGCTTACTTAGCGAGCAGGTTCAACGAACATCTTGTTCCCATTTTCAAGAAAGCCCAACTCCTCGGGCTTCCAATATCGAGACGGTATGGTGAGGGCCAGGGAGCGGACATTCTCACATATGCCCTTGCTTTGGAGAGAATCGGCCGGGAAGGAACTGGGGTCCGAACGTTTTTGTCCGGGCACATCTCACTAGGCCAGTTGACGGTTCAGAAGTGGGGCAGTGAGGATCAGAAGCAGCGCTATCTTCCCCCAGCGACGAGAGGAGAACGAGTAATGTGTTTTGGGCTGACCGAGCCCACAGCGGGGAGCGATCCCACCTCCCTCCGAACTTCGTTTGAGGACAAAGGAACTCATTTCATCTTGAATGGAAGCAAGGCTTGGATCTCTAACGGCAGTATAGCAGACACGTCAGTCGTATTCGCATACCCAAAGGGCAAACATGATGGTATGTGTGCGTTCATAGTTGAGAAAGCATTCGAAGGCTACTCAGCGCAACAACAGAAACACAAGCTAGGAATGCCAACGTCAGACACTGGCTCAATCTTCCTGGACAACTGCAGAGTACCCAAGGAGAATTTGCTCGGCCCCCCTGGAAAGGGTCTCGGAATCGCCTACTCTGGGCTGATGAGTGGTAGACTCAGTGTTGCCGCAGGGTGTTTGGGTGTCATCGAAGACTGCATCACGGAATCGGTCACATACTCAAAGCTACGAATGCAACACGGCAAACCGATCGGCAAGCACCAGCTCGTTCAACGCCACATTGGAATCATGTCGACGAATCAGGAGGCGGCCAAGAACCTCGTTTACAAAGCTGCACTACTCAAGCAACATAGCGACGAACAGCCTGAAAACAAAGAACTCCGGGAACATGCCGACATTACCATAGCCCAAGCAAAATACTTCGCTTCTAACGCATCGTTTGATGCTGCCGACAGAACTGTTCAGATATTCGGCTCGAGCGGATACAGTTTTGAAACACGGGCACCCAGACACCTAGTCGACACTAGGGTTTGTCGGATCTATGAAGGCACAGACGAGATCATGGTACAGAAGATCGCGGTAAACCTCCTCGGACCAGACTTCGAAGCATACCGCTAGCTCCCCATTGGAGAACGGCAGTAGATACAACGCTAGTCCCGTATGGACACCCCACTTTTGGGCAGACTTATTTTCGAGAACCCATGATCGTATAATAGAGCTGCAACAGGGCATCGCTTCTTCATGAGTTGATCGACCACGATCCAAATGTCAAGAAAACTATTGGTTATAGGAGTTCAATTTGCTCTGAACATTTTCTTGGCCGGCTGGCTGTATGATGAATACCTTCACAATAGGTTCATGCAGGATTACCTAGCCAGCACATTTTCGACAGCCAGCTTCGTCCTACCAGTTGGACTAGTTGCGTTTGCTGCGATTGTAGGGGGCTCGTTTACAGCTTATTCAAGAAGACATCATATCTCAACAGGACACGCGACACCCCGTCTCACGACAGAAATGTTTGTGGGATCGGAGGAGAAACCGGCGATTCTGGATACATGTCCATTCTGCAATGCACCCCTCAAGAGCATCTCAGAGAACCGGTTCCAATGCAGGAAATGCCGTAGATATTTCAAGAAATAGCAGATTCTTCCTCCACGAAGCGATCGACCGCGAAAGCTTCTAAGGAAGCGTCCGTGGATCCTCACCAGAGCGAAGCGCAAGTATTTTGCAGCGACCCACAGTCCTTCTCGACGAACAGTTGTTCGGGTTGGACGAATATCTTAGAGATCTCGGTTGGACAACAAGGAAGGTGAGACCGGGGATAACTGACGATGAAGTCGTCAACCTCGCAACGGAAAACAAATACATCGTGGTAAGCCTCGACAAGAAGCTTCTCAGCAGATGCAGAGTAATGGGCATCCCATCGGTAGATCTCGGGCTTGAAGTACAAGCCAAGATCGTACATCAGTCTCTCCAACGGATCATGACCAGTCAGGGCTCATTCGAACGGCCAGAGGGGTCATAGGAGCTGACTTTGCCGTTGACTGCTGAGAAAGAAGATGACGGTTCCTCCCAGTATCTGCAGGAAGCATGTTACTATCTGACGAAGAAGGGTCTCACAATGGACCAGGTATCAAAGGCGCTTGAAATTTCGGAGCAAGAAGCGTCAAGGCTCTATCAACAATTCGAAGATAGAATAGCTTCTGGCGACGCAATGGAGAATGAAATCGATAGAAACCTCTGGGAGGACGTCTACAACGACTCAGTCGGCAACGAGAAGATAACCTTCGTGAGGGACAACGGATTCTATCATTGCAGAAGAGCCGACCTGGACAAGATGGACTCTCCCGCGCTAATGGCGATATTCGAGACGAGCAAGAAATTCCTAGACTTCGACATGTACAGAAGATACCTCGACAGCAAGCCACCAGTTGGTTACGATCCGATGGCAATGCAGAGACAGATCAAACGAGCGGTGGATTTGATCGAGCAGGTGCTGAAGCAAAGATGGGTCAGCGGAGAGTCGAAGGGGATTGACGGCGAGTCGCGTTAAGTATCGACCTGCACGTGCATGGGCCTAGACCCAAACCCGATAAACCCCGAAACCTGGCGTGAAAGCGGCAGAGTTGTCACTAGAAGGATTCGAAGTCGCAGTCGTTGGAGCTGGACCTGCGGGAAGTGCAGCAGCACTTACGCTGGCGAGAGAAGGGGTGCAAGTTCTACTCGTTGAACGTGGAGCTTTCCCCGGTTCAAAGAACGTCTTTGGAGGACGAATCTACAGTTACGCACTCAAACGTTTGCTTGGAGAGCGATGGAAGAACGCTCCGATAGAACGCTTCGTTAGAAAGGAGGGAATCACATTCATGACGGCAGACAGCTCATTCAGCATCGAGTATGAATCGAAGGATCCGACGGGAAGCTTCACTTCTGTCCGAGCCAAGTTTGACAAGTGGCTGGCTGAGCAAGCTGAGAAAGCAGGAGCATCTCTTATCACGGACTCAAGAGTCGACGACCTTGTACTCGACCGTGGAACTGTCAAAGGAATAATCGCAGGTCAAGACAAGATTCCGACGGAAGCAGTAATTGCATGCGATGGAACTACTACGAGCCTCGCCCGAAAGGCTGGTCTATCGACCATGATGAAGCCTGAGGAAGTATCAATGGGGATGAAAGATGTGATTGAACTTCCAGTCGAGAAGATTGAAGAACGATTTGGACTCGAACCAGAAGAAGGTGCAGCCCATGTGTTCGTTGGCGAATGTTCGGGCGGACTTCGAGGTGGGGGCTTTCTCTACACCAACAAGGACAGTTTGGCCTTGGGAATGGTCGTCGGGGCTGATGACGCGTCATTGAAGGCAGTCCCATCGCACACACTCATGGATAGACTGCGTAAAAACCGCAAGGTCAGACGGCTCATAAGAGACGGGAAGACAATCGAATACGACGCTCACATGATTCCAGAGGCTGGGCCTAAGATGTTGACAAGACCCTACACAGGGGGCATGATTATAGCCGGAGACGCAGCCGGACACCTGCTCAATAACGGCTACACTTTCAGAGGGGTCGACATGGCAATTGTCTCAGGCATTGCTGCGGCCCAAACGATTCTTGAGGCTCGCAAGAGAAAGGACTACTCAGCTCAATCCCTCAAAGCCTATGAGCGAAAGCTGAGAGAGGAGCCCGCTCTCAAAGACATGTATACCTTCAGCAAAGTGCCAAGATACTTGCGAAACAACAGGCTCTACAACGTCTACCCCGAACTGGTTTGCAATGCTGCAGAAGCAGTCTATCGCGTTGATGGAAGCGGAAAGCGAAAAATCTACAAAGAGCTGAGGGCACAGACGAAAGGCAAGGTCTCCACAATTAGCTTGGTCCGCGATCTTCTTGCTGGAGCGAGGACGTTCTAGACATGTCTGAGAACCAAGAGGAAATGACTCTAGACAAACGCCTAGCCCTGGTAAGCTTCAACAAAGACCCGGAACCATTCATTGTGGTTGACACGAAGCTATGCCAGCAGTGCGAAAAGAAGCCGTGCCTCTACATCTGTCCAGCTCAAGTGTACACTTGGCAAGACCAACTGAACTACAACACGGAGGGCTGCATGGAAACTGGCGCTTGCCTTATAGTATGTCACAAGATTGGAGCCAAAGCCATAAGCTGGAAGTACCCGTCCGGCGGAAAGGGAGTAAGCTTCAAGCTAGGCTGAGCCTGGAAACCCTCTTAACCAACAACCTATCGCCTTCGCAGTCTGGAGATCAGAGATGAGCAGCCAAATGGTCGAAATAGCTCACGAGCCGCTGAAACGGATTGTCGTCCGAGAGCTCGTCAAATACGATAATCCACAACAACTCGTGAATGCATTGTCGTTCATCATGAAGATGGGACAACCCGTCTTGCTGACATGGGCAGAGAATATGGTGTTTGTATCACAGCCAATCCCACCCTCCGATATGCCAGAGGAATATGCACGCGGGGAACTCTACATAGCGTCCATAAGCTATGCCCCGATGGCTGAGTTTGTCCATAACGTAAAGTCGGGAAATATTGAGATGCCCGTAATCGACGTTTCTCGAAGCCCACTTAGCCAGGAACTGGCGAAATTCCTGAAGTCCAAGCTCGACGACCCTTAACAGACCAAGTCAGTTCTTGCCGTAGTACTTTCTCATTTCCTGAGTGAGAGCCGGCACAACCTCGAAAACATCCCCCACTATCCCATAGTCCGCGAACCCGAAAATTGGCGCCTCAGGATCCTTATTGATCGCGACTATCACCTTCGAGTTTATCATGCCAACTCTATGCTGAATGGCTCCAGAGATGCCGCAGGCGATGTAGAGCGTCGGGGAGACGGTTCTCCCCGTCTGTCCAACCTGGTCCGAGTGCGGTCTCCAACCAGCATCGACAGAGGCCCTCGAAGCTCCGACCACCCCGCCCATAACACTAGCGAGGTCTTCCAGAATCTTGTAGTTCTCCGGCCCGCCCATTCCTCTTCCACCGGAAACGATGATTCCCGCTTCAGTGAGGTCTTGTTTCTTTGCCCCGTGGGTGATGAACTCTTTCACGATCATCCGGGTCGCCGGCTTCTCGACCGAGAGAGACTCGATCCGAGGGCTAATTGGAGGAGTCACCTCCTTAGCGGTGAAGACGTTTGGACGAAGAGTTGCGACCTTTGGATTCCCCCTCATTCTGACTTTCAGCAACACCTTGCCGGCATAAGCCGGGCGAGTCGCGATGAGTTCATCATCTCTGATTTCTAGCTCGGTACATTCAGTTGCAACAACCGTGTTGAGATGGATTGCAAGACGCGGGGCTAGGTCCTTGCCGGTCGAAGTAGCCGGGAGAAGAATGACGCTGGGGTTGATCTTCTTCGCCAGGTCGAGAGCGATTTGTCGATAGAGGTCTGGATGAAAGAGCTTCAACGACTCGTCGTCGGCGACCGAAACTTTGTCTACGCCGAACTTGCCGAGAGAAGTTGCCTGATCCTTTACTCCCTGACCTATAGATAGGCCATGAACCTCGGTTTTTAAGAGGTCAGCGAGCCGTCGGGCCTCTGTTGCGGCCTCGAATGCTGATTTTCGGAATTCGCTGCCCGACGACTCCGCGAAAACAAGTATCGGACCATGCATCTCGCTAGATCACTTTGGCCTCTTCATGTAGGACTTTGACCAATATTGGAACAGCTTCAACGCCCTTCCCCAGAACTCTGCCCGGGAGTCTAGGTGGAGGATATTGGACTGAAACTATCTCTAGCACGCCTGGAAAGTGTAGAGGCTCCTTCACCAGAATAGGTTTCTTCCTAGCCGCGACTAATTCTCGAAGGGACGCATATCGAGGAATCGTCAGATCTTTTTCGGCGGTAAATGCCGACGGAAGGGTAGCTTCGGCAACAATTGCCCCTCCCTCAACCTCTCGATGAGCCAACGCCTTGGCGCCGGAGACGTCGAGCTTGACGACTTGCGTAACACAGGGAATCCCAAGAAGCTCAGCTACCATCGGGCCGACCTGTTGATTGTCGTCGTCAACGCCCTTCTTGCCAAAAAGTAGAACGTCGAATTCGACAGTCTTCAATTCCGCCGCGATTGCCCTAGCTATCGCGCTAGGGTCATCTGGGAAGTGCTCGGTCTTGAGATGAATAGCCTTGTCCGCGCCAAGAGCTAGAGCCTTGAGGATTACGCTAGTTGACTTCTCGGGTCCGAGGGCAAGAACGGTGACTTCTCCGCCATGCTTCTCTTTCAGCTGAACGCCCTGCTCTAGAGCATATTCTTCGTATGGGTTGATTACGAACTCTGTATCGCTTGTTATTACTGACTTCCCATCGGGGGAAATCTTGATACGCGTCGCCGTATCGGGGACTCGGCGAACGCAGACGACTATCTTCAGTTTGAGTTACCTTGAAAAGGGTAGCTTCGAGCGAAGAATAAGGTTTCCCGGCATGAGCGAGGTTCTGGTATGAATCATGGTAAAAAGTTAAAGCTTGGAACAGCCACGCTCGTAGGTAGGAAATCGGTATGGCAATAGTGGGATACGAGTGGGTAGTTATAGGAATAATCGTTGTCGCCATATTCGTCTGGGGACCCGGCAAGATTCCCGAACTTGCCCGTTCTCTAGGACGAGCGAGAAAGGAATTCGAAGAGGCCTCCAAGGGTCTTACCAACCCATCCCCAAGCTCAGTCCCCCGGATCGAGAGTGCCGTTTCCGACCCATTGATCGAAACCGCCCAAAAACTCAACATTAACACACAAGGAAAAACGCGCCAAGAAATATCAGATGAAATAGTGAAGGTCGCCCAGAACAAGTAGGGGCCGTTAGATGGCGATCGCCGGCTTCGAGTGGATAGTAGTCGCCGCGATTATTCTGCTAGTATTCCTTATCAGGCCAAGAGCAATCACGGATCTTGCTCGGTCTTTCGGACAAGTGGTCGCCGAATTCAGGAAGGGTAAGCAAGACAAGACAGCAGTCGACGAGGCCGACGAACTTCTTTCAGAAACAGCCCGCAAGCTAGGGATCTGGACCCAAGGAAAGTCCCCCAATCAGATAAGAGAGGAAATTCTGGCGAAGGCTGGCCGAGGATAGCGCCAGCGCTTGGGTCAGAAAGGCGGAGCGGAAAAGCTCCTCCCAATATGGGAACATGTAAACGAGCTTGCACAGCTGCTGCGCGCTTGGATCTACACCTTCATAATTGCCACAATACTTTTCATGGTTCTCCCTGCCGATGCATCCTTCCTAAGGAACCCGTTCTCCTTCTACAAACCGCTAGTTTCAGTCATCATTCTTTACATTAAGGCGCAGCTACTCCCGTCAAACGTACAACTTATCGCTGGCAGCTTTACAGCCCCTATCGAACTTTACGTAATCGCATCCGTAGTCTTCGGTTTCATAGTGAGCATTCCTGTTCTGGCCTACGAAGTATACAGGTTCATCGACCCCGCCCTCAAGCCGAGTGAGAGACGGTCAGTCTATCCATTCGTATCCGCGTTTACTCTCCTCTTCATTGCCGGAGCTATCTTCGCTTTCCTAATTCTGCTCCCATTCATAGTGCTAGGCACTCTGATCTTCCTACCCATCACAGGTGCCGCACCGTTCGTAAATATCGAGGACTTTTACACCCTAGTTTTCTTCAGTATCCTGACGACGGGCTTTGCCTTCACTCTGCCAGTGTTCATCGTTCTTCTGGTAAGATTCGGCATTCTTAGAACAGCCAGCATCACCAAGAGAAGACTGTATCTCTGGGTAGGAACGTACATTCTCACCGCAGTCATCACCCCCGATGGAGGACCAGTAGCCGACGTGGCACTCTTCGTGCCAATAATACTCCTCCTGGAAGGTTCACTATTCATTGCCCGAAGATATGAGAAAGATCTTCCCCCGATGGAGGAAAAAATGGAACCGAAAGACCCAGAGTGCAAGTACTGTGGCGGGCCTTTTGACCCCACAGGGGTCTTCTGCGCCGAATGCGGAAAGTCGAGACTCTAGTATGCGTTAATAATGCCGGAAACGACTGGCAAGAAAGATGATGAATTTCCGCACAAATATGCGGACTGAGCGTTCTCAGCCAACGCAATGACGAACGACATCGGGCGGGCTGATAATGAGATGCTGTCCGCCCGAATCCCATCTTTCGGAATTTCAACGTGGTCTTGAGAGACCTAAATGAGAGATTGTCTCAATAAGTGCGAATCGTCGTTAAAGGATTCGAAGAAATATTATAACGCGAGCCAAGGGAGAGAATTGAACTGGCTCGCCTAACAATCTTGGAGACGATTCATTTGATACCGCAAAAGTCGCCCCTGATTCCTCAACTAAGTCAACTCTTTCGTAAAATTCCATTTCTAAGGACGACGGCACGGGAGGACCCCAGGGCATCGATCTATAGCGAGAAGTACCTCAAACGACTCCTCTGGTATCTGTTCGCTGGAACGCGCGGAGGACCCAGCAGGGCAGAGATCATTCAGGCCCTTCAGAGTCGTCCGTGTAACGCCAATCAGCTTGCACAAATTCTTCACGTGGATTACAAAACTATCCAGCACCATGTTAGAGTTCTAGAGGAGAATGGCTTGATCGTTCCATCGGACAAGGGAACTTACGGCGCGGTCCTATTTCTTACTCCCAAAATGGAAGAAGCACTTCCAATCCTCGAAGAGATTTGGAGTAGAATTGGAAGAAGAAAGATAAACGAAACAAATGCGGAGAAGAGTGACTGAGCTTGGGTTATGCACTGTGGGCCAGCGCGATAGTCGCGTTTGCGAATATAGCCATGACCCTTGCCTTGTTGGCAATTTATCTCGCGACGTATCGGAAGGTCAAGTCTTCTTTCACAATGGGCCTCGTTCTTTTCGGGAGTTTTTTCGTCGTACTCAACCTGGCAATTCTCGTATTTTGGCTCTTTCTATTCGAGAATGTAAGTTCAGCCGCCAACTTCGTGGATCAGGCCTCAATCTACATGCTCTTGGTGAATGTCGGGGAAGCTCTAGCTCTGGCAAATCTTCTTAGAGTGACCTGGAAGTAGGAAGAGAGAGACTCCTTCTTCGCAGTTCCCTCTGGAGTATCCCGCCGCAGCTTTCTCTGGGTAGAATGTGGGTCAGATTCCGGGGAGATTTGGAAAAACCGTTAAGAATCAATCTAAGGCACTTCGAAGAGAAATCCTCTTGAAGAATAAGAATACTGACGAGAAACACCAGTCAGAACATCACTCTAGCACTGGGATAACCCGAAGGAACTTCTTGAAATACGGCATTGGAGCCGCGGCCGTCGCGGCAGGCGCAACAGCTCTCATGGGGAAGATCCCCATCCCCTCGGAGCAACCGAAAACGCCTGCAGCGAACGACAGCTCAGAGCCAATTGTCGCTTCTGTAAGTGGCGACGAGCTAACCGTCATGAATGGGCAGGCTTCGGTGAAAGTGAAGGATGCGGGATTGGCCGCTCAGATCGCCGATAAGCTACGGGCAGGGAAATAGTCAATGACATCCCACAGAGAAGCACCTAAGATCTCGAAGGACCCGGTAGCTGACAACACCGACCTGTACGCATTTGTTAGTCCCGACAAGCCTGACACCGCAACCATTCTGGCCAACTACATTCCATTGCAGGAACCTGCCGGGGGTCCCAATTTCAACACCTTTGGGGACGACGTGCTCTATGAGATAGTGATAGACAACAACGGCGACGGAATAGAGGACATAACCTACCAGTTCCGATTCAAGACCAAGATAGGAAATCCCAACACCTTTCTTTACAATACTGGTCCCATCGGTTCCCTCACCGATTCCTCGTGGAATGTAAAACAGTTGTACTCTGTCACAAAGGTAGTCGGGCCTCGCAGGACTGGCAAATCCACAATTCTAGGGCGCGACCTCCCAACGCCACCCGTCAACGTTGGACCCCGTTCAACACCGAAGTATGCGGACCTAGCAAACGCGGCCATCAATACCTTGAGCGATGGCTCGATCGTGTTCGCTGGTCAGAGAGATGAAGCGTTCTTCGTCGATCTTGGATCGATATTCGACCTGGGAGCTCTCAGACCGGTCCAGAATTTCCACCTCATACCCACCCCTGCGGCTCCAGGCGTCGATGCAACAAAAGGATACAGTGTTCATTCCATCGCGATACAAGTAGCCAAGAACAAACTGACATCAGATGGATCTAACCCCACTGATCCGTTAGGAAAGAACTCAACGATCGGAATATGGGCATCAGCAAGTAGGCGAAGAGCCGCAATCCTTCCAAGCGACAGGGAAGGCAACCAAACGGGCGACAACGAATCGGACGCAGTCGTGACCGGACCTTTCACTCAAGTCTCCCGCTTAGGAATGCCCCTCATCAACGAGGTAATAATCCCGTTAGGAAAGAAAGACTTCTGGAACACTTCACCTCCTAGGTTCGACTCCCAGTTCCTTCAGTACTACCAGACACCAGAACTTCAGAAACTACTACCAGTGCTCTACCCCGGTGTGTTCCCCAACTTAGCTGCGGTAACCGAATCTCGCGCAGACCTCATCGCAATACTCTTGACAGGAATACCCACGGGCATAATTCCAGGGTTCCAAAACTTCACAGGGCCCCTCCAAGCGGACTATCTCCGCCTCAACCTTGCTATCCCTCCGAACACCACCAACCCCAATCGGCTAGGACTAGTAGGTGGGGACCCAGCAGGATTCCCCAACGGACGAAGGGTACTAGACGACGTCGTCGACATCGAGATCAAAGCGATAGCCGGAGCGACTCTGCCACTTGTAGACAACAACTTCACAACAGACGGTGCTGTGACCCTCGTGACCCAAGGCATCACAGGGAATCCCATCCAGCCACCCAACACCGCATCGTTCCTGTCCGTGTTTCCATATCTGCCACATCCAGTCGCCGGCTACGAACACTCTCACGACCCCTAGTTTTGGCCAATAGTGGCCATCACGGCCACACCTTCCACTCTTTCTCACAAGCAATTCTAGAGATAGCGTCCGCGACTCTGCGATTATCAAGTTTAGATCCCCTTATCTTGCTCTCGATTGCACGGCTTCGGAGAATCTAATTTAGATCGTAATTAGTTTCGGAGAGTCATTTCAAAAGTCTTATTCTGCTCTGGTTCTACGCTGTTTGGATACCTATTGCCCTGTACGGTCATTGTCGGCGGGTTCTTCGGAGACGAGGGAAAGGGGAAGATAGCCGCTTATCTAGCAATGAGAGACAAACCCGACATATGCATTAGGGGTGGAAACGGACCTAACGCCGGCCATACTGTGATCCACGGTGGAGTCCAGTACTCTCTTAGGCTGATCCCGAGCGGCTTCGTCGACCCTTCGACGAGCCTTCTTATCGGACCCGGAGTCCCAGTTGACCCTACCGTCTTACTCGACGAGCTCCGGAAAACCGACTCCGAACGAAGGATCGAGGTTGACAATCAGTGCGCTATCGTTGAGCCTCGCCACAAAGAGCAAGAATCAAGATCAGACCATCTCTCAAAGAAAGTGGGCTCTACCAAAAGCGGGGTCGGGGCATGTAATGCCGAGCGAGCTTTGAGAATGGTGAAACTAGCCCAGCAGATTCCAAGCCTCAAACCCTACGTCGGCGATACAGTGGGAGAAGTTCAGAAAGCGCTTTCAGAGAACAAGAAGATTATGATTGAGGGGACACAGGGCACTTTTCTAAGTCTCTATCATGGAACCTACCCTTACGTCACCTCTAAGGATACGACGGCTTCCTCAGCTTGCGCCGACGTCGGAGTTGGCCCTACCCAAGTTGACGAAGTCATAGTCATCTTCAAAGCATACGTGACAAGAGTGGGAGAAGGACCCCTAGAGGGCCAGCTAGATCGCGATGAGGTAGCACGTCGGGGTTGGACCGAGTTTGGGACTGTTACCGGGCGCGAGAGAAGAGCCGCGCCCTTCGATTTCAAACTGGCAAAGAGAGCCGTCCAAATCAACGGCGCAACTCAGATCGCGCTTACTAAGCTCGACGTGCTATTCCCAACCGCAAAAGGCGCACAGCACATAGAAGACCTCGATAAAGGGGCGAAGGCCTTCATCTCAGAGATCGAGAAACAAACTGGAGTTCCAGTGACCCTTATCGGTACCGGTCCCAAAGAGGAAGACCTGATAGACCTAAGGACTGTTAGCCGCAGTGCTAGAATCCAAGCCGCCCCGATCGTTCGGCGAAACTAAGGACTTTTTGAGGCCCATGGAAGAGTCAGGGTTCTGCGAATCCACTCTCTCCCAGCTACCAGCTGAGGGGCCCTTGTCAAGATCGCGTTCACCAGCACAAGCGAAACAACGATAGAGAATACAGCATGGATCGCGTTGAAGATCGCTGTAAGCCCGAGTATGTAGAAAACAAAGCCATCTCCAGTGAGATTAATTCCGACCGCGCTTAACGTAAGTTGCGCAAAATATGAGTAGTTCACGCCAAACACAACTTGTGCAAGAACAATTAGGTACAGATAGTTCACAAGGGTCATGATGACGACTCTTGTCAGCACGCCTGAAACAGTCATTATCGAGCCAGTCTTCAAGAGCTTGTGTCTTCCGAGTCTCGAAGCCACTATCAACCCACCGTAGGTCGAAAGAACAGATAGGAACTTCAAACTCGCCCCGAATGGTCCTGCCCCTCCAGGAGCAGCGGTGAGTATCGTTGCGTGAACAGTTGCAGTAACTAACCCCGCTATGGGACCAAATATGAGAAACGCAGTAACATCAACTATCTCCGCGAGGTCGAATTTCAAGTAAAACAAGATCGGAAATGACGGTTGAATCACAGGTGGAGCGAGCAGGGATATTAGTGCCGCGAGAGCGCCAAAAGTTGCTGCCCCTGCGATAACGACGGTTGGTTTGATGCTAGGATTCGTTGAGCGCATTTCAGCAGGCGGGGGAGAGGATGTACTCATAAAAGAGTTTCTACTCAGAATTGAGTTGCCAGTCTAATGCGCACTGCCTGAAGTTCGTGCGATGGAATGAAGCAATGTCATTTCTTGAAGACATCGAGCAGTGTGCGTCTTTCCATTAGGGTCCCGTCTCCCCATCATGATCAAGTCTTCGGGAGTATCGACATCGAAGGACAAACGTGGATTTGAAACCGAGTACACAGATAGCCCTGTTTTCTGTGCTGCCCTGAGATGGGTACTGAAGCTCCATCTTCCATACGCGGGAGAGATAATGTTAGGAGGCTCTCGCACCATCGCGTTGGTCCCACCCTTGAGAGAAGGGGACAGTACGACTCGCGGCGTGGTGTCCCCCGCAGAGTACAACTCTTTCAAATCTCGTGCTTCCATCAGAGGAATATCTGCCAATAGAACAGCCACTGACGACGACTTCTCACGAGTCGCAAAGAGCGTAGACTGCCGGACGCCTGCGTTGAGCCCTTGCCCTTCTTGGCGGAAAAATGTCCCGGCTGGTAACTTTGCTTCTTTCTCGACACTTGGATCAGGCGAAACAACCAAGACTCGGTTGAACAATTCAGCATCTTCGACTGCGGCCAGCACGTCTCTGAGCAATGCAATGATGAGTTTTTTCTTGTCCTGTGGATCTAAGGCGCGGGAAAGCCTGCTCTTACTATCGAGCAGTCCTTTCACAGGGATGATTGCGAAGTCCTTTGTCAAAGGGTCTCCGCCAGCTTCAAGGTATCTTCTGCCAATCGGACTCTAGCCGCCCGGGAATCCATTATCGTTTGGGTTGAGGCTACTCTCATTCCAAGATCCTTAATTTTGGGGGCGACGGCACTGTCGATATCATCGATAACGAAGCCTCTGAGCAGTCCTTTGTAGAGCTGGGCGACTCCGAGGGGAGAGACGTCCAGTCCTAAGTGACGCATGATACGATCCAACGGACCCTTTATCGATCTTCCTCCAACGATTGGACTGATCCCGAGAATTCGGCCCTTAGTCTTCGCTAGCGCGTCGCGAATTCCGGGTATGGCAAGGATTGGTCCGATGCTGAGAATGGGGTTGCTCGGGCAGAGGATGATGACCTCTGACTTCTCTATCGACTCCACCACGCCCGGCGCAGGTGTTGCTATGCTCGCGCCCTCGTAGCTTACGTCTTCCACGTTATCCTCGAATTTTCTTTTGACAAAATACTCCTGAAAATCTAAAAGTCCGGCAGAGGTCTTGATCTTGGTAGCAACCATCTGGTCGGTCATAGGCAGAATCCTGACCTTCACTCCCAAGAGCGTTCGTATTTTCTCGGTCAGTTCCGACTGGCTGAAACCCTGTTGAAGGAAAGCGGTTCTGAGAAGGTGGGTCGCGAAATCTCGGTCTCCGATCCGGAACCATGTTTCGGCCGAGTATCGTTCGAGTTGTGCCATGCAGTTGTAAGTGTCTCCCGAGATCCCGTATCCCTTTTCCGCGTCAACGATTCCCGCGAGCGTGTACGTGACAATGTCAATGTCAGGGCTGATGTGGATCCCAAGATAGTCAAGGTCGTCTCCAGTGTTGACGACCGCTGTTACCTTTTCCGGCGGAAGGACTTGAGCAAGCCCGTCCAAGAAACGCGCTGCACCAACGCCGCCTGCAAGGCATACTACCGATCGGAACATGGTGAAGCGCCCGAGAGAGGGTTTGCGCGAGCCAAGCCTCTAGTTAAAGGCTAGCGCTTTTTCATACCAGCTTTTTCGAGAATATAGTGCGCTTGCCGAAGCTTGTAAACAGCGTTCCTGAGATGCCGGTATCCTTCTAGGGGTAATTTACCCCGAAGCTCTGTTGCAAGCTTTAGGGATTCCGCTGATTCCTTGACAAGTGGAATAGACTCGGCGTTCCTTTTCCGCACTGGAACAGGCGGATCCTCGTCCTCGAGACCGTAGGTGAGTGAGTACAGAAGGCTGCTGTACTCGGATGCTTCCTCGGCCAACCAGACTCTCTTTTCAGAGTCCGCCCCGCCTTTGGAGAGACTATCCAGAGCCATTTCGAGCTTGGTCCTTGCCTCTTCCAAGGCCTTGCCGACTTTCTCCTCTAGCATTCGCTGTTCTTCAGCGATATCCATCGTGCGACCTCGGCGTGACTATTCTACAGTGACGCTCTTGGCCAGATTTCTTGGATAGTCGGGATCATGGCCTAGTATTACTGACATGTAGTAGGCCAGGAGTTGCAGTGGAACGACATAGGCGATGGGGGTGGCGAGCGATGGAAGGGAGTCCGGTATTTCTATCACATCGTCAGATAGGTTTCTGATCTCCTCGTCTCCCTCTTCGATGATCGAGATTATTCTTGCTCCACGAGCCTTCATCTCCATAATATTACCGACTATTTTCTTGTGAGTCTCGTCCTTCGGTGCGACAAATACTACCGGGAATCCTTCTTCGATGAGCGCGATGAAGCCGTGTTTGCTCTCGCCTGCTGGGTACGCCATTGCTGGGATGTAGCTCAGCTCTAGGAGTTTCAATCGTCCTTCCAGGGAGGTTGGCACGTTGATTCCTCTCCCGAGAAAGGCGATGCTCGATGCGCCGCTGCAGCTCTCGGCAATCTTCTTCACGTTCTCCACCTTCGTGGTTAGCAGGTTCTGGATCAAGGCAGGGGTTCGATGTAGAGCGTCTTCGAGTTCGCTGATCTCTTTCGATGAGACTTCCCCCTTCTTTCTACCAATCGCGATGGCGAGTCTGAGGAGAACGGTGACTTGTGAGGTGAAGGCCTTTGTTGATGCGACCCCGATTTCTGGTCCCGCGTTCTGTCCGATGTATACGTCGGACAATCGCATTAACGTGGAACCCAAAACGTTTGTTATACTGACAATTGAGGCGCCCTTGGCCTTCGCGTCTCTGACGGCGTTGAGAGTGTCCATGGTCTCACCTGACTGGCTTACGGCGAGGATGGCGGTTTTGGAGTTGACGAGGTCGAGGGCTTCGTCCGAGAACTCGGAGGCAACGATGACTCTCGCGTTCATTCCGGCCAGTTTCATGAGGGCTTGTCCTCCTACGAGGGAGGCGTGGTATGAGGTTCCGCAGGCGACGATGAACACGTTCTCTGCGTTCATCAGTTTGCTTGCGAGGAGGTCATAGTAGATCTCGTGCGTCCCCATCGCGTCCCTTATCGTATGGACTTGCTCGTGGATTTCCTTGAGCATGAAGTGTCGGAAACCCTGTTTCTTGGCGGACTCCGGGTCCCAGGTTATGGTGATAGGATCTCTCTTTACGGATACGCCGTTTTTCGCCTTGAGGATCTTGATCCCATTTGGGTCCAGAAAGGCCATTTCTCCCTCTTCCAGGATCATGGCTTTCCGAGTTAGGGGAAGGAAGGCGGCTATGTCGCTGGCACAGTAGTACTCTCCATCTCCAAGCCCGAGGACTAGGGGGCTTTCTTGGCGGGCGCACAAGATCGTCTTCGGTTTCTCCGCACTTGTTAGAACGATCGAGTAGGCTCCCTCTAGTCGGTTGATGGTCTTCCGGAATGCTTCTTCGAGACTGAGCCCCTGGTTGAGATATTCCTCAACCAAGTGAGGGACAACCTCGGTGTCAGTTCTTGACAGGAACCGGTGTCCTCTGGTTTCGAGTTCGCGTTTGAGGTCGAGATAGTTTTCGATGATACCGTTATGGACGACTGCGATTCGGGACTTGCAGTCGACCAACGGGTGAGAGTTTTCCTTGACTGGACGGCCGTGTGTTGCCCAGCGGGTATGTCCGACGCCTACAGGTCCGGGGAGATCGTCGAGGTTGTACTTGGCGTGGACCTCGTCAAGCCGTCCACTATCCTTCTTTATTGTAAGGGTTCCATCCGATATCGTTACTTCGCCGACTGAGTCGTATCCACGGTACTCTAGCCGTTTGAGGGCGGCGTGGATGAGAGGGGCGGCTTGTTTGTTGTCGTGGAGGACGCAGCCGAATATTCCACACAAGGACGATGGGAATAGAGAGCTGGGTTGGCATTAAGAGTTCTTGAACGGAACATGCGCGGGGCGGCGCGCGACTCGAGTAGGCCCCGGGGGCTAGAAAATTCACTGTTGTCGTTTCAGCTAGCGATTCAGTCGCTTTTTTCAGGATTGGTTTCAAGAACCGTTTCAAAACTGGTTTTAAAACCTGTTTCGAGAAGCGATTTCAGAACCTAGTCAGCAACTAGTTTCAGGAGCGTTTCAGTTACCGGCTTAAGCTGCGGTTTCGAATACGTTTCAGTAATTCGATTTAAGAGCGATTTTAGAACTCCTCTCGACTAGTGATTTTATTTCTCTCCAACTCGTTGTTCAGTGTTCCCATTCTATGTTTTCTACGGAAAAAGGTAGATTTGGGGAACGGATAGTACATCATAATAATCAGAACCGTCATCCTCGAACCGGTTCGAATATATGGCTGAAGCACTATTCCTCGTTCTTCTAATCCTCCACATTGGAGCAATAGTTGCTTGGATGGGAGGAGCCGCACTCTTCGTCTCCGTCATCATTCCCTCGCTCTCCAAAATGTCTCCGGCTTCCAGAGCTGAATTCATCCTGTCCGCGCTGCCAAGATACCTCACGTTCATCACCGGAAGCTCAATCCTCGCAATAATAGCCGGACTCATCCTGTACGGGTACTACTTCGCAACCTCTCCCGCCTCAGGTTTCCCCGGGCTCACCTACATTCAAGCTGGCGCCGTTCTAGGACTGATCGTCCTCATAATTGCGCTCGGAATCCTAGTCCCCTCAGGCCGGAAACTCGTATCACTCGTAAAACAAGGTCCCAAACCACAAGCAGAACCAACGGCTCAAGATCCAACTTCGGCGCAGATCGCGAGGCTGCAATGGAGGATGGGAATGGCTGGACGACTAGGTGTCGGCCTGCTCGGAATCGCCTTAATCCTGATGATAATCGGAGCAAGCTAGACTAGCTCGGCACCAGGGCACTCCAGGTCCAGTTCACACCCTCATTCTCTTTCTCCTAAAGAGAGGGATCGAAGAACGTAATTCCATAACGCTAAATAAGCGAGCAACCTAATTGGAACTCATCTCTGGTGTGAACGGGGATGGGTGGTCATCTTTACTGGCATAGACCCGCTCCCGAGACCCTCGTCCAGGTCTAAACGCCAGAATCAGACTCTATCCTTCACAACGACAAAGATAGGATATAATCCCAACGCGAAGGCGCGAGCACATCAGCGTCGCCGCCTCATCATAGCCAAGTTTGGAGGATCCAGTCTATCCAACGGGAAAAAGATCGGCCTCGCCGCAGAATCTGTTGCCAGAGAATACTCTCGAGGAAACAGGATAGTCGTAGTAGTCAGTGCTGTTGGAAGAACTACTGATGAGCTTCTCGAACTCACCAATCACGGCGCGGGAATAGTAGAGACCGATAGAGATGATATTCTCGCGATGGGCGAGAGAACCAGCGCCCGAATCTTCGCAGCATCACTGAAAGCACGCGGAATACAAACCCGACATTTCGACCCCTCAGACCGAGATTGGCCAATCATAACTGATCATGACTTTTCAAACGCGAACCCGTCGCGAGAAGCGAGCATCCATCGAATACGAAAATATGTGAAACCCATAGTAGAAGACGGACTTATCCCTGTTATCGGTGGCTTCATAGGCCGCACCAGAGACGGAAGGATCACGACACTCGGACGCGGAGGAAGCGACACCACCGCTCTTCTGATCGCCACTGCTCTCGGAGCAGACGAGGTCGTCCTGGCGACCAGCGCGCAAGGAATCCTCACCGGAGACCCCGACCTCATCAAAAACGCACAAGTTCTCAAAACGATAGACATGAAAGCGCTGATTGGAATCGCGGACACCGGAACAAAATTCATCCATCGAAAAGCACTACGATACAAAGACCCGGCAATCAACATCCGAGTCATACCAAGCGCGGCCGGAAGACTCGACGCACAGGGGACGCAGATCACTGGAGGACCGCTTCCTGAGCTGGAAGTGAAAATCCACAATCCAGACCCTGTAGCCTCAATAACCCTTGTAGGAAGAGACCTCCCCCAGAATCCAGAACTCATCCGTAAAGTCACAGAGATCATCAGAACGAATCTTGTCGCTATCTCGCAAGACAGTGATAGCGCCATACTCTACCTCAGCCAAACGCCGAGCCTGCGACGACAAATATCCCGACTTCATGATGTCGTCGCCAACGATCCTCACGGTCTTGCACTTGCCGCGAGGATGGGAATGGCTCTCATCAAGATCAAAGGGGTTGGCTTGGAGGAAACGCCGGGACTGGTCGCGAAAATAAGCGATGCCCTTCACTCAGGTAACATCAACATATTCGGCATCCTCACCATAACCTCCTCCATCTTAGTCCTAGTGGACTGGAAGATTAGGAAACAGGCTGGAAAGTTGATCAGAAACTCTCTGGAGAACAACTAGAATGATGAACAGGAAAAAGGTGGCCGTCCTCGGCGCGACCGGAATGATGGGCCAGAAATTCGTGCAACTATTGGCCCATCACCCGTGGTTTGAGGTGAGCGCGGTCGCGGCATCCGACAAGAGCGTAGGTAAGGATTACGCGTCCTCGATCGGGTCAAGAAAAGTAGGAGACCTCCCCGATGAGCTGGGGGAACTAGTCCTTACGGAGCCAAAGCCGAAGGCCCTAGACGACCCCGACATCGCGTTCTCGGCCCTGCCTGCGGAGGTCGCAGGCCCAGTAGAGGAGGATTTCGCGAGAGCGGGAATACCAGTATTCTCCAACGCGTCATCGCATAGAATGGATCAATTCGTCCCGCTCCTGAATCCAGAAGTAAACCCTGAACACGCTGTGATGGTGGAAGAACAGAGGAGACGGTTGAAGACAGATGGGTTCATTGTCGCCAACCCTAACTGCACTACCGCCATTCTGACCCTCTCCCTGAAACCTCTCCATCACAAGTTCGGCCTCGAAACCATTGTCGTGTCATCGATGCAAGCCGTGTCCGGAGCAGGCTACCCCGGAGTTGCATCACTCGATATCATGCAGAACGTCATTCCCTTCATCCGAAACGAGGAGGAAAAAGTCGAACATGAAACCAACAAGATACTCGGAACACTAGCAAAACCCGCTGGGATCACTGTCTCCGCGAGCTGCAACAGAGTCCCGACAATTCACGGACATATGGAAGCGGTCTTTGCTCGGACACGCTCACCTGCAACTCCGAGCGAGATTGCAAAGGCGATGAGAGAATTCAAGGGAACTCCTCAACAGCTCAAACTCCCCTCTGCACCCGAACACCCGATTATCGTCCGTGAAGAAGAGGATCGTCCACAGACAAGGCTCGATGTCGATGAAGGAAATGGAATGACGGTAACAGTCGGACGGGTCCGGCGAGACCCAGCGCTGACCGGTGTCAAGTACATGGCTCTAGGTCACAATCTGGTCCGGGGTGGAGCGGGATGCTCCATCCTAAACGCCGAACTTCTCTTGGCAAAGAAGCTCATCAAGTGATCGAAGAAAAATGGAAACAGGAAAGACTCGTAGACTAAGACGAATACTCCGACATGATGGTAAGACCGTGATCGTTCCGATGGACCACGGTGTGGCCGTTGGACCAATCGAAGGACTCACTGATATGGAGACGACCATAGATAACGTAGCCAAGGGCGGAGCGGATGCCGTGCTCGTCCATGCCGGCATCGCCAAGACAGTTGACAACCAGGGAATGGGTCTAATACTCCACCTCTCCGGCGCCACCAGACTAACCCGAGAGCCTAACTGGAAAACGCAACTATCCAGTGTCAAACTAGCCCTCCGTCTCGGAGCGGACGCGGTGTCCGTTCACATCAACGTAGGATCGGAACACGAACAAGACATGCTGGATCAGTTCTCACGAATACTGGATGAGAGCGACGACCTTGGCCTACCGGTCCTCGCGATGATGTACCCGAGAGGACCAGGAATACAAAACGAACACGCCTACGAGGTCGTAAGCCACGCAGCCCGACTCGGCTACGAGTTAGGAGCAGACATCGTCAAAACGAACTACACAGGAGACGTTGAAAGCTTCCGAAACGTCATCAAGAGCGTCAAAGCACCGATAGTCGTGGCCGGCGGGCCCAAAGCTGGCAGCGACTATGAAGCTCTCCAGCTTGTCTCAGACTCGATGAAGGCAGGAGCTGCGGGAGTATCGATTGGGCGAAACGTGTTCCAGCACAACAAACCGACCTTGATGACAAGAGCACTCATCGAGATAGTCCACAACGGCACCAATCCCACCCAAGCACTATCAATCCTCGGTGAGCGAACTGAAAGAATTCTGGCTAGAGCCTAACGCTGACCTATCCGCCAAAACCATCTGCAAGATGGTCGACGAAGCCAAACCGCACACCGTCCTCACCGACGTCAAGCTTCCCAGAGTCAGCTCAAAAGTTGCTTCGAGGCTTGAAGGAACCGACATCCTCGTCACCTCAAATTTTGACCTCTTGTCAAGCGCAAAGAGAACCAAGACGCCGGTGGCACTCGAAGTTACGATCGGCGATCAAGAGGATCTGGAGAAGATATCACACGCGCTGGAACTGAATCCTGACTATCTCCTGATAGACTGTCCCAACTGGAAAATCATACCCCTAGAGAATCTGATCGCGGAAACGAAAGGACGCTCAAAGCTTCTCGCCAGAACCACAAGCTTTGACGAAAGTAGGGCGGCTCTCTCAACCTTGGAGCTGGGAGCGGACGGAATAGCGCTTACCTCCGATGACACCAGTGAGATTCTCAAGACCCGAGACTTGATACTTGGAGAATCAGAAAACGTCTCGCTCTCAACAGCCAAGATCTCAAGCGTCAAGCCTATCGGAACAGGGGCTAGAGTCTGCGTAGACACGACTGAGATCCTCGAACCTGGTGAAGGACTATTGACCGGTTCCTCCTCGCAGGCACTCTTCCTCGTGGAGGGCGAGGTGCATCCCAACGCTCACGTCAACTCGCGACCCTTCAGAGTGAACGCCGGCCCCGTTTCATCATACGTTCTTTCAGCAAATGGAAAAACCCGGTATCTCTCCGAGTTATCATCTGGCGAAACCGTTCTCTTGATTGACAGGGTAGGGCGAACTAGGAGTGTTGATGTCGCGAGAATCAAGATCGAGCGTCGACCAATGATCCTCGTCGAGGCGAGCATCGGAAACCGAAAGATAACCACGATAGTTCAGAATGCGGAAACTGTCCGGCTGGTCACAAGAGACGGGTCGAAACCGGTTTCAGAAATCAAACCTGGCGACGAGGTATTAGTCCGATCCGAAGAGGGCGGACGACACTTTGGGACAAAAGTAGCTGACGAGATGGTCATCGAAAGGTGAACCCCAAAGTCTGCGTCTCAATCTCCTCAACCGACACCCCCGAACTATTGGGAAGAGCGCAGAGAGCCGAGAGACTCTCAGCCGATCTGGTGGAGGTTCGTTTGGACAGGTTACGCAGTTACCACGGACTCACAAAGATTGCCCGCGCGGTAGAACGGCCGATCATCGGGACGAACCGTCCCCTGTCCGAGAAAGGATCCTTCGACAGGTCCGAGGCTGAACGACTGAAAATATTGATGGAAGCAGTGGAGGGCGGATTCCAGTACGTGGACCTGGAACTCACGACAGCCAAGCTCGACCACGTCATCAAGACTTTTCGAGAGAAAGGTGCCAAGATCATCCTATCTCACCACGACCACTTCAGAACCCCCGATCCGGCGAAACTCGCCTCAACACTCGTGCAACTCCAGAAGTTCAAACCGGACGTCTGCAAGATCGTCACAACCGCTCAGACTCCAGAAGACAATCTCAACGTGCTCAGCTTATTGAAAGCAAACCATCAGAACTCACCACTCGTCAGTTTCGCAATGGGACAGGCAGGAGTCTGGTCAAGACTACTCGCACCATTCTACGGAGCCCACTTCACCTACGCGTCACTAGAGCGAGGACTGGAAACCGCCCCTGGACAATCGACCATCGCCGAACTCCGCAGAATCTACGAGATGCTAGGCGTCGAGTGACAGTTCATGATCAAAGGCGACACCAGAGTCCACTCTCTCTACGGATCCCCGGTGGCCCACAGCCTCAGCCCTGTTATCTTCAACACGACCTTCCAGAAACTATCCCTGAACAGGGCTTACTTACCCTTCGAAGTCAGCAGAGACAACCTGAAACAAGCGGTAGAGGCAGCCCGCACGCTAGGGTTTGACGGCTTCAACGTCACAATGCCCCACAAGACCGGCATAATTGAAATGCTGGATCGGCTTGACAAGACGGCGGAGAAGATCGGATCAGTCAACACGGTTGCCACCACCAAGAGTGGACTCGCAGGATACAATACCGATGGAGAGGGGGCGATCAGAGCTCTTAGATCCTACGGCCTTGAACCTAACAACAAGCGGATACTAGTGCTCGGGGCAGGAGGAGCAGCGCAAGCCCTAGTCCATCGCCTTTCCGCCGACAACAATACTGTCAGCATTCTTAACAGGACCCTGGATAAGGCTCGACAAATAGCGGACAAGGCAACCGGGCCTGGCAAAACCTCGTATGGAGAACTAACCAAGAATAGCCTAGAGATCGGCATAGAGGATGCGGACCTTCTCGTCAACGCGACTCCGATTCAGACCTCGACTCTCATGTCCCAACTCAGAATACCAGTCAACAGAGTGAAAGATACAGGCTGGGTCTTCGACCTCGCATACGACATGCCCGCCGAGCCCATAGGACGTCGAACAATAAGTCCGCTGGAGATGCTAGTGCACCAGGCAGCCTTGTCCTACGAGATCTGGCTAAACGAGACCGGTCCCTTCGCTCTCATGCGCTCCTCCCTTGTGGATTATCTAGGGAAAGATTGGAAATGAAGGGGACCGGACAGGCTCTTTCCCACGGAGCCATCAGCATTCTAAACGCATTTCCAACAGGCAAGGGAGGCGCTCTAGGAGTAGACCTCTGGACCAGAGCGAAGGCCACCCTACGAGAAGGACCTGGCCAGATTTCCGGGTTAATTTCCTCTGATCCACAGGAATCCAACAATCTCATAGTCACGGTCGTCAAGAAGACACTCGAACATTATGGGTATGAGCGTAAGCTCCACGGGGAAGTGATCACTTCCTCGAATATCCCGACAGCTGTAGGGCTCAAGAGCAGCAGCGCCGCAGCCAACGCAGCAGCCTTAGCCACCATATCCGCCCTAGGTGAGGAGCAGGATGATGAAGCGTTGGTTCAGATAGGCATAGAGGCCTCCATCGAATCCGGGGTAAGTCTCACCGGCGCCTACGACGATTCATTCGCGTCCTATCACGGCGGCGCAGTTCTGACCGATAACGATCGGAGGAAGGCCGAAAAAATTCTCAAGGTCCCACGAGACATCAGAATCCTCATACTTGTTCCACCACGAAAAACTCGAACTGGGCAGCTAGACAGGACAAGATTTGCTCCCATCAGGCGAATTTCAGAACTCGCGTACAGCGAAGCTGGCAATGGCCATCTCTGGGATGCGATTACGCTCAACGGCCTCGCGGTCTCATCCATCCTCGGAGAAGACCCTCGTCCAGCTCTCTCAGCGATCGAAGCAGGTGCACTAGGAGCCGGACTGTCAGGCAAGGGACCCGCTGTCACGGCAATTGTCGATGAGAATAGCTTGAAACCCGTGCGACAGGTATTCGAGAAATTCGACGGACAAATAATCGAAGCAAATCCAAACTTCACGAAGGCACTGATCGAGACTTGAGAGTCAGGATCAAAGGCCCACAGGCACTACGTGGAAAAGTGAACGCTCCCGGCTCGAAGGCTTACACTCACAGAGCACTCCTTGCCTCCCTGCTGTCGCCCGGGAAATCGGTGATTGAAGGACCATTGCATTGCGACGATACCCAGCGAACACTCGAGGGGATCCAGAGGCTGGGAGCGAAAGTGGTTGTTAAGAAAACTCGAACGATCTCCAGTGGTGTCAGGAAACCGACAACATCCAACAGGCCGATCGACTGTAATGAGTCGGGAGCCACCCTCAGGTTCCTCACCGCCATTTCGTCTACTTCCCTAAAGACCGTTAGACTAAGAGGGAGCCGGAGACTTGCCAAGAGACCATTGGATCCACTTGTGAAGGCTGTCAACGCTCTCGGTGCCTCGGCCCACGCGATTTCCGACGCGTACGGACTCGAGGTCCTGGTTAGGGGGCCTCTTCGAGGTGGAGAAGTCACGGTTCCAGGCGACATCAGCTCCCAGTTCATCTCAGGACTCCTCTTCGCAGCCCCGTTGGCGTTAAGAGATGTCACGATCAACGTGGAAGGCGCATTAGAGTCGCGCCCCTATGTTGACATGTCGATTGATGTGTTGAAAAAACATGGAATCTCGATCGAAGAGTCTGATGGGAATTTCAGAGTTCCGGCACCTCAAAAGTTCGTCCCCGCGTCTCATAAGGTTCCAGGAGACTTTTCGTCCGCAGCCTTCCTTATCGCCGCGACCGGAACTGCCGGAGACGAAATCACGATCTCTGGTCTCAGTCCCTACGAGTTTGAGCCCGACTCTGCGATCCTGAAAATAGCACCTGAAATCGGTCTTGAAATCCAGCAGGACGGGGATTCTCTAACAATCGGGAAAAGAGAGATAGACGGATTCGAATTCGACGCGAGTAACAACCCGGATCTTGTTCCTCCCCTTGAAACGATTGGATGCTTCGCGGATGGCTCATCAGAAATCCGAGGGGTAAAGAGGCTCATCTACAAAGAATCAAACCGGTCACAAACCCTCCCAACCGAGCTGGCGAAGATGGGTGCCAAGATTCATGTCGAAGACGATTTGATCAGGATTGATGGAAAAAGAGAATTGACCGGGGCCACGTTCGATTCACAGGGTGACCATAGAGTTGCGATGGCGTGCTCAGTCGCTTCTCTTGGCGCAAGGGGAGAGTCGGTAATACGCAACTCGGAAACGGTTGCAAAATCCTACCCGGAATTCTTCCAAGACCTCACAAGATTGGGGGTACAACTCAGTGTGGAGTAATTCGATCGGGAAAGCGTTCGTTGTTACCTGCTTTGGAGAAAGCCACGGACCGGTTGTAGGTGTCACAGTAGACGGCTGCCCGGCCGGATTATCATTGATGGTCGACGATATTCAGCGAGCGCTGGACACGAGGATCCCACAGGAGAAAGAGGTTGTCTCTGCGCGACGAGAACCGGATATTGTAGAATTGTTCTCGGGGGTATTCCAAGACCATACGACGGGGGCCCCTGTGACTTTGCACATCCGAAACAAGGACGTGAAATCCTCGGATTATGACTCGCTGAAGGACATGGTTCGGCCGGGACACGCGGATTATCCGGCTAAAGTGAAGTACGGTGGTTTCAGCGACTACCGCGGAGGAGGAAGACTCTCAGGAAGAATGACAGCAGCGTTTGTAGCTGCGGGAGCAATTGCTCAGAAACTTCTCTCTACATTTGGAGTGGAAGTCCTCGCGTATACCCAGGCTATCGATGGAGTTCGATTGGAGAATCCTCCTAGCATTGAAGCTGTCAAGAAGGTCACGTACGAGAATTCGATGAGGTGCCCAGACTCGGTTCTGGCTGACAAGATGCATCAGGCAGTGATAAGCGCGAAGTCTGATGGAGATAGTATCGGCGGGGTCGTTGAGTGTACGGCGCTAAGCCTTCCAGTAGGGGTGGGTGAGCCACTCTTCGATGCCATCGATTCTGAACTCGCCAAGATACTCTTCGGAATCCCTGCAGTCAAGGGAGTTGAATTCGGAGCCGGATTCCAAGCAACCCGCCTTAAGGGATCGGAAAATAACGACCAGTATGTGATCAAAGAAGGCAAGGTCGTCACCCTGTCTAACAATTCCGGAGGAGTGCTAGGGGGAATGTCGACGGGGATGCCTCTGCTTCTCAGAGTCGCCTTCAAGCCGCCATCCTCGATCGCGAAGGAGCAAAGGACCGTGAACGTATCCCAAATGGAAGAGGCTAAGCTCGAAGTCAAAGGACGACACGATCCGTGCGTGGTTCCCAAAGCCGTCCCCGTAGTCCAGGGAATGGTGGCAATAGGGCTGGCGGATTTGATGATCCGTGGCGGAATGATTCCTCGGATCTTGAAGAGCTAACTGTCAATGGACGAAGTTGCTAGAATTCGAGACAGGATAGACGAGCTGGACCAAGAGATAGTTCGGCTTCTCAAGAACAGACACGAAAATGCAAAGGCCCTTGGCAGGATCAAAAGTCAGAGAGGCCTTGACTATCGCGACCCTGAGCGAGAGAAAATCATTCTCAGCAGGATCGAACGCGCCGCCACATCATTGGACCTAGACCCGAAGCTCATCCGGCCAATATTCGAGCAAATATTAGCACTCAGCGTCCAGGCCCAGCAAGACCGCCCGGAAAAATCCGCGAAAAGACTTGACCAGGTGAGAATCCTAATCGTGGGCGGAACAGGAGGAATGGGACGCTTCTTTGCAAGATTCGCCAGCCTTCAAGGAGCGAAAGTCAAGCTAGCAGGCCGAGAGATCAACAAGACTCGGACAGCAGCGAAAGAGATGGAGGTCGAACCGGGAACAATCCTCGACGCTGCCTCCTCAGACATCGTAATCCTCTCAGTGCCGACGGGGGAAACGGTCCGGGTCGCAACCGAGACAGGGTCGCTTATGACAACCGGCAGCCTCCTTACTGACCTCTCCTCGGTCAAGACGGGAATATCGGACCGGGTTGCGGAAAAGATACCGAAGGGTGTTGAGTACATGAGTTTGCATCCTCTCTTTGGACCCGGCACAGATCATCTTCACGGTCAAACAATCATCGCCGTCTCCTACCGACCTGGCCAGAAGTGGTCTAAGCTCGCGCGCGCATTCCAAGGTGGCGGATCGAAAGTCGTTACAATGTCGGCGGTCCAACATGACCGTGCTATGGCCTACGTACAAGGCCTCCACCACTTTGCATTGATCTCGCTTGGACTAGGCCTCGATGGGATGGGTGGAGAACCGAGGACCCAGTCCCTCAGAGAGACTGAATCCAGGATTGTCAGTTTCCTAAGCAATTGGGACACGATTGTTGGAACCCAACTGCTGAACCCGTTTGTCCCCCATGTCCGGCAGAAATTTCTTGAACTTGTAGGCAATCTTGCCGAAATTCGGTCTACGCAGACAAGCGGCGTGAAGAAGAGGCTTACATCGAATGTACAAAAGTGGACACGCAAGCTATAAAAGCGACATACGGGAAAGTGAATGAAGGCGACATCCATGGGGTATAGTCTTTGGACAGCAACTGACAAAGCCCCCCACAAGACTGAAGTATCTTCCTCTAGAAACTAGAAAGCAACCGATCGACGTTTTCGCAACAATCAGAAACACGTTCGACACCTGCTTCATTCTCGAGTCAGTTGAGGGGCCGCGCCGCCTAACAAGGTACACGTTCTTAGGTTTCGACCCGCGGAAGATCATCCGCACTTCAAAGAAGCAAGCCGAGATCCTCGATCGGCAGAGAACGGAAAGACGAATCGAGAAGTGCCAAGACCCTCTAACGCTCCTATCAAATTTCAACAGTCCAGTCAAGGAACGAAATCCAGGGGAACGGTACGCCGGTGGTCTTGTTGGTTACGCGTCCTACGATCTCGTACGTTCCTTTGAACGAATCCCCAGATCGGCACCCAAGGACAACGAGTTTCCTGATGTTGAATTCGGACTGTTCGAGGACGGGATCGTCTTCGACCATGTCAGTGGGAAAACCCACTACTTTTACCGAGAAGAAAACAGGATTGAAAAAGCCAAAGAACTGCTGAGCGATTCTGTCGACATCGATCAGATTAGTTTTGGCAAGCCGAAGTCGAACGTTAGCCAGGAGGATTTCTGCGACCGAGTCGAAAGTGCGAAGGATTACATTGAATCAGGTGATGTCTTCCAGGTAGTTCTCTCGAAAAGGTACAAGATTCCTTTCAAGGGCTCTCTCCTGCGATTCTATCGGGCACTGAGAAGAGTCAATCCGTCTCCATACATGTACTACCTCAAGTTCGGCGACAGGGAAATAGTCGGGTCCAGCCCGGAGATGCTGGCCCGAAAGATGGGTCGTGAGATAGAGAGCTTTCCTATAGCGGGAACGCGGCCCTTCACTGGGGACTCTGCCCGAAACAAAGCGCTGGCAGCTGAGCTGCTTCAGGACGAGAAGGAACGAGCGGAACACGTGATGCTCGTGGACCTGGCTCGGAACGATCTTGGTAGAGTGTGCGAGTATGGGACTGTTAAGGTTCCCGAGTTCATGCGAGTCCAAGGCTACAGTCACGTCCAACACATTGTCTCCCGAATCACTGGACAACTGAAAAAGAACATCACAGGTTTCGACGTGTTCAGAGCGGTCTTTCCCGCCGGAACGGTATCGGGAGCTCCTAAGGTTCGGGCGATGGAAATCATTGAGGAACTGGAAACCACAGCAAGAGGTCCCTACGCGGGAGCTGTCGGTTACTTCTCTGGTAACGGAAGCGCTGATTTTGCCATAACAATCAGAACCCTTTGCGCCCAGGACGGCTATTGCTATCTCCAGTCCGGTGCCGGAATAGTCGCGGACTCTGTACCTGACCAGGAATGGATCGAGTCGGAGAGAAAGACGGCCGCATTGTTCACCGCAATAGATCAGGCTCAGGAGGAATACCATTGAAGGTTCTGATCCTCGACAACTACGACAGCTTCGTCTACAACCTGGCCCAATACGTGGGCGAGATCGCCGACAAGGTTGTCGTGAAAAGAAACGATGAGATTGATGTCAAAGGGGTCAAGGAACTCTCACCTGACAGGATCGTAATCTCCCCGGGCCCGGGTACACCCGGCAATGCCCGGTACTTTGGGACGTGCACAACCATCCTCCAAGAAGTGAGCAACGAAACCCCGACACTGGGCGTCTGCCTTGGACATCAAGGGATTGTTCACGCGTTCGGAGGCAGAATAGTTCGAGCAAGAAGACTTCGCCACGGCAAGGTCAGCCCAATTAGGCACGATGGCAAAGGAGTTCTACGTGGTATCAAGAGCCCCTTCGATGCTACTAGATACCATTCGCTGGTCGCGGAAAGAAAGAGCCTGCCGAAAACCCTCGAAGTGACTGCACAGTCGATTGATGACAATGAGATAATGGGCGTCCGCCACAAAGAATTCCCTATTGAAGGCGTCCAATTCCATCCAGAGTCCATCCTCACCGTGCCGGGGCATAGGATCATCGAGAACTTCCTGGAGGGCTGAACAGGATGATCAGAGAATGCATCCCGCTACTCCTGGAGAACCACGAGTTGACGCCCGATCAAGCGAAAGCTACCATGAAAGAAATCATGTCCGGAGAGGCGACCTCGTCACAGGTCGCAGCATTTCTGATAGGATTGAAAAAGAAGCGGGAGACAGCTGACGAAGTTACTGCCCTAGCGCAGGTAATGCGGGAATTCAGCCGGAGAATTCATCCGAAGATAAACGGTTACCTGTTGGACACTTGCGGGACTGGCGGGGATAGAACGAAAACGTTCAATGTGAGCACGACTGCCGCATTCGTAATCGCGGCAGCCGGTGTTCCTGTGGCAAAACATGGCAATCGATCCTTCACAAGCAAATGCGGAAGCGCGGACCTTCTCGAACAGTTGGGTCTGAACCTGAACATGGAAGCAGAGTTGGTTGAGCGGGCTATCGAAGAGATCGGAATTGGGTTCATGTTCGCACCTAACTTCCACCCGGCGATGAAGAACGTGGCATCGATACGACGCGAAATAGGCGTACGTACCGTCTTCAACATCCTTGGCCCTCTAACGAACCCTGCGGGGGCAAATGCACAACTGATCGGAGTCTACGACAGCGAGCTTCTAGAGCCCATCTGTCTCGCAGCACACAACTTAGGAGCGAAATCGGTGATGACGGTCTATGGGCTCGACGGCGTCGATGAGATTTCGATGACTGGTAAGACGATTATTGTAAGGCGTCAAGACGGAAGACTCTTCCGCGATGAGATGAATCCAGAGGATCTGGGCTTCAAGAGAAGCACATCTGAAGAGGTTAGTGGCTCGGTCCCGGAGGAGAACGCACGTCTCACCGCCAAGATTCTATCTGGACAACTTAGACGTGACGACCCTCGTGTGCAAATGGTTTTGGCGAACGCGGCAGCAGGACTGGTCCTTTGTGAAAGAGCCGAGAACTTCAGAGAGGGAGTCGAGATCGCTTTCAAAGTTGTAAGCGATGGAAAGCCACTCCGAACATTGCATCAACTCGTTGAGTTTTCGGGCGGAGACACTCAACGGTTGAAGAACATGGCTTGACGCTCTTGGTAGATCATCTGCCCGAACTCACTTCAAAGGCCAAAGCGAGAGTCAAGCAAGGCTACTACGACAACCGTGGAACCACAAACGCTTCTCGGAGAAGTTTGGTCAAAGCGATCCAAGAAAGCAGAAGAACCCCAGTCATCACGGAGATAAAATTCGCTTCCCCATCCGCCGGAAAGATCAGAGAATCTGGAAACCCTCTTCAGATCGCGAAGGCGATGCTGAACGGAGGATCATGTGGAATCTCGGTCCTAACCGACCCTGAGAATTTTGACGGCGATCTCCAAACCTTAGCTACGATCAGCCTGGAGACTGCAGCGCCTACTATTATGAAGGATATCATAGTTTCACCCAAGCAACTCCAGGCTGGAGCGAGGGCGGGAGCCAGTGCAGTGGTGTTGATTTCTGAAGTGTTCAGTAGAAAATTGTCCAACACTGGACTCGATAGTATGCTCCTTGAAGCCAATCGGCTTGGAATGGAGGTATTAATAGAGGCAAACAGTGCCGGCGAGTTTGAGAGTCTTCGAAGATTCAGACCGGACCTCTACGGTATCAATAATCGGAATCTGTCAACCTTCCAGCTTGACCTGTCGACTACGGCAAAGATCCTCGCAGAGAACAGCGATATCGATAGACCGATCGTTTCTGAAAGCGGCATAGAATCTCCCGATGATATTAGACGACTCAGGTCCGCCGGCGCGGGGGCCTTTCTTGTGGGCACGTCGATAATGAAATCCCGTGATATCCAAGGCAAAGTGAGAGAGCTGGTCAACGCTTGAAGAAACACGCCGAGCCGAAGCCACGTCCGAGACCGGGCAAGTTCGGAAAATACGGTGGGCAGTATGTCCCTGAGACCCTAATGGAACCATTGAGAGCGCTTGAGGAGGCTTACAATCGGTTCTCGCACGATCCCTCGTTCAAGAAGGAGTTGGCCAGTTGGCTCGATGGTTTCGCTGGCAGACCTACGCCACTGTACCTTGCTCTCAATCTGACTCGTCATGTCGGAGGAGCTAGAATCTACCTGAAGAGAGAGGATCTCTTGCATGGCGGCGCGCACAAGATCAACAACACCCTCGGCCAAGCTCTCCTTGCCAAGAAGATGGGAAAGCGGCGGATCATCGCAGAGACAGGAGCGGGACAACACGGGGTTGCTACCGCAATGGCATGCGCGGCTCTGGGATTGCATGCGGAGGTCTACATGGGGAGTGAGGACATGGATCGGCAGAGGTTGAACGTCTACCGGATGAGAATGCTGGGTGCCAAAGTGCATCCCGTCGAGTCCGGGTCCAAGACCTTGAAGGACGCGATCAGTGAAGCGTTGAGGGACTGGGTTACGAACGTTCAGGATACTTACTATCTTCTTGGCTCAGTTGTCGGTCCTCATCCCTACCCGACGATGGTCCGGGACTTTCAGAGCGTGATCGGGAAAGAGGCCCGGACGCAGATTCTACGAGAGGAAGGAAAACTTCCGAAAAAAGTTGTTGCGTGTGTAGGAGGGGGAAGCAACTCGATTGGAATCTTCCATTCGTTTTTGCACGATCTTGAGGTTGACCTTTACGGGGTCGAGGCAGGCGGGGAAAGTTTGTCGCCAGGCCAAAATGCCGCGCCGTTGGTTGTTGGACGCGAGGGAGTCCTGCATGGCATGATGACCTATGTTCTGCAGGACGATGTCGGGCAAGTGCAGACGACCCGGAGCATTTCCGCCGGGCTCGACTATCCTGGAGTGGGGCCGGAACATGCTTTCCTGATGACTGCGGGGCGGGCCAAATATGTTACAGTGTCGGATCAGGAGGCCCTGGAGGCGTTCAAAACCCTCTCAGAGCTGGAGGGGATCATGCCTGCCTTGGAATCGGCCCACGCCGCCAGTTTCGCGATGAAGTTAGCGAAGAATCTCGGAAGAAAGGATTCGATCATCGTCAACCTTTCTGGTAGAGGCGACAAGGACGTGGAGATAATTGCCAAACACCTCGCACAATGACGACAGAATTGGGGCAAAGTTCCGAGAGCTCCAGAAAAAAGGAGAGGGAGCATTGGTTGCCTATCTGACAGGTGGGGACCCAGACCCGAAAGCATTCTTGGCTAATTCTACCGCCCTGATAGAAGGTGGAGCGGACATTGTTGAGATCGGGATTCCATTTTCAGATCCAATCGCAGATGGACCAGTGATCCAGGCCTCTAGCATGCGGTCCTTGTCCAATGGGGCTACCCCTCTTGGAATCCTCGGAATGATTCGAGAACTTTCATCCCAGTTTTCAGTCCCGTTTGTCATTTTGAGCTACTACAACCCGATTCTTGCGATGGGCTTGGACAATTTCCTGAAGAAAGCTCGTGAGAGCGGTGTTGATGGGATCGTAGTTCCGGACCTGCCGGTAGAAGAGAGCGACGACATCAGAAACCTAGCCCTGAAACACAACATCGACATTATCTACCTAGCAGCACCGAACACATCGCGGACGCGACTGCGAACCGTTCTCGACAAATCGAAGGGCTTCCTCTACCTTGTCTCACTCTACGGCGTTACTGGTCCTCGGGACACGCTCAGCCCACAAGCACTCGAAGCGGTCAAGACTGTGAAGTCCCTGGCTAAGGGCAAGATTCCTGTCTCCGCCGGATTTGGCATCTCCCATCCCGAACACGTTTCCGCGGTCATACAATCCGGAGCCGACGGGGCAATCGTGGGAAGCGCTTTGGCCAGAATCGTTGGCAACCACCTGGATGATCCGAATGAGACGGAGACTCAATTGAAAAAAACGGTTCAATCGTTGAAGAGTGCCACGCGTCTAAGGCCTGGTTAGAGCAAACGAAAATCTTCCTTGACGGTCGTAAGGACGATGTGGGTATTTGTTCGTTCCACGAAGGGCATGGCTAGAAGAGCTTTGGTGAATTTGCTCAGGTCGTCTCGGCTCTTGAACTTGGCTATGACCATCGCATCGGTGAGCCCGGTAACGTCGTATACGGCGAGCACCTGAGGCATCTTAGCAACCTCTTTCTCAAGCTCAAGGAGCTTACCTTTGGCGACGCTTACCTCTGTTATAGCGGTGAGCTGGAAGCCGATCTTGTCATGGTCGAACATGGCAGAGTAACCGCGTATGATTCCCACCTTCTCCAGTTTCGCGGTTCTAGATTGAACGGTGGTTGTGGAGACGCCTAGCTTGTGTGCTAGCTCCCTGTAGGAGAGGCGAGCGTCGATTAGGTACCAATGAAGGATCTTCTTATCGAGATCGTCAAGGGCGAAATCTTCGACCTTCAACTCGTCCTTTGTGCTTGTCACGCTTTGACTTGCTCCAATCGATTCCTAAGCAGCTCGGTGACTTGTCGAGAGTCAGCTCGTCCTCTCACCTCGCCCATTACCAGGTTCATCATTCGGCCGAGCGCTTTGGATCCGTTTTCTTGAACCATTGTCTGATTAGATTCGACAATTTTGCTGATGATGCTCTCTAGGTCCGACTTGGTTAGCATTCGGAGGTTCAGCATTTCGATGGCTTCTTCGGCGGATCCGTCGGGATGGAATGCGAGCCATTTGAGAACGTCAAGAACTGACTCTTTTGCCGTTGCACCCTTCGAAACCAAGTCGAACGCTTGTTTGAGCTGGTCTTCCCGAATGTTCTCCACGGGCACCTGTTCCCTTTGGAGGCTTCTCAGAGATTCGGTAAGCACCGTGGCGACAAAGCTAGCAGCGACACCTTTTGCCCGAGCGACAATTTCTTCGAAAGCAGGAAGATAATCAGAATCCACGAGTTGAGTGGCTTGCTTAGAACTGAGACTGTGCTTCGTCTCAAGTTCTTTAGCGAGCTCTTCTGGCATTCGGGGAAGGCTCTCCCAGAGCCGTTCAAGTCGGTCCTGGCCGATCCGAACCGGTGGGACATCGGTTTCTGGATACATTCTAGCTGCTCCAGGCCTTGGCCGCAAGTAGACGGTGGTCCCATCGGGGTTTGCAGCCCGTGTTTCTTCCGGAACTCGTTCAACTGCCTCCCGAGCACGTTCTACAACTGCTCTCAAGCCGTCTTTCGCATTGTCAAGACTATCTGCAACGATAACGAACCCGTCAAGTTCTCCGCATCCAAGGCTCCTCGCGACTCTCTCAACATGACTTGAATCAATTCCATAGGCGGGAAGCTCATCTGAATGAAAAATTCCTCCGACCCTACCCCAGAAGATGGCCCGCTTAGCCATCTCTGTTCCAAGCCGGAGATTGGGGATGAGTTCGCGCTTCAGCAATCCATTGAAACGGGGCAGTTTGACTGCTAGGGCTACTCCTCCTTGATTGAGGGCGGATTGGACGATCTTCGATTGTGAGCCTGAGAGAATGCTGGTGACATCAATGAATTCCTCTTTGATATCTGAAGCCTTGACGCTCCTCTGTCGGAGTTCGTCTCTGATCTCAAGCAATCCGAGCTGTCTCTGAACCTCATAGCTTACAACTTTGGAAACGAGTTCGAGCTCCTGGACCCCCTTCACTTCGATGAGGGCACCGTCATTGATCGATATGTTGAGGTCCTGCCGTATGCTTCCCAGACCTCGCTTCACTTTCTTGGTTGCTCGGAGAATACGACCGATGGCGAACGCAACTTTTCCCGCTTGTTCTGGATCGTGGATTATGGGTCCAGTTGAGACTTCTATCAATGGGACTCCGAGCCGATCTAGTCGGAAAATTACCGAGGTCTTTGTGTCGCCAGTCTTTCGCCCCGCATCCTCCTCGAGCGTTACTTGTTCTAGCGGGACTTCCACTCCATCCACTGCTATGGACCCGTTGAGTGCTATGACCGCGGTTCGCTGGAATCCTGTTGTGTTAGACCCGTCAATGACTACCTTTCGCATAACGTGAATCTCGTCCATGGGCTTCGCATGAAGAAGCATGCTCATTGTAAGGGCGACATCCAATGCTTCCGGGTTCAACGGATGGGGAGGCTCCTCATCCAGCTCCACGAGGCAAGTGGTTTCCGGGTCTGCCTCGTAGGTGACTGTCTTACCCTTGTGGAACTCGAAGAGTGCGGCGGGATCAATTTGACCTAGCTCGCTTTGCGTGGGCCTAAGCCGCCGTTCGAATGTGACGGTTGGAGGCTTGGCGGACAGAACTGTCGGACAATCGCAGAAGAGCTTGTGCCTAGTATCAAGCTGTCGATGTATCTCAACCCCGACCTTTAGGCCGACAGATCGATGATCTATCGACGACTAGGAAGCCTCCACCAACGTCCTCGGAGTGATGTCGCCTGCGTTGGGCCGAAGCATCATTTCTCGAATCTTACTGGCTGACCTAGTCTGGGCCAAGACCCACATGAGCTTCACAATGGCTGTTTCAGAGATCATGTCTTCGAGAGGGATGACTCCTAGGTTGAGCAGGTCGCGTCCAGTATTGTAGACGTTCATGTCGACTCGTCCCCATATCGTCTGGGAGGTCATGAAGACTGGGACCTCTCGCTTCAAGGCCTTCTTCAAAGAATCGATGAGGGCCCTGGAAACATGACCTAAACCCGTTCCTTCAAGGACGATTCCTCGGACTCCTCTGGACATGGCCGAGTCAATCATACCAGAGTCGAACCCGGGGTAGAATTTGATCAAATACGCATGTTGGTCGAAACGAGATTTTACGACCAGTTTCCTGGATTTGTCTCTCTTCGGAACCCCATTCGTCATTTCGATCTGGCCAGTCTTCAGATCGTAACTAGCCAAGGGCTCGGAGTTGATAGACTTGAACGCATCTCGACGACTCGTGTGGCACTTTCGCACCCTGGTGCCGCGATGAGCGACGACGATGTGGTCGGAGAGATCTTGGTGCATGGCAATACCAACGGCCGCCATGTCGGCTAATGCGGCGAGGGCAACTGCTCCCGTGAGATTCGGGGCCGCGTCCGAGCTAGGGCGATCGGAAGATCGCTGAGCGCCGACAAGTAGGACCGGAACGGGAAGGTTTGCGACCGCGAAACTCAAAGCCGCTCCGGTATAGTGCAAGCTGTCCGTTCCATGACTTATCACGACCCCCTCTGCACCATTGGCTATTCTTTTGGCGACTTCGTCGGCCATGATCTTCCAATGGGTCGGACCTATGTTCTCGCTGTATTCGCTGAAGAGAATGTGAGTGTCGATTTCGGCTATTGATGAGAGTTCAGGGACGACGCTTGCGAGGTCGGCGGCTGTAAGTGCGGGTTGCACGGCGCCGGTGCGATAGTCGACTCTACTCGCGATGGTACCACCTGTGCTCACGATGGCAACCTTAGGTAAGCCGGCATGGTTTGCCGGTGGGGAAGGTTTGGTGAAATGGGGTTTCTCGCCCTCCCCTATAACTTCCAGCTTTTGAGTTCTGTCGAGGGAGATGCCTATGTTGTAGCCGTTTTTCATCTTCAAGACGATGTGAGTATGATCGGAATAGTCCGATCGGGGAATAAGGGTCCCTTCGAATACTTCGTTCGATTTCGAGGTGAGACGGAGGATGCTACCGATCTTGGCCTTGGATTTCTTCAGCTGTTGAAGGACTTGCCCATGGTACCCTTCTAGTTCTTGGACAGCCATTCGTGCAACACGTCTTTAGGAATCTGTGAGCTACGTATCCGGTTAAGGATTCTTACGCTATGTTCTTGGACACGTAAGGTCCGTCATGGGTATAGCCGAAGCGTGAGTAATACCGCTTGGTACCAAGAGCACTAATCACGACCATTTTCTTGCGATCGTATTCTTCGCGAGAGATCCTTTCTGCTTCGCCAAGGAGCTTCGATCCGTAGCCATTGTGCTGGAACGCGCCCGCCAGCCTGTCTCCTACCGGAACTGTCTGCCCGAATACGTGGAGTTCCCGGATGATTGCAGCGTTGTGTCTTGCGACTTCTGGTCTGTGAGCATTCCCGGTAGGAATACGAAGTCGGACGTACCCAACGAGGATGTCATGCTCGGGATCCTCGAATGATACGAAGACGTCAGTTCCCCCGGATCCTTCGTAGTCGATTCGCTTGAGCTGGATTTGTTCCATGTCTGGGGTTTCGCCGTTCCTAATGTAGGAGATCCCGGCCTCTCGACATCTGATGCACTGACACTTCATCCCTCGGCGCTTGAGCTCTTTCTGAACGAGCTGACGGAGATTTCCATGCTTAACACCGTCAGATATCCCATCGACGGGTATCTCTCTCTGTATCCGCATGATCCTGACCCAGCGTGGAACGTACTGTTTGAGCTCGACGATGAGACGTGCTGATTCTTCTGTGGAATAGGGCTTGTACTCTCCTCTCATCCATTCCCCGTGGAGCTGTGTTCCAGGGGTAACCAGGCATGGATAGATCTTCAGCATGTCAGGTTTGAAATCCGAGTCTGCAAAAATTCTGCGGAACGCCTCTAGATCCCGTTTGGCGTCGCAACCAGGGAGACCAAGCATCATGTGATACCCGACCTTGATTCCTGAATCCTTCAAAATCTGCGTTGTCTCAACAACATCAGCAACAGAATGATCTCGATGTATTTTCTCGTATACATCATCGTAGAGTGTCTGGACTCCGATCTCAACCCGTGTAACACCCATGGAGAGCATGTGATCAACATGTCCAACCCGCGACCAGTCAGGCCGGGTCTCGATAGTTATCCCGACGTTCCTAACCTTCGCTGACTCAGCAAGATTCTTCGCTTCTTCCAAAGAAGGTGAGTCAATACCATTCAAAGCGTCTAGGCATCGTTTGACGAAATCCTCCTGGTATATTCGGGGCAGAAAGGGAAAGGTCCCGCCGACGAGGATCAACTCGACTTTGTCAACTGGGTGCCCCATCGCGCGTAACTGAGCGATTCTGGATTGAACCTGGAGGTAGGGGTCGTATTCATTCTCCAGGGCTCGCATTACTGCCGGCTCCTGTCCTGTGTATGCTCTCGGGACCCCGACTTCCGGCCCGCCTGGGCAGTAGGTGCATTTTCCGTGGGGACAACCGTACGGCTTAGGCATCACAGCAACAGTGGTTACTCCACTTGCGCTACGGACCTGTTTTCCGGTTAGTAGCGGCTTGAGCCTGGCCAGCTCGTAGTTAGGAACGCGCCGGAGAAGATCGGAGTTAGGAGGAACGGTTGGTGAACGGTGCAACCGGCAAACTTCGATCTTTATCCGATTGATATCCTCACGAGAAGGATGGTCAAGACTGACAAGGCGCTCGATTATTTCTGTGGAGACGATTTCGGTCGTTTGGCTCAAGTTACGAACTTTCCGCTCGTTTTTCTCAAGGAACCGTGACTTCAAGCTGGCCAGTTATGGGTTTTCCATATATTCGACCCTTCCATGAAAATCCCATTCCTAGCGCTCCTCTGATGGTCGAGTCGATGCCTATTCCAATGTAGAATAGGATGGCGAACGGGAGCAGTAGGGCATAGAGAGGACTGATCCTTATCGATCGGTCAAGAATGATTATTCCGAGCCATAGGAAGAAGGCCATGAAAGCGCCCGTGAGGAGATAGACGTTCAAGGGTGTTGCTGGCGCAAGGTATACGCCGTATACGAGCACGACAAAGGGCAAGACGAGAAAGGTGAAGAGTAGTGCCAATCGGTATGTGGCCCGAAAGAGTGGATGATTTCCTGAGACTGAATAGAAATTCTTCCTCCATCCACGCCAGATCTCGGGGAGACTGGAATACATTCGAACCCCAAGCGAGTCAGAGGCCGCAACCATTCTGAGTCTAAGACCTTTCGCTTTTATCAGCCTACCCAAGGAGTAATCCTCCGATATTCTATCCCTGACCGCGGAGTGTCCACCGACTCTGTCGTAAGCCTCGCGTCGAAACAGCATGTACTGGCCATTTCCAAGAGCCCAACGTGGCTTGGAATCGTCGTTGACCCACTTGCCCCCGACGAACATCATGATCAGCCAGAATATGGGTGGCTGGAGAAGTTTCTCCCAGAAAGATCGAAGAATCGCCGCAGGAGCAAGAGTTACCAGATCAGCTTTTGTAACTTCCAGATAGTTCACTGTCCTAGCTAGACTATCGCGTGAGTGAGTAGAGTCGCCGTCGGTGAACAGAAGAAGATCACCCCGGGCTTGTTGGTAGCCCATGTGGCAGGCCCAATTCTTTCCTACCCAGCCGTGAGGAAGAGGTTCTTCCTCGACCAGACTGATCTTGCCATCGAAACTCCGAAGAATGTCCAGGGTCCCATCTGTAGAATTGCCATCGACCACAATAATTTCTTTCTCGGGATAATCCAATCCAACCAGTGATGCAACACACTCATCAACCGTTCTTGCTTGATCTCGAACAGGAAGAATAATCGACACTAGAGAACGATTTGAAGTGTGCGTTGCATCTACTGGTAAGGCTGGAAAGTGCATCAGGGTAAGATACTCATATCCTGCAAGAAGAAACACCAGAGTAGATTGAACAACAAGCAAAGCATCAATTGCGAGAGACAATGCATGGGCTCCGAAGCGTTAGCCGGAGCCGTGAACGCGATAGTTCCAGATAAGTGCTTGTCAGTTCAACTATTGGGCTAGTCTCTCCACCAGTCCATTATACCCCTCCGCCCCGCCCACGTAACCCAGACAACTGCTAGAATCGTAAAGGCAATTATCATTGCTACTAGAATCGAGATAATTTTTTGAAGAGTGCTGAAGCTCTCTGTATAGAAGCCCACGTAAATCAGGGAACCTACAAGAAAACCAGCCAGTATCAAGATTGATAGGATAACTCGTAGCATCAGTCCCGAACGCATTTCATGGACTTTTTCCATCAGGTGTCGACTAAAAACACCCGGCCGCCGCTAATAAGCTAAACACCTAAAGAAGCCTAGAGTCCTTTCGTCAACTCTAAAGATTGACCCGACTTGTAAGCCCTTAGGTTCGCATGTAGTTCTGACCTGGTTTTCGGCCGAGAACAAACCTCTTCTCAGAATTGCGCCTAACCCTCTCTCTCGGCGAGAGGCCTGGCTTGTCCATCGCCTGAATCTTAGGAGTCTGCTGCCTGACTTTGCCCGCTCAGACCCGAAGGGACTTTGTGTCGACTCCGATTGGTCAACGAGCCGTGTGTTGGCGTAATTACAACCCTCCCTCTCTTATTGCACTCGAAAAGTCGAGATCATGTTATTTAATGCTTCGTTCTTTCTAGCGATTCCGAACCCAATCGTCTTTTGATATTCCAAGAGGTTTCTCCGACCGAATATGGCGATGCTATCTTCGTAGACGCTGTGTCGGATTCCGATCTTGCCAAGCAGAGTGGAGATCTGCTGCAGACCTTCCCAGTTAACCGAGGTAGCGGTGACTTGTCTTGAAGATCTTTTGGCCTGGTATTTTACGGAGCCATCTGCGTCGAAGAAGCCCCTAAGGCCATATCCCACATCGGTCCGAGACACTTTATCCGATATCAAGCGCCTGAGAGCTTCTTTCCGCAGACCCCACGATCGGGTTCCGAAAGTGGCGTAGCGGTGTATATCATTCCAGATGTCGAGAGACGAAATCGAGGCTTGGATATTGTTGACTCCGACTGTCCTGAGAGTTGGTCGGACCGAGTATTCTTGTTCGAATTCGGAGATCCAGTTCTCCGCGAAGTCTCGGTCCTTTCCAGCAGCGATTCCAATTATGTGAGTTCTTTGTTTCGTCTGGCTCGTGGGCCGAAGACCGTCACCAAACATAGCGAAAATGATGTAGAGTTTGGAGCGGCTGAGTCCAAACCTGACCTTAGGAGACCTTCCGTGGAGATCCATGAACATTTGCTGCGATTTCCGCGAATTGAGATCCCGTGAGAAACGAGTACTTGCCTAAGCTTGCCCCATTCGATATGAAACTTCTTTGCGATCAGAGATTGACTCGAGCCGTTAAGATACTCTCGGATTAAGTCCTTCTCGAAGACAATACCCGGTTTGCCTTCCCAACGTTTCGATGGAGAAGTCCAGCGAGGGCCGAGTAAATCTTGACGACGAGAGCGAACTGCCTCTAGAGTTCTATCAAGGAAGGTGGACAGTTCTCGATCAGTCATCGAGCGCCAGAATTTCCTGAGAACGGAGATTTCAGACTGAGTCCAAACTCGCAATTTCCAACCTGGAATGGCGAGCAGAGGGCAAAGTGAAGAGAGATGACCGAAACTACTTGTGGCATTTCCCCGACGCATCTACAAAAAGTAGCTCGGATGGACGAGCTCTAGACATTGATGTTTGGGCATGTTCAGGGAGGTACTCAGTGACCTGCCCCTAGAGGAACCCTCTTGCCGGAGAGGTCCCGTCGGGTTTTTCCGAACTCAGGCATACCACTGAGCTCTCTATCTGAGAATACCGGTCCGTCGTGGCATACTAGGTATGGACCGATTACGCAGGCAGCGCATATTCCGATTCCGCACTTGAACACTCGTTCGAGACTGACCTGGATGTGGCATCTCTTTTGCATAGCCAGGTCGTAAACCATTTTCATCATGGGTTCTGGTCCGCAAGTGTAGATGGCGTCGAAGTTGCCTTCCTTCAATACGTGTTCGACGACCTTGGGGACCTGGTTCTTTTCTCCGTATGTGCCATCGTCAGTCGCGAACAAGAGCCTGAAGTGGTGGTCCTTGCTTTCGTTGAGCAACCATTCCTTGAACAATAGCTCACTAGACGTTCTCGCCCCTGTGATCAAAGTCACATCTCGACCCCTAAGATGGACTAGGAAAGAGATCAGGGGAACAAGCCCGGTTCCTCCTCCAACAACGAGCAACTTGTGATGGTGTCCTACGCTGAATGGATGACCATACGGGCCTCGGACCCAGAATTTGTCTCCAACTTTCTTTTCCCAAAGCGCGGTGCTAACAGGCCCCCCCTTCTTGATCACAACACCCGCCTCCGATCTCCCGTGAATTGCTAACACGCTCATGGGAACCTCATCAATCCCGGGGACCCAAACCATAGCAAACTGGCCAGGCTTGGCGTTGTGTAGAGTAGAGTCGCTGAACCAGAAAGATCGAATTGAGGGCGTTTCGTCAGCAATGCGGTTGAGTCGGACGGCCCTAGGAGTGTGAAGCTGTTGAGTTACGGACTCCAATTTCGAGGGGTCATGCGGAAAGAGGCGTACTAATGACTTACGAGAGGAAGTTTTTCGTCTTATCTGTTGACCTCAACATTACTTCTATTAGACAAGATGAGATGCTACGACGTAAGCTGGCCGCT
>MNGN01000015.1 GCA_001918745.1 Crenarchaeota archaeon 13_1_40CM_3_52_17 | reverse complement strand
GAGGATCCAGATGGCCCAAGACCCGATCTGCTGAAGGCTGGCTACTAGCCCGGAAGGAACCGACCCTGCCGCTCTCTGAATGATAATCCGGTAGAAACGGACGACCAAGAAGGTGATGAGAAGGGTCACGACGACCCGGAGGAGGCTAATGGCGAAGCTACTCGTCAGGAGATCGTAGATGGTTGGAATAGCCATAGTAACCTGGCAAGACCTTCGTTATGATCGAGCTAGGCCGATTCACTTGATCTTAAGAGTTCCACGGTTTGGGCTACCGATGGCGCGTCGCCAAAGAGCAAGACCTTGTCCCCTGATTTCAATTCAAGCTCAGGCTCGGGGAAAACGAAGCCGTTGTCACGGCAAACGAGCCCAACCCTACATTTCTCGGGCAATTGTATCTCGTGGATTTTCTTGCCTATGAGCGACGCGTTCAATGGGATGATTGCTTCTGCCACCCGCAGATTCTCGGCAGACCGATACATGAGCGTAATAGAATGATCTTTCGAGAGGACGTTCTCAAAGTCGCGAAGGGCAAGGTCAACAGGGCAGATTACTACGTCCGCGCCTGCCTGCATAAGACGCTCCTTGTTCTTGGGACTGTTTGCAACAGCAATAACCCGGGGAATGCCGAACTCCTTCTTCGCAGCTTTCGTGGTGACAAGGTTCACTCGGTCATCATCAGTAGCGACGAGCAACAGGTCAGCCTGAGAAGCGTCAGCTTTCTTCAGAATATCTAGCTTCGACCCGTCTTCGTTTAGAATGATAGCGTCGTACTTGTCCGCGACATCCTTGCATCGTTCTCCCTTCTTCTCGATAACCGTAAGCTGGTTCTCATCGCTCGAAGATAAGTACCCAATAAGGTGCATTCCAATCCGTCCCGCTCCAACGATAAGTGTTCTCATAGGCTGTTTTCCACCTCTTTTTCGGGAAATATAGGTAATAGCTGAAGGCTGGTTGGACGTACCGAGTAATAAGCTTCCGTTCCCGAAAGGACGTCTAAGACAATCGGCAGGCTCAGGATCTTTACTCGCAATTCGGCTGAAACGAATCCCTTTTTCCCAATCGAAGCCCTATTTCGACTGTATCAAGAGGACGCGGGAGACAACCGTGGAAACACAGCCATCCAAGTGAGTACGGCCTTCATGAGGGAGACTAGGGCATAATTCACGCTTTATTTCGATGATTTAGCTTGAAACATGAAGATCCAAATTGTCCCGAAAAAAAAGGAGAGGATGGGACGGGTGTCCCACCATAAGTCTACGTTTGAACTGGGCTCGGCGCTGAATCGTGGCGAACGATATTGTCGTGGTCTTTGTGGAGGAGGTCGTAATGAGTATCGCATAGGTTCCTGGCGCAGCTCGTACAGAATTGTGTTGCGCGCTGAGAGCATCGGGTCTCTCGTTCCATTCGTTCTTCGCTGGTGATTCCGAAGCCGCCGATATCTCCGACTTCTACCTCTTCACAGGTCTTGAAATCGGGGCTCAGGTTTGGTGTTGTAGTCGCGGTCCGCATCGTGGCCGTCCTTGCCCGGGTTGTTCGACTCGTCTTGGATTTGGCTCTGGTCCTAGGTTTCGATCTTGTCTTCCCTTTGGCTTTGTGCTTGACTTTCATGGTTGGGTCGCTAGGGCCGTTGGCAAGGCCTATGATAGCCAGAGTCTAACCCCCACAATGGGAATCAGGTAACACAAGTCCGGTCTCCCTACACGGAGGTCTCGGGAGCACGCTTCTCCTGCCGGTCGAAAAAGGGCTGGTAACGTCCAAATCTTACGAGGTCAAGTGTTGAAGATTGGGCCAGTTATTTGGTCAATGTGGGATCGGATGTCAGAATAGTCCGAGCACAACAAGGCGATCTTGATACGGTTCTTGAAATTCTGGAGGAAGCCTCTCGATGGTTATCTTCAAAGGGGCTTGAAAGTCAGTGGCGGTCCAACCCGGCTTTCCGACAGACCATCAAGGACAATATTGAGCGCGGCGAGATATACGTCGTGAAGGCGATAGAGGCGACCGTGGGTACGATCACCCTCCAATGGAACGACAAGAAGTTCTGGGGCGATCTCCCATCGGATGCCGGGTACGTTCACAAGCTTGCCATCAAACGCTCTTACAGCGGTCAACATCTCGGACTTCGAATGATACAATGGGCTGAGGCCAAAGCCCGAGCCGAAGGAAAGAGATACTTGCGGCTTGACTGTCTTGCTAGCAACAAGACTATCCGCGAATACTACCAGAAAGTCGGATTCATCCACGTTAGAGATACTGAGACACCTGGCTGGAAAGCGAGCCTCTACGAGAAGAGGCTGTGACCCTACGAGGGGTGGAGGATGTTCTTTGAGATGATTAGCCTCATGATCTCCGAGGTCCCCTCGCCCACTGTCATCAGTCTCGCGTCCCGCCAGTGGCGGTGAACATCAAACTCGTCAGCATATCCATAACCTCCATAAATCTGAATTGCCTCATCGCAAACCTTCAACGCACTCTCCGTGGCCAACAGTTTGCCTTGCGCGGCTTCTGACTCGAACGGTTTTCCCTGACTCTTGAGGTGCGCTGCGCGGTAAACCATCATTCGCGACGCGTTAATCATCGTAAGCATGTCAGCGAGTTTTGCCTGGGTCATTTCGAACTCGGACAGCGTCTTTCCGAAAGCGGTCCTCTCCTTGCTGTATTTCACAGCTTTCTGGAAGGCCGCTTGAGCAATTCCGGTCGTCAAGGCCCCAATCGTCACTCGTCCGCCCCAGAGCATCCTCTTCGCATATTCGAAGCCTTCTCCCTCTGTTCCCACCAAGTTTTCTCTCGGAACCTTTGCGTTCTCGAACACCACCTCCGAAGTCACTGACCCTCTCACACCGAGCTTCTCAATGTCCTTGCTCGACTTCGCTCTCTTCGAGTCGACCAGAAATGCGGAAGGACCTTCGGCTGTCTTGGCGAAGAGAAAATACAGGTCGCAGTAGCCGCCATTTGTAGTGAACATTTTCGTTCCATTAACTACCCATTCATTGCCCTCCAACCGGGCCTGCGTTTGCATATTTCGAGCGTCCGAACCCGCACCGGGCTCGGTTAGGGAAAACGCGGCAAATAATTTTCCGCTAATCATTCCAGGAAGAAACTGCTTCTTCTGCTCTGGATTACTGAACTGACGCACTCCTTCGCAACATGTTCCATGAATCGCCAGGGAGAGGGCAGTGCTGGCGCAAGCCTTGCCAACCATCTCCATAGCGGCAACGTAGACCGGCCATGGAAGTTCAAGTCCTCCATATTCCTTGGGAAAGCCCATGCTTGTGAAGCCCTGCTCGAACATTTTGCTAATGTTGTCGCGTGGAAATTGGGCGTTCACGTCGATCTCTCGCGCAGTGGGCTCGATCTCTTTCTCGATAAACTTCCCGAGGGAGTCTAGGAGGAGAAGATGGTCCTCGGAGCCGGACCCATACATCATCTGGATGAGTTCTTTTTGCTCGTTTCCGAAGAAACCCACGCGATTAGCCTCTAGGAGATTCCTTTTTTGGAAGCTCCGGTTTATACCTTAGCCAAGAGCCGACCAACGATTGAGAGCGACAGAAAGTTCCATACTCCTAAAATCTGAACAATCCCTTGATTCAACGGCTAACGGAGGATAGACTCTGAAGACAAGAAATCTGTGGGCTCTGATAGTCGTTCTTGGGATTGTTCTGAGCCTTCAATCAAATGCTCTCCTCAAACACGACCACTCCGCTGTCGTCTCCGCTTCCACTCTCGTCCCTCAGCTGGTCAGACAGGGACCTTTGGAAACCGAGTTCGTTCCCAGTGGCTATTACTGGTACCAAATCGGCGCCATTGGTGATGCCAACAGCAACAACTCTGACGGCACCAATGTCACAATTCGAACCGTTTTCGATCAAGTCCGGAACGATGCTCACTCTTACTGGATTGGCACTCTTCTCTCAACGGGCGGTTTTGTCCAAGTAGGATATCTTAACGGGCTAAGCACAACCGGCCAAGCCTATTGTTGCGCCTGGTTCTTCGAAACGTTCTACACCCCAAATTGTAGTTGTCTACCCGTAATCGGCCCTGAAGGGTCTGCCGGCCCTGTTGGGTCTTGGCACACTTACTCAATGATTCACACTGGAAACGGTATCTGGTCATTCTACATGGACGGCAACCTACTTGGAAATTCGCCGCCTCCAACAGATCCGAGCTACCTGGGAGCCGGGGCAACTAGCTCTGGTGGACATTCACCAGCCGGGATCGCAGAGGTGGCACAAACCAGCGATAACAAAGACATCATCGGACCCGCGGAGTTCAGGGATATACAAATACGCAAAGGAGGGGCTTGGCAACAAATGCTGTCTGCGAGCGCTTACTGTTGCACTGGCTACATGAGTCAGACAGGTCTACCGATCTCGTATGGTGTCCAGGAGGTTGAAGGGCATAACAATGACTTCCTTGCGGGGAGCAACATTCGGCAACCTGCCACAGCCACTGCTCTATGGCCAACATCTACGTCTCCCAATCTCGTCTCATTCACCTTTCTCGATTTGAATGGAGGCACGTTTGTTCCCGACTGGATCTCTCTCCAGGAGCCCGGGAACATCAACATTCGCTACTATACCAGCTACTCGTCTCAAGGAATTCCCACATCTGGAACTGGGACCTACACAGTTACTTACGTTTCCTGGCATGGAGTGAATGTGGCCAAGAATTCCCTCATCTCCGACTCAGTGCTAAGTCAGACGATTCAAGGAAATGTCTTCTCTATTCCCGTTCGAATAATCGGTCGATTCTACTCTCTTCCTGTGAGCGGGGCAACTGTTCTCACTTTCCTTCCGGACTCGACTAATGAGACCCTCAAGACAGATTCAGAGGGAAATGCAACGCTCGCACAATTACCTCCAGGCAACTATAGTCTCCGCGTATCGGTGCCTTATGGGGTGCAGTCAGTTTTCAGGACCAGTGTGTCAGGACCAATCAACATCTCGATCTCCGTCTTCGGCATCGCGGAACTTCTCTCCGTAATCATGCCGCCGATTACGGTCGCCATCGCAGTTGTGATCTTGGCGTTGAGGAGGGAACAGGCTCGCAGGGCGTCCCCACCAGCTGCGGCCCCGCTTCCGATTACAATTCCTTCGGCATTCTGTGGAGCGTGTGGAAAACCTCTTGGTCCGGCAGAATTTTTCTGCACCACCTGCGGAACGCCCAGAGCTAGGTCTCCACAGCCTCCGCCCCCAACACTTCCTGCGTCATCATCGGCTTCATCCCCACCACCGCAGTGAAAGTTCGTTTCGCGGAAGTCTTATAGTAAACACGCTCGCGCCGTCGCTTCCGGTAGATTCTTGCCTCTACGAATTGGAATAGTGGGCGTCGGATATTCCGGCTTCGACTCGATGACGCCTGGCCTCTCAACGCGGGAGCTAATGTTTGAAGCCGCAAGCCGCGCCTATGAGGATGCTGGAATAGATCCTCGGAAGGACGTTCATAGCTTCGTTTGCTGCACCGAAGACTTCTGGGAGGGAATCAGCATAACTGACGAGTACATGCCCGATCAGCTCGGGGCTGTGCTCAAGCCATTGTGCACTATATCGTCCGACGGGATTGTCGGTCTTGCAACAGCTTGCATGCATATCATGTCCGGGATTGCAGACGTTGCGGTTGTGGAGTCTCACTGCAAGAGCTCAGACGTTCTGAACCCGGACGAAATCTCAAGCTTCGCCCTAGACCCGATCTACGATCACCATGTTAACGCGGACCCGAGGTTTGTGGCTGGGCTTGAAATGGCTCGCTACTTGAAAGAGACTGGAACAAAAAGAGATTACTGCGCACAGGTGGCCGTCAAGAACAAGAAAAACGCCCTGCTGAACCCTCGCGGCGTGCACGGAGCAAATTTGGACAAGAGGGCAGTCCTCAGCTCTAAAATTGCTGCTTCCCCCCTTACCGAATTGGAAGTGAGCAAGACTATCGATGCAAGTATCGTCTTCGTGTTGGCCTCGGCCCAGAAGGCCAAGAAACTCGGCAACCACACAGTCTGGATAAACGGCATCGGTTGGAGCTCTGATACGCCGTGGATAGAGGATCGAGATATGGCGAAGGCGGCCTACGCGGAGCAGTCAGCGGCTCGCGCATACAAGATGGCGGGAGTGCGAAATCCTGCAACCTACTTTGACCTCGCTGAGATTGATGATACTTATTCCTACAAGGAGCTTCAAAGCCTCGAAGCCCTCAAACTTGCCGCGAAAGGCAAAGCGGGTAAGATGCTCGAGTCAGGTGCCTTCGATATAGACGGACGCTTGCCCGTAAACGCGTCGGGCGGGTCCCTTGGGGTTGGACATCTGTTGGAGGCAACTGGTCTTCACAGAGTGCTTGAGGCGGTTCTACAACTCCGAGGACAAGCGGGACGCTTACAGATTCCAACGGTGAAGAAAGCCTTGGTTCAGAGCTGGAGAGGAATACCCACAGCCACCGGAGCTGTGGCGGTGCTAGGAAACTAGGAGGAGTCCAGCGGTGAAAAATCGTGTAGCAATTGTCGGAGCAGGGATGACACTATTCCGTCGCCGAATGCTAGAAAGTCCGAAAGAACTCTCGTTCGAAGCGACAAGAATGGCTCTCGACTCTGCCGGGCTTGAACTGAAAGACATTCAATCAGTGGTATCTGGCTCAGCTCCTGACGCGTTTGACGGCGTGCATATGAAGGGAGAATACCTCTTGGACGGGATGGGTGGGATAGGAAAGCCCAACCAGCGCGTCTACGTTGGAGGTGGAACAGGGGTTTTCACGCCTATTGGCGGATGGTGGAACGTTGCCTCAGGAATGTATGATACTTGTCTTTGCGTTGCCGAAGAGAAGATGTCACCTTTGCACCCTCATCCTCAGTATGCGTTCTGGAGCATCTTCGATCAGATCTTGGAGAGGCCGCTCGGGACGACGTTGTTGTGGATTTTCTCGTTGGAGATGAGGCGGTATATGCACAAGTATGGGATCAAGGAGGAGGAGATCGCGAGCGTTGCGGTCAAGAACAAGGGAAACGCTGTAGATCATCCTTGTGCTCAGCTGGGCGCCAAGATAACTGTTGAGGACGTCATGAACTCCGAGCCGATTTGTTGGCCTGTGAAACGGTTGGACGTGAGTCCTCCTAGCGATGGAGCTGCCGCGGTCGTCCTTGCTTCCGAGAAAGTTGCGAAAAAACTGACTGACCAGCCTGTCTGGCTGGACGGTGTAGGCTGGACCCTTGACACGACACACTGGACGAATCGGGACTTGGCCTATCCTGAGTATGTTGAGAGGGCTGCCTGGATGGCCTATAAGATGGCGGGGATCAAAAAGCCCCGGAAAGAGATCGATATCGCAGAAGTATACGATCCGTTCGACTACAAGGAACTCCACCACATGGAAGGACTGCAACTGGCTGGAAAGGGAGAGGCTCCCAAGATGGCCGTTGACGGCGTTACGCAGCGGGACGGTGACTTGCCGGTCTGTCCCTCAGGAGGACTATTGGGCGTTGGTAATCCAATCGCGGCTGCAGGTATGATGAAGATCTGCGAAGTATTCTGGCAGCTCCGAGGAGAAGCAGGCAAGCGACAGGTGAAGAAGGACGCTCGAACAGGTCTCGCTCAGGCCTGGGGTGACCTGATGCAAGTTGGCACGGTCGCGGTAATGAGGTCTTAAAGAGAGCTGAAAATGTCCCAGAAGATCACTAGCTATCCAGGCCACGAAATTACTCCCGAGGATGTGAAGGAGGGAAAGTACCTCGATGTCGTCTACAAATTTGAGCCCAAGTACAGCTGGGCCGCAGGAGTCGCCATCAGCCGGTTCCTGGCCGAACTGAAAGAGGGAAGGATCATCGCTAGAAAATGTCTGAACTGCGAACGAATCCTTGTACCACCACGAATGTACTGCGAACGATGCTTCAGGCCCACCGACGAATGGGTCCGCATCAAAGATACTGGTACCATCAATACCTATTCCATATCCCACGTCGGAACTGATGCGAGACGACTGAAAACACCCATACTCGTTGCTGTCGTAGATCTTGACGGCGCGACTCCTGGAATGGGAATCCTCCACAATCTGGGAGAAGTTGAGCCGTCAAAGATCAAAGTAGGCATGAGAGTCAGAGCAGTATGGAAGTCATCCAGCGAACGACAAGGCGCCATCACAGATATCCGCTACTTCAAACCGATCGGAGACGAGTGAGAAATGCCGATCCTAGAGAAACTCGCCCAACCAAGCCAGGCTCGGCACTGGACCGACAGCATACCTCTGGAATACCACTACACCGCAGGGGTTGCAGGCGAGGAATTCCGACGCGAGCTCCGGGACAATGGCCGTTTCCTGGTCTCGAAATGTTCCAAGTGTAAGAACACGTACATTCCGGCCAGAATGTACTGCCCTGACTGTTTCATCGAGATGAAAGACCAGTTCCCGATCGACATGCCGGGTTATGTCTACAGCTTCACTTCTGTCAATAGGAACAGATCAGGTTCTGACACTGACTCGCCGATAATGGTGTGCCTAGTGAAGTTTGAAGGCGTCAAGGGAGGAATAGTCCACCTGATCAACATGGACGATCCTAATCGAGTATCAATAGGGATGAAGGTAACACCATCCCTCAGGAACCAGTCAGAACGCACAGGCGCCATCACCGACATTATCGCCTTCATACCAATCTCAACCGGACCAAGCAAGGTAACCAGTGGCGAAGGGAAAGCAAAGACACAGGATGCCGAAGCGGGAAAGATTCAAGCCAGGTCGCTTTTGCATTCTATCGAAGAGTCAGGATATCCGATAGAGGTAGACGAGATGACAATATCCTCGCTAAGAAGTAAGATAGGCAAAGGCGAACTCCTTACACGTGAAGAGGACAGGCTACTTCGCGGACTTGGGGACAAGGCGAGAGAATGGCGGAAAGCGGTAAAGAGCTCTTCTGAAACCGAGCCTGACGACACTCTCTCCGGCTAGCTTAGCTCATTTCTCAGCCATCCCGACGGTTTCTCGTAAGTCGAGAGGATGTTCCTATGGGAAGAAACAACCGGTCTAGGCGTGGAGTACGATGTGGATAGAAAGAGACGGGCCTCGACCGCGAGTCTAGAATTGAGTGGCTTATTGCATTTTTTGCCCGCATTCGGGACAGAATTTGGTCCCCGCTGCGACCGGTTTCCCGCAATTTGGACAAGGCGTCGTAGCTTGAGCGGTAGGCGCCACGAACATGGTGGCTCCGCAGTTAGGGCAGAATCGGGCTCCTTGTTGAACACCGTTTCCGCACTTGGGGCATGCAACGAGTGCCGCCTGCGGTTGTACTGATGGCTGCATCTGCGCGTTCATAACTTGGGGTATGAGGACCATTCCTGCTCCGAAGCCTGCGCCGGGGGACGAGCCGATGCTTGATCCAATGTCCTTGGCGGTCTCCATCCTCAACACGTCCGATGTTGCGGCCTTCTGTTTGATCCAGAAGAGCCTGTCGCGGAACTGGTCGGAGGTGTCGATGCCTTCGAACTTGAAGTCAACGAGGTCGGTTCCGAGTCTTTTCAGAGCGTCGTTGATGTTGACTTTCACTGTGACCGATGCTTTGTCTAGCTGGGTGAACGCGGTTTGAAGATCGTATTTTGACATTTCATCGATGACTCGTTCGTTGATGAATCCTCGGATGAAATCGTCCACTTGCCCGGTGTTATAGGCTCCTTGTCCGCCGACGACCTCGTTGACGAAAAGGTTAGCGTCTGTTATCCTGAACCATGCTGTCCCGTGAACCATTAAGGGGGCGAGTTCGGTAGTCTGAGCTTTTGCGCCCCATTTGCCGGCGAACTGTTTGGTAGAGACGTATATGACTGTGGCCGTGAACGGTGTTTTGCCGCCGAAGAATATTCGGTACGCGGAGGTTATCAGCGGCAGGTTCAGAGTTGTGAGAGTATGTCTACCAGCAGGGAAGACGTCGTATGCCTTGCCGTCTTTGAGGAAGACGGCCGTCTCATACTCGTGAACGACTAACTGTGCCGCGTTGGTGATTTCTTCTACTGGATATCGCCAGACGATGTCGTCTGGGCCTGCTGCTCTCCACTCTATGACTTGTGGCATTTACTGCTGGACTCCTAGGATTACGTCTTTGCGGCCGTTGTACGCGGTCTCGAGGGCGTCGACGGCTTTCATTGCGTCGGAGATCTTTCCTCTGGCGTCTTGAACATGTCCATTATCCACGGTATCTTTGAGGCCTTGGATGGCGGTTGTTACGCTGTCCGTCATCTGTAAGAGTTGCATGTCATAATCCATCATGCGATCCAAATCGGGTTCCTTGACTTTTGTAACGTCGAAGAAGCCGGCGTATCCGTATTCTGAGTGGTTGATTCGTTCGACAACCCTGTCGAGCCGTGCCATGAGATGATCTGTGTCGTCCCACGTGTCGTTGATGCCTTGGTTGACGAGTGATCTGTAGGTGTCCTTGGCTTGTGCTTCGGCACCGGACAGTTTCTGGTAGATTTGGTTTCTGAGAAGCTTGTCCGACTCGCGCCGGATCTCTCTCTCCTTGTATCCATGGAATCCCGGAATTAGGAGCATGATCTTCTCCTGTAGATTGGTCTGGGATTTGGCCCGGTCGTAAAACGAGTTGCTCGGCTGGCTCAACTTCGAACCTTCTCTTTGATATGTTCAGATTTCACGTCTATGTTACTTTTAAGGGTGTCAAAACCATTGATGCTGAAATCCTGGACTAGTCTTTTTTTTCGAGTTTTCATAACCTTTCGGATTAGTGGATCTAGGAAGATTCGTCCTTGCGATCGGGAATAGGTCACGTTTGGGCCTTCTGGGCGAGTTACAGAATGGCTATGTCGTGAGTCATTAGGGTTGGAGGCGTTGCATAGATGAAGACTATCAATACGGAAGAGCCGGTCGTCCGAAGCCATTTCATCGACTGTCCCAGCTGCAAGACCCATACTCTCAGGCTCAAACGGGTTGTCCAGGTTGGACGATGCAAAAGCTGCCGCGAGTCGTACAAGATTGTAATAATGTATGTCAAAGAGGGAAAGAAAACCAGGCCTACCGCGAAACCGCCGGCTGCGAGTCCTGCGGCGAGTCCAGACGCAACGCTGCCATCCTGGCAGGTGCCATCTGATAGTTCCCTGTTCGGCTCCTCGTCAACTGAGAATATTTCAATATTCTCCGACTTCGGTTCCAGCTTCAGCCGGGAAGATCAGAACCGCGAAACCTCGATGGGCAGCGAACAATAAGACTCATCGTCACTCTTGCGTCGCGAGATGTTCTGTGCAAGACCCCTCCTCCTTTTTCTAGAGAAATTTTTCTGTCTGGTATGGATTATCGGCGAGTCTTGCGATTCAGGGCACAATCCTGGCTTTAATCGCAGAGCAAAATAACGCGTAATCTAGGCCGGTTCCCGAACGATTTATGGGGGATAGTTGGGGCGGTTCCCAGATTCCCGATACGGGTTCAATTTGGGCTTAGAAAGCGGAAAACGCACGACAAAGGCGCGATTTACCAGTGGTCGTAATGTGTGAATTTTTCTATCGGCTTCCTCTTGGGAGGGCCAAGTCTAGCTGCTGGGTAGCCTAGATAGACTAGGCATGTGATCTTAACGTGTTCAGGAATCCCTAGTAGCTTCTTGACCTCTGGTTCTCCACGAGTAGGGGTTGACCCGTGGACAGTCAGGCAGGTTGCGAGACCTAACGCGTGGGCTGCAAGCATCAGGTTCTGGACTGCTGGATAGATGCTCGCGTACCGGACCTCCTCGCTCTTCCCAACACGATCGAGGTCAACGCAACAGTAGATTATCACGGGCACTGTCTCAGTGTTCCGAAGCATCTCAGTTGCCTCGTCATAGACATCGCGCATACGCTGGGACATTCCTGAACCGCCGGCAAGCTTTTCGAGCCATGTTCTCAGCATTGGTTCCTTGAGCCGCGCTTTCATCTTCGCATCACGAACCACGACGAACTCCCACGGCTGAGTATTGCTACCAGAAGCAGCCTTGGACGCGGACTCGAGGATAATTCTCAACTTGTCTTCAAGGATTGGGTCAAGCGTGAATTTCCTGACTGACCGAAGAGAGCGGATACCCTCTAGGAGGGGTATATCTCGCGGCATGCGCGACCGTAACTCGCCTAAGGTTAAAGACTCTCGCGCCCCCTATGAAATCGTCCAGTTGCCGGGCTCACACAATGAGCGGTTGAAAATCGCGGTCGATCTCGACGGGGTCCTAGCTGAGACAATGGAAGCATGGTGCAGGCACGCCAACGAGTTTCTGGGCACGAACCTCACGATTGCCGATCTAGATACTTGGGCGTCATGGCGCAAGCTCGGGATCACCAGAGAACAGTTCTTCCAGCTCCTGGACGAAGCATGGGACGACTGGGAAAGCATCCCGCCCACCGAGCCTAGACTGGCAGAAAAAGTCCGCAAGATAGCCCGCTCAGGACAAATCGATGTTGTGACAGGACGTAGCAAGGAAAGCGTAAACGCGGCAAAAAACTGGCTTAGAGAATACAACATCCCGTACCAGCGCTTCGTGCGTGTCCCAGGATGGAAGGACAAGATCTTTCTCAACTACGACGTATACATCGACGACGCCCCGGAACTGATGCCTCTTATCTCGCGCAACCCGAAAATGTGGGGAATACTTTACAGCAGACCCTGGAACAGGACCGTCCCCGAACTACGCCAAGTGTTCAGAGTCGAAAGCTGGACAGAAATCCCAAAACTCATGAAGCAAATACAGAGCTAACGCCTGAGAACGAGCTACTATCCGATGATTTGTGCCACAGCTTCAGCAGGACGAAGCCGGTAGCTTGCGAGCTACGAAGTAATCCTTCTTGCAATCTTTATACCGAATCGTATCCTCCAATGGATTTCCAGAAGGGACCTGCGATGAAAGGCGAGTACAAGGTTCCGGAAGATGTGTACTACACGAAAGAACACGAATGGGTCCGGCTTGAGGGAGACAAGTGCAGAGTCGGAGTAACCGATTATGCTCAGAACTCGTTGCACGAAATCGTATACGTCGACCTGCCAAAAATAGGCGCTAAGGTCGCCCATATGCAAAGCATCGGCACCGTCGAATCCGTGAAAGCCGTCGCTGACGTCTACTCCCCAATCTCAGGTACGGTACTCGAGGTTAACAACACGCTCTCAGATGCTCCCGAACTGGTCAACAAGAACCCGTACGGAGAAGGATGGATCACTATAATCAAGCCTGAAGATTTGAAGAGAGAACTGCCCGGTCTCATGAAAGCCCCTGACTACAAGGACTTTTTGAAGAAAATAACCGAGAAGAAATAAGAATCCGCAGGGCGACACTTTTGGTCGCCTAGGAAGTTTATCTTCGAGACGCTCTAATCATATCATTCACTAGTGGAGCTCATGGCCTCGGAAACCTTCGCCCTCCTCTCTCCTCCACTGAAAGGATTGCTCCAAGAGACAGGAATCTCAAAACCTACTCCACCACAGATCGAAGCCATCCCCCTGATAGCGCAGGGCGACAACGTCCTAATAATCGCCCCCACAGGTTCAGGCAAGACCGAGGCAGCCCTCCTTCCACTAATCGATAGAATGATCCGGAGTCATGACAGACAAGGAATCTCACTCATCTACATTACTCCGCTCAGGGCGCTAAACCGAGACCTCCTCAAGCGGCTCCAAACGTGGTCTAGCAAGCTCGGCTTCTCGGTCGAAGTTCGACACGGAGACACTCCCGCCAGAGACAGAAGACGAATGGCAGTCAAACCCCCCGACCTCCTGATCACAACACCGGAAACCCTCCAAGCTGTACTGCCAGGCAAACGAATGAGGGATCATCTTCGTCACGTCAAATCCGTAATTGTCGATGAGATCCACGAGCTGGCAGGCGACCGTAGAGGAGTCCAATTGACTGTCGGCCTCGAACGCCTCAGAGAGATCTGCTTAAACGGTTTCCAGAGAGTCGGGCTCTCAGCCACGGTCGGCAACCCCGAAGAGATAGCACTATTCCTCGGAGGTGGTCAGCTAGTCAAGACGGTGCAGATTCCACTCAACAAGTCAACCAAGTACAAGGTAGAATATCCGGCACCAGGAGAGGAGGATCGAGAGCTTGCTCGACGATTATACACTACGCCTGAAGCAGCAGCACGACTAACGCTGGTCGATGATCTGGTAGAAGCTCATGATTCCACTCTAATCTTCGTTAACAGCCGGGTCAACGCCGAGCTACTCGGATCCAAGTTCAACATGATGGACCGGAAAATAATGGTCCACCACGGCTCGCTCCCGAGAGAAGAAAGAGTTCGAGCCGAAGAAGCATTCAAGGCCGGAGAAATCAAAGGCCTTGTTTGCACGAGCACCCTTGAGCTCGGAATAGACATCGGATCCGTTGATCTCGTCGTACAATACATGTCCCCGAGACAAGTAAACAGCCTGGTCCAACGCGTAGGACGATCAGGTCACACTCTAACAAGAACTTCCCAAGGAGTTCTAGTTTCAGTCTCCACAGAAGATATCCTAGAATCTGTGGGAGTAATCGAGCTAGCAAACGAAGGACGACTAGAGCATACCAATATCCACGTTGGAGCGTTGGACGTGCTCGCCCATCAGATCGCTGGAGTGCTGATGGACTCGGACGGAAGCCTTGAGATCTCACAAGCCAAGACCACGATCAAGGGAGCCTACCCATACCGAGACCTAGAGGATGAGGCGGTTGACAAGGTCATCGAATTCATGCGCAAGATGGGATACCTCAAGAAAGATGACAGCGTCCTATACCGCACCTCTAGGACTAGGTTCTACTATTTCGAAAACCTGAGCATGATCCCGGACGAACGCCGCTACTTGGTCGTGGACCTTACCAGCCAGCAAAACGTCGGCATCCTTGGAGAAGAATTCATGATAACAAAGGCACGCGTCGGACTCAACTTCATAGTTAAGGGTCGGGTCTGGCAGATCAAACAGATCACAGACGATGGAAAGGTCTACGTTCTCCCGATAGTCGACCCCACCGCCGCCATCCCAGGATGGGACGGGCAGATACTCCCCGTGCCCCGCGCACTTGCAACCAGGGTCGGAGTCTACCGATCCATGGTGGACAAGCTACTCGATGACAAGACCACGAAATCGACAGCAGTTGAGACCCTCGCCCAGCGCTGGCCTTGCGACACCTATGGACTAAGGCGACTTATTGAGGAGATAGAAACTCACAGGGGTACAGGTGCGCCTGTCCCAACTGATCAACGAGTCCTCATCGAAGGATTTGACCGATACATCATACTTCATACCCATCTCGGCGACATACTCAACTTCACACTTGGAGAAGTTATCGAGGAACTCTTCCGTCGCCAAGGCCTCGTCCGAATGTGGTGGTCGGACCCTTACCGGATTCTCTTTGAGATGACCGCTGACACGTCTGACTTGGACCTAGAAGATCTGTTCCTGGAACAAGTGTTCGGGGTCGAAGAGGCTGTGTTAGGAGGAGCGTGTCACGGAGTGCTTCATCGCCACTTCCCGTGGCAGCTCCACATGAAACACGTCGCCGAGAGGTTCGGAGCACTGGCCCGTGGACGGCTCATGTATGGAGATGCGATGAAGGAGCTGATGCTGAGATTTCGGCTCACTCCCATCTACGACGAGACAATCAGGGAAGCACTGATGGAACATTCTGACTTCGACGGCGTGAAAGAGATCTTCAAACAGATCAGAGAAGGAAACATGGACCTGAGATTTTTCAGATCCAAAGACAAGCCCACGCCACTGGCCTACCACATCCTCTATCGACATGTTGACATCCCTGAGCTAATCGCGCCGGAGAACGTTGCCTCGGATAACATGGCTCGACTCCGCATTTCAATCGAAGGACGATCGATCGACATGTTGTGCTTCGACTGCGGCAAGCTGACCAGAGATGCTAGTATAGCAAGTCTTCCAGAACATCCGGTATGCCAAGATTGCAGCTCCAAACTTCTAGCTCCACTTTTCTGGTCCAGCGCCTACACTACGAACATCCTTCACAAAAAGCGAGACAAACAGGTTCTTGACGAGAACGAGCGGAAGGCTTTGACGAGAGCGCGACGCTCAGCGGATCTCGTAATTGCCTATGGAAGGAGAGCCATAGTCGCACAATCGGTGTATGGAATAGGACCGCAGACCGCTTCGAGAGTTCTGTCGAAGATGCATGAAAGCGATGAAGAATTCTATAAGGACCTTCTAGAGGCCAAGCTACAGTTCATAGCGACCAGGCCTTTCTGGAATAACTAACAAAGAATTTCGCATTACTCTCTCTCGCCCCAGACTTCAGACTTGGAGGAATATGTTGTGAAATCTGCCAGGGTACATACGCTCAGGCCTCCTTTCACCTCTAGACTGGCTCTCACCGAAGAGATATCAAGGCGGCGTTGGCTATCCCTGGATATTTCCAACTCAATGAGGGACCGGGACGTCTGGGAAAGTGTTTTCTAAGACTTGGACTTTGAAACGGGAATAGAGAATGCGTCTTCGTTTGGTGACTTCGGCTGAATAATTCGTCGATGGAACGTCCCCTTAAACGAGTGAATTACGCGTCTCGCTCTCGCATGACTAATCCAGAAAAGAGACCGAACGCCTTCTTGGCTGCGATTCTTTTGGTGTTGTCCTTTTCCGTCGCCATTCTGATAATCACGCAGGGCACCATGGGCCTGGTTGGCACAGCAGGCGGCCGAAGCCAGGTTATAGTTGCTGGAACCAACTCCCTTGCCTACTCTAGACAATGGGGCTCTTATGGAGGGCCAATAATTCCCAACGGCGTCGCCGTCGATTCATCGGGCAACTTGTTCATCGCCGACGCCAAGAACTACGCCGTATACAAACTAGCAAACGACGGATCGTTCGTGACCACCTGGGGATCCTCAGGGACTGGGCCCGGACAATTCAAAACCCCCCAAGGACTAGCTCGCGACCCCCAAGGAAACGTGTACGTTTCTGATTCAGTGAATAACAACATTCAGAAGTTCAGTTCTGCCGGGAGCTTCATCACCTCATGGGGCTCGACCGGATCCGGAAATGGCCAATTCAAGACCCCACTCGGACTGAGCGTTAACGCTACTGGGTTCGTATATGTGGTAGATCAGGGAAATCAGCGTGTTCAGATCTTCAGGAATAACGGAACATACGTAGGCTCATTCGGCGGCCTTGGTACAACCCCCGGGAAATTCTTGAGTCCGTATGGCGTGGCGGTGGATTCGTCAGGATTCGTGTATGTAAGCGATACTGCTTCCATGTCGGACAATATAACGAAATTCACGAAAACAGGAGGCTTTCTCCTGACATGGGGAGGCCTGAATTCAGGGGGCACCTTGGCCTCACCGACAATGATGGCGGTCGACAACGCGTCCAACATCTATGTTACCGACAGTCTCCGGAACAATGTTCAAAAGTTCAGCACCAGCGGCAGCTTCATCTCGTCATGGGGGACCCTTGGGGCATCTCCGGGACAGTTTAACGTCCCAATCGGCGTCACAGTAGACTCTCAGATGAACTTGTACGTAGGAGATTCTAACAATTTCAGGGTGCAGAAATTGTCGGCCAATACAGGAAGCTACATCTCAAGTCTCACATATCCAAGACCTGGCCTGTTTTCCAGCCCTTATGACACGGCTCTGGACAGTTCAGGTCACATCTACATTGTAGACGAAGGAAACAATCGGGTTCAAATGTTCTCAGTCACGGGAACTTTTCTTTTGGCTTGGGGAATAACCGGGAGCGCAACCGGGCAGTTCAACAGTCCTATCGGGATTGCCGTTGACCATGCTGGTAACGTCTACGTTACAGACTACTCCAACAGCCGAGTCGAAAAATTTTTTCCAAACGGCACTTTTAGCAGAGCATGGGGTTCCTTTGGAACCGGAAACGGACAATTCATTAACCCGTACGGGGTTGCGGCCGACGGATCAAACAACGTCTACGTGACGGATTACTCAAACGACCGAGTTCAGAAGTTTGACAGCTCTGGAACCTTCATCACAGGCTGGGGGACCACTGGAACAGCCAACGGCCAATTCACCAATCCGACTGGCATCGCTGTGGACTCATTAGGCAACGCGTATGTTACCGATTCATCAAACAATCGCATTGAGAAATTCAACAGTTCTGGAGGATTTATCAAGTCGTGGGGAACCTCGGGTCCCGGAAATGGGCAGTTCAATCTCCCAGGACACCTAGCTCTGGACTCAACTGGAAATATCTATGTGGCTGACACGTTCAACAACCGGATCCAAGAATTCACCAGCAACGGCGCGTTTCTCACATCCTTTGGAACCGCGGGGTCGGCTAATGGCCAACTCGTCGATCCTGGCGGTCTAGCCGTGGACACCTCGGGGAATGTCTACGTTGCCGATACCGGAAACTCCTCGGGAACCACCAACAACCGGATTGAGGCTTTCTCCCCCACTACCAATGTTTCCTATCCAGCAGGTTGCGCCCTTTGCCCCGCGCACCCGAGTTGAAAGAAGATTCGGAACCGGAACACCAAACAGTAAACCGACAACACGAATCCGGGGTAATTCTTGAGACTGAGACTAATCTCATTCTCGCTACCAAAGACCGGAGGACATTGGAAGCCCGAAACCAACGATTTACACCCAGATCTAATCAACTAAGCTGTAAACGGCAGTGGAGCGCGGCCGTAATGGCTTCAAAGAAGAAGGGAAAAGGGGATTTTGGGAGGACGTCCCTCCCATTTTCAGCTCTAGCTTATGCTGCTGCTAAGTCGACGATCAGTTGGTCTACGATAGGGGAGCCGATGCCTGATGCGACATCGTATCCTGTGCCTGACGAGAAACCAACGGATGAGCCGACTAGTTGGTCGTTGCCCACTGTTATGTCGTGGAAGTCTGTCGCGTAGCGTGCGCTGTGGTAGATCGCGTAGAGGGCTGGGTTCAAGTCGCCGATCGGACCTTTACCCGCATTGGCGCGAGCTTGGTTCACCAAGGCAGTGATCCCCGCCCATTGTGGAGAACCAGCACTTGTACCTCCAACAATGAATAGGACTGGAGATCCGAAGCCTCCGTAGACGACCAAGACTCCGCCGTCGATGGCTGCGTTGTAGTCCACATCCGGACCCCTTGCTGATAGGCCGAGGCCAGCCTGGTATGACGGAACGCCGAACAGTAAGCTTGGTGCACCACCAGTCGCGAGGCCGAAACTAGGCTCATTCCAGACCTGTTCACCACCGTACCCATCGGGTACACAATTTGGTGGCACCGTTCGACCGAGCACACATGGTCCATGGTATGAGGACAGTCCCGAAGTGCATGAGAAAGGTGTGGATGTTGGGCAAGGCATGAGGGTTCCAGTTTCATTGTAGGGCAATCCCTGAGTTCCGGTTACCGCTACGTTGTGCAGGTCGGAAGCTGGGAAGTTGTTCATCGCGACGCCGAAGCCGAAGTCTGCGCCTGTGTCTCCTGCTGAAGCGAAGAACGTGTCACCTACTGCAACTCCGTTCGCATAGTTCTTTTGGGCCTGGGTCACTTGGCCGGGGTTTCCGTTTCCGGTTAGGAAGATTTCTGGGATGCCGAAGCTTTGCGAGAATATTGCGCCTGGGTAGGCCGCGATGGCCGCGGCTTCAGCGTCATTGATGGCGTTTCCGGACGATGTAGACGCTACGTCAAGGACGATGTTAGCTCCTGGGGCCATAGCGTGGGCGTATTGAACGTCGAGGCTTGTTTCTATAGTCCAGCCGAATACGCCGTGTTTAGGATTCGCATTGATATTGACAACAGGGCATGTGCTGGGGTCGAGAGGGGTTGGAGAATTACCGCAGAATATTGTGAAGGATGGTGGAGGTGGGATTCCGAAGACGGCATCAAACAATGCTAGATCACTAGCAACCGTGGGGCTTCCGAAAGCGTCAACGATCACGATTGTCTGGCCAGCACCGTCAAGGGTAGCAGTAGATGGGAACTCGTAAGCTTTCTTGATGAATTTTGGCGTGTAGCAAACAATGCTACCAAGGGACGCGCTCTTGCATAGAGGTAGGCCTTGGGGAAGGGTCGTTAGAGGCCCAAGCTGAACATAGCTTAGGCTTGGACTGTAGTGGAAGTCGCTAACGATAGTCCCGACTCCGAGTGGGGTTGCAAGCATTAGGGCAGTAGCAATTAGAGCTGATAAGGTTAGTATTTTCTTCATGGCAGCGATCAAAACCTACTACCCATTTAAGTTCTTGGCTTCTCGAAGATAGACCCAGATACCCATGAGATGAAATCCTTAGCCCAAGCTATTCTCAAAACCTTTCATTTCATGAGTCCGACCAATCTGCGGGCTTTTCTGTTATACAAGCCTGAACTAGAAAACAAGAAAAGTTTCCACCAGCCAGTCGATGGAATTGACTCAAGAAGGATCTCGTGATCATATCTCTCCAAGTTCATATTCTCCCCAAAGCACCTTGCAATTGAGCCTGACTATGGCCAAGTTACACACGATCGTAGTTGGGCGCTTGCAGACTAACTGTTACATTCTGCAATCCGACTCGACAGGCTTGGTCGTCGACCCAGGCGATGAACCGGAAAGAATTCTCCGCTTCCTCAAGGACATCGCCGTCAAGCCTACTCACATTATTGCCACTCATACCCACTTTGATCACGTACTCGGAGTAGAGACCGTTCGCGCCAAGCTCAAGATTCCATTTCTAATCCACCGCGACGATCTCTCCATGCTCGAGTCCATGCAGACCCGTGTCCGCCAGATAATGGGTTTCACCGTCCCACCACCCCCTAAGGTGGATCAGTTCCTCAAGGACGGAGAATCGATAGCCTTCGGGCACGACAGGGTGAAGGTGATTCACACTCCGGGACATTCTCCGGGGAGCGTCAGCCTAGTTGGTCAAGGCTTTGTCCTGACCGGGGATGCATTGTTCAATCAGTCGATCGGGCGAACCGATCTCCCAGGAGGAGACCTCGATACGCTGGTACGTTCTATAACTCAACGCTTGTTCACGCTGGATGATGATACCATCGTCTACCCTGGTCATGGTCCTGAGACAAGCATCGGCGATGAGAAATTAGCCAACCCCTTTGTGGGACAAGTCGCTAAACGCGTTCCATAGATCCCCTAGCCGTATTCTCAACAGCACCGGAGGTTACAGAAGTTAGGATGTATGGAACGAAATTCGAGATGTTCACGTCTGCTTCCAGGAGCGATTAGGATTATCTACAGCAATAGGTATCTAGATAGTATGATAAAATCAGAGGAAGAATGGAAGAGGCAACTGGACTCGGAGACTTATCAGGTTTTGAGGAAGAAGGCAACCGAACAACCCTTTACGGGGAAGTTCCTCCACAATAAAGAGAAGGGAATGTATGTCTGTGCTGGATGTGGAGCACCATTATTCTCATCCGATACAAAGTTTGATTCCGGAACTGGTTGGCCCAGCTTCTGGTCTCCAGCAGAAAAGGAGAATGTTGAAGAAAAATCCGACCGCAGTCTCTTCATGAAAAGGGTCGAGATTCTATGCAAGAAATGCGGCGGTCATCTAGGCCACGTTTTCGAAGACGGTCCCCAGCCTACGGGACTAAGGTACTGCATCAACTCACTCTCCCTAGACTTCAAGAAAAATGATGAGAAGGGCGCGTCAGCAAAGCCCAAAGAGTAATCGACCCCTCTCTTGCACCAGCAAGCGCCTTGTGGAAGGTTGAATCTAGCGTAAGCTACCGTTAGAGATATGAACGCTTCTAATCCGAGAAGGAATAGAGAGCACCTCACGATAACTGGATGGGAGAATAGTTGGCTGGACTAGATGTTGTAATCATCGCATCGTTCCTCCTGGCTTTCAAAGCCATCCTGATAGAGGGTAGCGAAGTCGCGATTCTCTCTCTTGCCACAATAAAACAGATTGGCAGAAGAAACGTCTTCCTCGGCGTCGCCCTCGGAGGCCTCGGGTCAGTCGTCACATTTCTGATCGTCGAACAGGCCTTCCTTGCACTAAAGACAGTCTCCGATGCTCTGATCAACCTGATACCCGGCGTGGTCATCCTTTACTTCTCCTATCGCTTTCTGCGAGGATTCGTCAAGTACTATTTCCGAGGAAAGTCATTCAGAGCAAAAATGGAAAAGTGGAGCGACGAGGTCGTCGAGAAAGATAGGAAGCATAACCGAGGAGTCGCAACAACAGAAGGTCAGATACCATTCTCAATCGGAAACTCACTGCCAGTTTTCAGCATCACAATGACAGAAGGATTTGAGGCAAGCCTCATTCTCGCAGCTGCTGGAGCCTTCAACATAGAATGGACCCTTGTAGGCGCACTAACGAGCCTTGTCCTGCTCATAGTCGTGTGCGCGTTCTCCTATGACTATCTGATGCAGGTTCCAAGATGGCTACTAGATCTGATAGCTGGCGTCGTCCTGTTATCTTTTGGTTCGTACTTTTTCGTATCGGGAATACTCATCTACTTCCACATAATCTCGTGACACAAGACCAAGCGTCCCACGCCCTTGAAATTGTTCATTTTGACCTTTGCACTATCGTTTCCTTCCATAGACTGCGTAGACGATTCCTTGTGTGAGAGGAACGGGTCTCGTATCTGGAAGTCCTTCCTCAACCATCAGTGTGGCGATCTGATTTCCTGTTCGAGATTTGAGTATGGAACGGCCGAGATACGATAGGGTTCTTCCCCAAGCTCGTGAGACAACTCTTCCAAAAATGGGAAACAATCCCAAAAGGTAGTCGTAATAGATTAATCGAAAGAGTCTGTTTGGCGGCCGTGCGAAGTCGAGAGAGATCACGACGCCGCCCGGTGTTGTTGCTCTTGCCATTTCTCTGAAGGTCATTCGTGCGTCGGATACGTTTCTGAGCGCGAGGCTGATCGACGCCGACCTGAAACAGTCATCTCGGAATGGTAAGTTCTCAGCCCGAGCGAGTACCCAGTCGGTTCTTCCAGTCAGCCCTTTCAGTCTGAGCCTTTCCTTTGCGGTCTCAAGCATGGAGAGGGTCAAATCGACGCCGACCACTAGGCCCTTGTTGGCCACGGCGTTTGCAAAATCGGCCGCTAATAATCCGGTGCCAGTCGCCACGTCAAGTACCACGCTGTCAGGCAGAGGTTCAGTTTGCTCGACGACGAAAGCTCGCCATTTTCTGTCTTGGCCGAAAGTTAGCAGTCCTAGTAGTAGGTCGTATTCTAGCGGGACCTTGGAGAAGAGGCTGCGGACGTAGCGGGCCTTGGAATCGTACACGGTCTACGCGACTGTAGGGTGCGCTTTCTTAGCCTCGGCTCGAGTCAGAGCGTAGCCAACAGCGCCGATCCCGACAACCACTATGACCATGAGTATGACGACAGGCACAAGGTATAGCGACAAGGTGGCAACGTACCATATGGCTCCGAGGAAGGCGACCATTCCTCCCCAAGCAAGGATCATTGACCGAGGAGGAGCATATCGATCGTCAGGACCGTGCACCACGAAGGCGGCTACGATAAGCCATGCGCCGAACACGAGGAAGATCAGCGGTATGCCAGTGGACAGGTTGAGGCCGCCAACTTGGACGAGGGAAAGAAGCATTACGATTCCGAACACTATGAGGAACACTCCCCCATTGAGTGGCGCCCAGGGAACCCGTATCATCTTTGATCAGGTTGAACGCGTTGGTGTTCCGGTTTATAGTCCTATTGTAATCGTCAAGATGAATGGCGCGGGTCGCTCCTTGTCAAACGTGATCGTAGGCGTTGTTCTGCTGGAAGTTTCCGGAGTTCATATCCTGCTCGATCTCTCTGAGCATAAGGATCCTCTTGTAGGTTGGCGGATGCGTCATGAAGAGCTGAGCCGCTTTCCTCCAGTTGGACTTTGACTCCGCTTCCATGGCCGCTTCCAGCTCGCGTTCGCTAAGGACACCGTCCTTGTCAAGGTCATATTTCGACTTCTGGTCCATGATACCTGCAACATCTTGTTTGGCTTGGGCAGGGTCTTCGATAAAGAAGGCTCGGGCTCCGTGAGGCTCGCCTGGCGCGAGGGACAGTCCGTACGCGATCTTTGTGAGGGCGCTCTCTAGCTCTCTCGGCTGCTGGGTGAGAAATGCAGAGTATGCGTCTGCATAGCTCTCCCGCAAACGAGTCAGGCGCAATGCCAGGAGGGTGGTGAGAATATAGACAGCATAGGCAGCGACCGCGACGATAATCAAGAGTCCGGCGCTATTGTTCTTGTTGCTGCGACCGCTATAGCCGCTGGCGATGCCGCCCCAGAGAACCGACCGGGCGATAATATACGCGACCAGAGGGATCGCACTTATCATTGTTACAACGATAAAGTCGCGATGCTTTACATGACCTAGCTCATGTCCTATGACTCCTTCGATCTCATTCTCATCCAGACGTTGGAGAAGGCCCTGATGGACCGCGAGTGTAGCGCCCTTACGGGTCCGACCGAATACGAACGCGTTAGGAGTCGGGTCCGGTGAGACCGCGAGCCGGGGCATTGGAATGCCCGACTTCGAGGCCAGCTGGCTTACTTTCGTTTCAAGCCAACGATTTTCGCCGGGAACCAAGTAGTGCAAATGACTCGTGGCTCGGACAATCACTGGACCTATCAGATACTGAAGGAGTATTATGAAGAAAGCTCCTACGAGACCGAGCACTAGTCCTGTGACAGGGTCGAGGAAGAACGCGGATATGACAAAAAGGAGACCTAGGAATATGGCGAAGACTAGAATTATTGTGAAGCCCATCGTCCGCTTGAGAGCGCCGAGTCCCGCCAATTCTCCTTTCTCAGTGTTAGAGAGCTTAATTCGGCCTTCATTAATTCTATCCTAGAACAATTGGGAAGGAAACCTTGTCGGACATTGTCTCGGAGATAAAATGCAAGAACTGCGGCGCTCCTCTGAGCATCAACCCTGGAGAGATCGTCTCGACTTGCCGCTACTGCGGCTACACGGCGGTTGTCGGGGCGGACAAACCGTTCCAGCTAGAACACAGTCTCGTCCTCAACAATAACAATGCTGCGAGTATCGAGAACGCTCTTCGCGACTGGATGAGGGAGGGATTCATGAAACCAGGAGACCTCGCAAAGAAGAGTAAGATCTTGACGTTGGAATTGCGGTATCTTCCGTTCTGGCTGATCCCAGTCCAAGCCGCCAGCAACTACGAGGGCGTACTGGAGAGAATCTCACCGCCTTCGCCCAGGAAAGGCGTGATAGACAGAGATTACGACTGGCTTGTGTTGGGAAGGAAAGGAGCACAGTTTCCGACCCGGGACTATAATGTCCCCGATACAGGGAAGGTCCCTTTCGATTTCAAGAGAATAGATTCCGGAGCGAAGTTCCTCAACAGCGAGATGACTAGTGAGGAGGCGATTCAACATGCTAAGGATGAGGTGGACGTGAACCAGAGGTTCCTAGCGAAACAGGAGGTGGACCAGATAACGTCCTTCAATACCAATTTCAAGCTTGATAGACCGACGTACATTCACGCGCCTGTCTGGTTCAGCACCTACGAGTACAAGGGCCGAAGCTACAACGCGCTACTGGACGGAAGCTCGGGAGCTGTTCTGCGAGCAGACATTCCACAAACGGACTTCAAAATGATCTGAGGCTCTGCGAGAAAACGGATTTTTCGTTTATCGTAGTTTTTTTGGGGCCCAGAAGGTAGGCAAGTTTGCCGGGAAGAGTAGCATTCGCCACGAAGCGAATTTCGTAGAAGTACACAACTATGTGTCACGAAAATGGTCTATTACTCATGACCACGAATGTCACCCATGTGGCGGCCGCGCCTTCAGTCTGCCACTCTTGCGCCCCGAGGGTCGGTCGCCAAGACCCCCTTCTTTCTTGATCGCCCAGCAGTATGGTGGCGATAATGGGTGACATAGGCTGAACAGGGTGCAGTCCGGGCTTAGATGGCTTTGGGAAAAATCACTATTTCTCCGAACGAATCTTAGTGGGAAGTTGAAGTGACCTCCCAGATTCGAGATTAGGATTGATTATGGGCGATTCTGGCCGATTTCCCGGTTAGCCCAAATCGAAGCACTGGTACGAGACCAGTTATTATCGAACGAAGAACTGAATCTCAGCCGGGAGAATTCGATAGATGAGCCCTGACAAGGCAGTGAGGGTCGAGGCACATTGTTCCACGGCTAATCTTGGCGCAGGCTTCGACGTGTTCGGACTTGCACTCGCCAAATATGCCGACCGCGTCCAGGTTAGGACTACGAGTACACCAATTGTCAGGATCAGAACCGTCGGACCGTACAGCAGGGGGCTACCGGCTTCTCCAAACAAGAATTCTGCGGGTCCCCCGGCCCGAGCATTGCTCGACAGGAGTCAACTGAACAAGGGTGTCGAGATAACTGTCGAGAAGAACATTCCCCCCGGTCTAGGCCTTGGCAGCAGCGGCGCAACGGCCGCAGCGTGCGCCAAAGCCATGAACTACCTCCTAAGCCTATATCTTTCTGACGATGAATTGGTCAAGATTGCAAGTCTCGGCGAGGCCGCTTCATCAGGGTCAGCTCACACGGACAATGTAAGTGCGTCTTTGCTGGGAGGATTCGCAATAGCCTACGGAGATCCTCTAAGAACAGTCTCCATAAGAGCGCCAGCCAAACTATCTGTTGTTGTCGTCTCTCCGAAGATTCGTCTTCCAAAGAACAAAACAAGCCTCGCTAGGAGACTATTGCCGAAGAGGATCGAGGTCAGAGAGGCGGTTCTCAATATCGGGCGAGCATCGGCCATCGCCCTCGGCTTTGCAAGGGGAAATATCGAGCTGATCGGTACCGGAATGGAAGATGCAATTGCAGAACCCCACAGAGAGAAACTTTTCCCGGGCTACAAAATGGTGAGGAAAGCTGCACTTGCCGCACACGCAAGCGGGGTCGCTATCAGCGGCGCAGGTCCCAGCGTTGTTGCATTCGTCGACAAGACCAAGCAAGACCCCAAGAAAATAGCACGGGTAATGGTGAAAGAATTCTCGAAGAACAAGATTGAATCCACATTCTTCGTAACTAGTCCGGCCGCCGGAGCCCGCATTATCAGGAGCAATTAGTTCGATTGTGGCACTACAAGCTCCAGTGCTTCGACTGTCAAAGAGAACCCGCGGCTAGTGAAGCCGGTTTCAGATGCAAGACCTGCGGTGGACTACTCGAAGTGAAGTTCGACCTCAAGGGAAAGAAGAGACCCTCTTGGGACCGCAGACAACTCTCAGTGTGGAAGTACAGAGAAATCCTACCGATCGAAAAACAAGAATCCATAGTGAGCCTTGCTGAAGGAGGAACCGGACTCCACAGATGCAAGCGTCTCGGACGCAAGCTCGGCCTCAGGAAACTCTACGTCAAGAATGAAGGTGAAAACCCAACTGGCTCTTTCAAAGATCGGGGAATGACAGTTGCGATCTCAAAGGCGAAGGAGCTCGGAAAGAGGAAAGTTCTCTGCGCGTCAACCGGGAACACCGCGGCATCGCTAGCCGCTTACTCGGCACGAGCTGGCATGGAATGCGTAGTCCTCGTCCCGAAGGGAAAGGTCGCAGGTGGTAAGATGCTCCAAGTCGCTATGCACGGATCAAAGATCATTCAGGTGAAGGGAGACTTTGATCAAGCCTTCGAAACAGCGCTGGTTCTAGCAGAACAGAGAAGAGATCTCTACTTGATGAATTCTCTCAACCCATTCAGACTCGAGGGACAGAAGACCCTCGCCTTCGAGATCTCTGATCAGCTTGACTCGAAGACACCCGACATAGTGATACTGCCCGTCGGAAACGGTGGGAATATCAGCGCAGTCTGGAAAGGCTTCAGCGAATTCCAACAACTATCAATCACAAAGACAAGGCCCCGAATGATTGGAATTCAAGCAGAGAAAGCCGCGCCGATCGCAAAGGCTGTCAAAAGAAGAGAGAATGAGATCCTTCCGGTTCACAATCCGCAAACAATAGCAACCGCAATCAGAATCGGATCACCGGTAAACTGGCCGAAAGTCCTCAAGGCCATCAAGGAATCAAAAGGAACTGCGGAAACCGTTACCGACACAGAAATCCTCAAAGCTCAGATAGAGCTTGCAACCCTTGAAGGGATCTTTGTAGAACCGGCCAGCGCCGCCTCCATCGCTGGACTGAAGAAACTCCGAGCCAATAGAAGGGTCGACGCGTCGGAAACCATCGTCTGCGTTACAACGGGCCATGGTCTGAAAGACCCCTCGGTTCTGGACCGACTGCTCAAATCCCAGACAGGTTATAATCTTGAAATTACCGACCGAACTAGTTTAGACGCTCTCGAGCGGGTCCTTTGAGAATCATACTGGCCGGCTTCGGAACTGTCGGCCAAGCCCTCGCACAGGTTCTTCACCAAGACGCGGACCGAATCGTGAAAGCCTACGGCTTCCGCCCCCAAGTCACCACAATAGTTGACAGCCAAGGATCCTGCTCTGACGACGCAGGCCTCGACATCTCGCTAGCCCTGAAAACCAAGAAAGACTATGGAACAGTGGCCAAGTATCCCAGAAAGGGCCGCCGGAACAGCGACAGCGCTCACATCATCTCTAACAGTGAAGCGGAAGTTGTTGTAGAGACAACCCCCACCAACTTCAAAGACGCCGAACCCGGACTCTCCAATATCAAAACCGCGCTCGCCAACGGAAAACACGTTGTCACAACGAACAAAGGCCCCCTAGCACTGGCAATGCCCGCGCTGCTCGAACTAGCCAATCACCGCAAAAGACAGCTTCGTTTCAGCGGAACAGTAGGTGGAGGAACACCATTCCTCGATTTCGCCGCCAAATGTATGCCTGGAGAAAGAATCATACGAGTTAGAGGAATCCTCAACGGAACAACAAATTACATCCTTACTAGAATGGAAACCGCCTCGCTGACGTTCGAGAGAGCTCTGGCAGAGGCCCAGAAGAAGGGGTATGCGGAAAAAGATCCTACAAATGACGTCGAAGGACTCGATACCGCCGCGAAGATCGTGATAATCGCAAACTGGGTTCTGAAAAAACGGTACAGTCTTCGAAACCTAGACATAACGGGGATCACTAAGGTCACACAGCAGAAACTCAAGCAAGCCAAAACATCAAACGCCAAAGTCAAACTCATCGGCAGGATCGAAGAGTCTTCAGCCTCGATAGCTCCAGAACAGGTCCCTACGGCCGACCCAATATGCGTCCCAGATACCCTGAACGCGCTCACGTTCACGACAGAACACGCCGGTGACATAACCCTCATCGGGCCGGGCGCCGGAGGCGAAAGAACGGCCAGCGCAATCGTTCGAGACCTCGTCAGCATACGTCAAGAATACGCGGCATAGAGGAACAAGATTGAAGCTCGTGATGAAGTTCGGAGGCACATCCCTCGCAAATGCCCCCAGAATGAAAAATGCGGCGAGAATAATCCTACGATACTCCCCCAAGAACAAGATTGTAGTTGTAGCCTCTGCGGTTGGAGAGACAACAGATCAACTCATCCAGATCGCCGAACTCGCCAAGAAGGGGAATCTACAGCAAGCGAGAAAACTCCTCTCCAAGATTCAGGCTTCCCATCTCAAGATAGCACGGATGGTTGCGGGTCGAGGAGAGACCCGGGAACTCGTATCAAGACTAGACCAGCTCAACTCCGAACTTGAGCAAACAGTGGAAGGAATAGCACACCTCAGAGAGCTAACCTCTCGAAGCCGCGACTATCTTTTGTCGTTCGGCGAGCGACTGTCTACACCCATTCTTGCGGCGACGATGTCCGCAATGGGCCTACGGAGCCGGGCGCTAACGGGCGCGGAAGCCGGCATTACAACAGATGACAATTTCGGAGAAGCAAAGCCTCTCACGGAGATCAGCTACCACCAGGTTCACCAACGGCTGGACCCGCTATGGGGTCGCCGAATAATTCCGGTTGTAACAGGGTTCATCGCCGCTACAGTTGACGGAAGCATCACGACACTCGGACGAGGAGGATCAGACTACACCGCGACCTTGCTGGCCGCCGCGTTGGGAGCAGACGAGATATGGATATGGACTGACGTGGACGGCTTGATGACTGCTGACCCTCGAATCGTAAAGAACGCGATTCCTCTCCCATACATTTCGTTCGGAGAGGCACTAGAACTATCCTATTTCGGTGCAAAGATGATGCACCCCAGGGCACTGCAACCCGCGGGACAAAAAAAAATCCCGGTTCGGATCAAGAACTCTTCAAGGCCAGCTCGGAGTGGAACTCTTGTTTCCGCAAGCGAATCTAGTAATGGAGGCAAGGTGGTGAAGGCAGTTTCGATCATCAGGGATGTGGGAATCGTGACTGTGAGCGGTAGTGGAATGATGGGTGCTCCAGGGGTGGCAGCGAAAGTCTTCCAGACCCTTGGTTCAAACAATGTCAACGTGATGATGATATCTCAGGGCTCCTCGGAAGCCACCATATCCTCCGTTGTTGCGAATAGAGAGGTTGACCGCGCGGTCAGGGCTCTTCAATTGGCTTTGATGGGACAGGGGTATGTGGATAGAATAGTTGCTGAGAAAGACGCCTGTATCATTGCTGTTGTCGGCTCAGGAATGAAGGGAACCCCAGGTGTTGCAGCCAGGATATTTACGGCGGTCGCGAAACGAAAATTGAATGTTCGCATGGTTGCGCAGGGGTCGTCAGAGTACAATGTGTCCTTCGTGGTATCTCACAAGGATGGTCCAGAGGCAGTGAGAGCCATTCACGAAGAATTCAACCTAGGTCGATGAATTCCCCGCTCAACTCAACGCATGATGGTGACAACGTCCTTGTCAGCAGGAATATGGTCGAGACTCACTCGCTGACCCGTGAATTTCACGCTGGACCCTGAGACAAAAGCGTACTTGGCTCCCTCGACAAATCGAGGACTAATCTTCTTGCAAACATCCCGCAACGTCGAGCCAGCAGGAAGAATCAGAGGTTTCTCGAAGTCCGCGTCACCATCAGGACGCTTCAGATAGATACGGATGAAATTGAGAGTTTCCCAGATTCTCTCCGCAAGAAGATCCATGTTCAATCCCTTCTCAGCTGATATAGGGACGAAATCGGTTCCAATCTGTTTCTTCGCAACTGCAAGGTATTGCTCATTTACCAAGTCCACTTTGTTCAAGACGACCAGAGAGGGCACATATCTCCGGTTCCCAGTCAAGACATCAATCAATTGCTCGTCGGTAACATCTTCCCGAACCAATATTCCGCCGTTACTAATCCCGTAAGCTTCGACGATTCCCTTGACAGTTGCAGGGGTTAGTTTCGTAAGCTTGATACTCGTGGTGAGAGCTAGTCCACCCTTACTGCCTCTGTTGATGACTACATCGGGAGGCTTCTGGTCGATCCGAATACCCATCGCATGAAGCTCACTCTTCAACAACTGCACCTGTCCCGGCTGAAACACATCCAAGACTAGCATGACAAGATCTGCATTTCGGGCAACCGAGAGAACTCTTCTCCCTCTGCCTCGTCCCGAAGACGCACCGCTGATTATTCCTGGAAGGTCAAGGATCTGGATATCCGCTCCGTTGAGACGCAGAATCCCCGGAACAACGGTGAGAGTTGTGAAGGCATAGGCAGCCACTTTCGACTTGGCGTTCGTCAACCGATTCAGAATAGTCGATTTGCCAACGCTAGGGAGGCCTATTAGTACGACTGTCGCGTCGCCACCCTTGCGAATCTCGAAAACCGGACCGCCTCCCTTCGAGGTGGAGCTTTCCAGCTCCTCGCGCAATCGAGCAAGCTTGGCTTTGAGGAGCCCTATGTGATGTTCAGTTTTCTTATTGATCTGGGTCTTCTTCATCTCCTCCTCTATCAGCTTGATTTTCTCAGGAAGACCCATTTTGCAGCTACCGTTCTGTTACCAGTCAGTACTCGTGCGACAAGATATCGTGAACTTTCTCCTCTTGGTAAAGAATACTTCGCCCTACATAATCCGCACGCGATGCCAAGATGGTGGGGAAGAGTGCGAAACCTACTTTGTTCGGGATCTGCCTGGCTTTATGTAAGAGCTTCAAGCAATTCACACTCTAGCTCACATTGGAGCAGCTTCCCTGGATAATCTCAACCGTGATCCGCTGCTTATCCACTAATACCACATCGCTGGCGAAGGGAAGAGTTTGTCCGTTGACGACAATGCATGAGGAGTCGCCCTGAGGAACTTGGTAGCCCACCACCTGGTTGTTATCAACCGTCTCCCCCCAGACCCGTAGAAATTCTTGAAGCGTGAAGTTCCTGACAGTATTGGACTCGACGTAGATTGTTCCGGAAGTGTCACGGGTCGTAAGAGGTGAGTGCCCCCTTACACCGAAATGATCTAGCGAATGGTCCCGCCATAGACTCTGGTTCATGCCTATTCCAGAGGGAACCGTGGACGGCACTCCTTGTATCAAGATCGAGAGTTGTGATTGGACTTGAACGCGGACAGTGTTTTCACTAATGACCAGAGCAGCTACTGTGGAAATGAGAATTATAGACGTCACTAGTAGTCCATAAAAAAGGAGTCTCCTCCAGTGACGATTTCCCGACCCCCCGGGCTTTGGCGCTGTTGGCTTGTCGCTAGAAAAGGAGGAGGCCCGTTTCCAATGGACCTTCTCAATGTGCCCTCTAAGATTCGATTTCCTAACTGTCGCGCCGCAGATAGGACATGTATCTTGGTCCGATGACTGTTCAACCCCTATCATGCCCGAAGAACCCCGGAGTTGCGTCTATGACCTACTTTGCCCCCATGGGGGCTATATTGGGTTGCTGGAGATTGGCTTAGCAAACGTGCATGAGGATAGACGTCAAATTTCTATGCGGAAATATCTAGGTGCATCTGTCGATGTCAGGATGTTCCTCAAGGTGGAGCTCTTAGGAAGAGGTTACCACAAGCGTTAAAAAACTACGGGCGTAGTAGCGCCCGGAAATATCCTTTGAAAACAAAAATGCTTTTCCTTATTGTACTTCTCACCGTGCTCTCTCTTGCCCCACTGACAATTGCGGTTGACAACGGCACCGATTCGACCCCATCGCCCGATGGAGTTCTTGCTGACCACGCAATCATCACCCTGAAGGAACAGCCCCTAGCCAGCTACGACGGGCACCTGCCCGGCTACGCCAAGACAATGCCCTTGCCAGGTCAGAAGCTGGACCTTAACTCGCAGGCCGCCCAAGCCTACTCGTCATACTTGACGAACGGCCGCGAGTCTGCGAAAGGATGGCTGAAAAATAATATGCCAACAATCGAGGTTGTCGACGAATACTCGGTTGTCTTGAACGCCATTGCTGTTAAGCTGAACGGGAACGCGATGAACGGTCTTCTGTACGCTCCTGGAGCAACTTTCGTTTCCAACGACTACCTCTACCACTTGGAGATGAACAGATCCCCGACCTTGATCGGGGCTCCAACCCTCTGGACCGCAGTAGGAGGCCAGGGTAACGCTGGTGCCGGAGTGAAGATTGGAATCATCGATACTGGAATCGACCAGACCCATCCATTCCTAACAGACAACTCACTCGTCGTCCCGGCGGGATTTCCGAAGTGTGACGCCATCGACTCTGCAGTCGGCAGTCCCGACACTCAATGCAAGTTCGTCAGCAACAAGGTCATCGTTGCGAAGGTCTTCGAAACCCTCACTAACTTCGACGCCCACGCCGCACAGGCCCATGGTTCCCATGTTTCCGGAATAGCCGCGGGTGTCGCTAACACCTGTGCTCCCTTCGTGGGCTGCACTCTCAGCGGCATTGCCCCTAAGGCTTTCCTAGGAAACTACAACGTCTTCCCCGGCAACGTACTAAGCGCATCCAGTCATGATATAGCCAAAGCAGTTGAAGCGGCTGTCGCTGACGGAATGGACGTGCTCAACCTCAGCCTCGGCGGAACAGCGAAACCTAATGATGTGCTCGTGAACGAGGTTAACTCCGCAACTGACGCAGGAGTCGTTGTTGCTATCGCTGCAGGCAATAGTGGCCCGGGAGCGGGCACAGTGGACTCTCCAGGCATTGCCGACAAGGTCATCACCGTAGGCGCTAGCACAAATCCACACTTCATCGGAATCCCGGTGACAGTTACTGGAATCGGCACCTTTGGAGCGGCGGTCGGAGAATTCGCCAGCTTTGTCCCAGCAGTCACCAAGACGTACGCCTTGACTAGTCCGTTAAATGGATGCACAACCATCAGCCAAAATCTCTCAAATGAGATCGCCTTGATCCGCAGAGGAACATGTACTTTCACCACTAAAGTCAGGAACGCTCAGAACGCGGGAGCCATCGGAGTGATCGTCATCAACAACCAGCAAGGCGACCCAATAGCCATGGCCCAGGACGGCACCACCCCGGTACCTACCATCCCGGCCGTCATGGTGTCCATTACGAAGGGTAACGCGATGGCTGCAATTGCGCCCAGCACCGCGACAGTTGATGGTACTACGCCTCAGGAATTCTTCAGCGATGGAGCTGGAGCGGACATTCTCGCCTCCTTCTCCTCGAGGGGTCCACCGCCTCTACAGGTCCCAGGCGTCGGACTGGGACAGCCACAGGACAAGATCAAGCCGGATGTTGTTGCGCCAGGCGTTAACGTCTACTCGTCGGTTCCAAGCTTCGCTTGCGCCAGCCCACCATGCTTCGCCTTCTTCCAAGGAACCAGCATGGCTACGCCTCACGTTGCCGGTTCCGCCGCACTTTTGATACAGCTACATCCGAACTGGTCTCCGGAACAGGTCAAATCCGCACTGGTTAACTCAGCCCACCGGCCCGTCAAGAGCTCTACAAGCGGCAGCGCACTCCAAAACCCGATGAGCAGGGGCGCAGGAAGGATAGACCTTGCAGCCGCCTCCCAGGTTAGCGCTACACTTGAAACCGGCCCGACGCCTTCAACGCTCAGCAATGGTCAGGCAAGCTTCAGCTTTGGCGAGCTACGTGCTTCATCTCAGACCCGGAGCTTCACCATAACCCTCACCTCGGTCTCCACCTCCACGATAACCTACATGGTCTCGGTAGTATCGGCCGTCTCAGGCCCAACCCTAACAGCCTCCGTAACATCCTTGACGCTCGCAGCTGGCGGAACGGCAACTGTCGACGTGTCCCTTGCACTCTCACCGAGCCTCTCAGGTGACTTCTTTGGCGACATTCAGCTGGCAGGTGGACCGGTAACACTCAACGTTCCTTACTGGGTAACCGTGGACCCTCCCAACGGGGGATCCGGAAACGGAGCCCACACACCCCACGCAACGTAGTTCTAACCCGAGCAATCTTCCCTTCTTTTTTTCTCCGCCCGGATAAGAGGACAACCCCGGCTGCACAAGAACAGATGATTAGTCCTCGAATCAATCAAGTGGAACACGGCCAGAAACAGCCCAAGAATAGCACGAAGCAACTGGCTTCCGAGAAAACCGGATTTTTCCATAATGGATTCTATATTAACCAGGGAAAAGAGTCTCTAGATCATAACGGCGAAAAACAAGCACGATCCAACCACCTCCTATCAGAGGCACTGTGACCGCCATGGCTGAGAATTGGGTGGACGAACGGGACAAGGCAATTCTCGAAACGATCTACTATTGTGAGAACTGCAACATGGTCCTAGAACCGAGCGACACCGACATCGAACGGCACAAGAAAGAGCTTCCACATCACAAAATGCGGAGAGTCTTCATCGTCCGCTGCGGACACTGCGGAAACATTGTAACGGACAGCCACGCCCAGTATAGCCCCGAGAGAAACCAGTTCTGGTGCAAGAATTGTATATCCGAAACGGGCGTCCAGAGCTTCCACACCGTCTAGCACTTCCTTTATACTCAGCCTGTCCAAGTGGACCTCGTCCAACCTCGGTGTCTCTTTGAATATCGACCTTGTAAGAAAACAGATACCTGTCACCTCCCGACGCGCCTACTTCGACAACGCAGGAACAGGGCCACCGTCCATCCCGGTGCTAAACGCGATTAACGAGTTCATGGCTGACTGGCGAGAGTACGGCGAGAACTGGGAGGAATGGCTACCCCTAATCATCGAATCGCGCCGGCAATTTGGAAAGATGATCGGGGGAGTCCCCCTCGACGAGATAGCGTCTGTCCCAAACGTCACCAGCGCACTCATCAGTCTCGCCAGCAGCATCAACTACAAACCAGAAGGCAACATCGTCATAAGCGAACTCAACTTTCCAACCAACATCTACCTCTGGCACCTCCAGAAAAAACACGGACGAGCAAAAGACGTCCGCCTACTCCACCAGGACAACAACGGAACGATCCCTCTAGAACACTGGGAGAAAGCAATCGACGACGACACCTCTATCGTCTCCGTCGACTACGTCTCCTGGGCTAACGGCTGTCGGGAGAAAATTCGAGAGATCACAAAGATCGCACACGAACACGACGCATTTGTCATCGCTGACTCGTTTCACGGTCTGGGCGTCTTTCCAATAGACGCTCGACAAGACGGAGTCGACGCGCTAGTTTGCGGGATGTACAAGTGGATGCAGGGCCCCCATGGCGCAGCCTTCGTCTATACGAAACGCGATAGGATGAAAGATCTCGATCCGAACTATATCGGCTGGCATGGAGTCCAAGACTCCGTCGCGAGAAGACTCACAAGCCAACAAGATCTATTCGGAAAACCGTTCAACATCGAAGAGACGATACCCGCGCCAGACGCGACCATGT
>MNGN01000013.1 GCA_001918745.1 Crenarchaeota archaeon 13_1_40CM_3_52_17 | reverse complement strand
TGCAAAGGATAGCCCAGAAAGAATAGTCCTTCAACATCTACTCCGGATGCAACCACCTGGGAGGCAATACGGCCCCCCATCGACTTTCCTCCTACGAAGATGCGCTCAGGGTGGTGCTTACTGGCCTTGACCTGATCAATAACTTGTCGATAGCTAGTCTCTAGGATCTCTCTCTTGTCCGGGATCTTTCGTCGAGCCTCCATGTATGGAAAATTGAACTTCACCGTAAGGTATCCCTTCTCGGCGAGGCCTTTATGGAAATAGGTGATGAACGGCGAGTACATTGGTCCACCCGCGCCATGCGCAATGATCAGGCAAGTCCTACCTTCGCCCGGGTTGGGAAGCGAAGCATAGATGATTCCGAAAGGATCGCCCTTCCCGGAGACGATCTTTGACTGCTCGATCTTGAGCTTGTCTTCTGCTTCTCTCAAGGATCCTGCTAGCTCGGGCAACCTAAAGGTCTGGATTTCCAACGAAAATCGCGAGATAGCGCAAGGGCTCAAATCCTTCTCGAATGGAACTGTGCACGGTTCCTGGCGATATCACAATCATTGTTCCCGGCCTTACTTTGACTTCTTTCTCGCCGACTCGCGCAGACCCTTTGCCTTCGATGTAGAAGATTGTTTCTTCGACATCATGCGTATGAGGAGTAACGATTCCGGTGAGCTCTACATATCTCATCGCGAGCTGATGACCTTGCTCTGCCTTGGACAGGTACCATCGTCTGAAGTCTCCCACCCTCTCCGGGACAATTTCGGAAAGATGTTTGACGATCGTCGAGCATCCACCCGTCTTCCCCTACCAATTGTCATGGTTTAAAGATGGTTGCTGTCAGGGCATTTCTGCCCACCATCAGTTTGGATGGGCGCGATCAATAATACAAAACTATCTTAACCTAGGCTAAACAAACGACGCTGGACGAGAGAGACCTTGTCATTCGATTACTCTCACCTCCCCCGTGAATACCCTCGCCAGTTTCTACCCGGCAACATGGATCTCACAGATCTGGATAAACTGGGGGAGTTATTCCAAAATCTGCAAAATCGCACGGTTCATTCAGTATCCGACTTTGAGAAATGGCTCAAAGACGAGTCAGAACTCGCGTCGGCTTTGGCGGAAGAACAATCGATTCGATACGCCAGAATGACATGTCAAACCGATGACCCTGCCCGCGAGAAAGACTACCTCCTGTTTATCGAAAACGTGGAACCCGTGGCAAAGATAGGATTCTCCCAGCTCGACCGCAAATATCTAGGCACGCCTGCTCGAAAGAACCTTCCCCACGAACAGTACTTTGTCCTCGACAGGAAGATAGAGAATAATGTCACCCTTTTCCGGGAAGAAAACGTAGAACTCGAAAAAGAAGAAACAAAGCTCTCGCAATCATTTCAGAAAACCACAGGAGCAATGACAGTCATCTACGAAGGCCAGGAGAGGACAATGCAACAAATGGGACGATTCTTGGAAGAACCCGACCGCAGCGTTCGAGAGAAAACATGGCTCTTGGCCGAGTCGCGAAGACAGAAAGACAGAGACACGCTGAACCAGATCTATGACCAGCTAATTGCCCTGCGCCAGAAAATCGCGGAAAACGCCGGCTTCGACAATTATAGAGACTACATCTTCCGAAAGAAGGAACGATTTGACTACACCTCGGACGACTGCTTCCGCTACCACGAAGCCGTAGAACAACACATCGTTCCCCTGATCCATCAACTCGACAAAGAAAGAAGCCAAGGATTGCGAGTCGAACCACTGCGCCCCTGGGACCTGGCCGTCGACCCCAAAGGTCGTCCCGCCCTTCGCCCATTCAAGACTTCATCCGAGCTGGTACAGGGATGCGTCAAAGTGTTTGACAAGGTCAACCCCGAGTTCGCCTCGAAACTCAGAACGATGGCGAGCATGAACCTACTGGACCTTGACAGCAGGAAAGGAAAAGCGCCAGGGGGATACAACATGGAACTCTCAGAAATCCGACTGCCCTTCGTATTCATGAACGCGGTCGGACGCGATGGAGACGTATGGACACTACTACACGAAGCAGGACACGCGTTTCACGTCTTCGCAGTCCGAGACAAAAAATTCCCCTACCAATACAGGAGCGAGAATGTACCACTAGAAATCGCCGAAGTCGCCTCCCAGGCAATGGAGATCATCGGAGGAGAACATCTCGAAGGAGCATTCTATACCAAGGAAGACGCTGCCCGCTCCAAACGAGAACACCTAGCATCGATCGTCAAGCTACTGGCTTGGATTGCAACAATCGACGGGTTCCAACACTGGATATACACCAACCCGAGGCATACGCGGGAAGATCGACAAGACCAATGGGTGAAACTCAGGAAAAGATTTGGCGGAGCAGAGAGCTGGGCCGGACACGAGGAATTCCTCCGATCCCAGTGGCAGCGACAATTACACCTGTTCGAAGTCCCATTCTACTACATCGAATATGGAATTGCGTTCATGGGTGCACTTGGTCTTTGGACACGATACCGTAAAGATCCAAAAGCCGCCATCTCAGCCTACCAGCGAGCTCTCGCATTAGGCGGGTCGAAACCGTTGCCTGAACTGTTCAAAGCCGCCGACCTGCCATTTGATTTTGGACCTAGAACAATCCAACCTTACGCTAAAGAGCTGCACGATGTCTTGGTGCAACGCTAACGCGATCCATTTAGTGCGGAAGGCAAGTCACAACATTGTCCAGTTACAACCAGCATAGAGAAGCCCTGTTAGGGCAAACAAAGTCCGGGTAAGCTTTCTGTTGGCGATGCTTGGATTCATTGTTCAACCATTGGTGATAACTCTTGACGATGTTGACCTGAGTTTAATCTCGGCCCTGATCGGACTCGCAGTGACGATTCCTGTAACCTATCTGATAGTTGACCGGGTGGTAGCACGACATGACAGGAAAAAGCTCGAGCCGGTTGAGAAGCTGGCAAAAGAGAGATTGCGATCCAAGCTCGGGGTCGGTTTCCTCACCACCTTCCTCATCACGTTGGTGATCGACATTACCTCCGCGGTGGGAGAGAAGAAGACATTGTCAAAGGACGTCCTTTCTCTTCACATCGAGAAGCTGAAGGGAGCTCAATCCGACCTAGAGATGCTGCTTGGCGTCTACAACAATGTCTTAGATGTCAAGACCACACATCTCACCAGCAGCATAATACTATTCATTGAACATCTTCAGGAAGATTTTGAATATCTCTCACAAATCTATCCCAAACCACCCACTAGGGTCCACGCGTCTCACATAGAGGACATAATTCTCAAAACTGTGAAGCTGACGAAAGAAGAGCTGGCGGCGCTCGGAACGGACAACGCTCAGATCCGGGCTCTTGAGGAATGGCTGACCAATTATACAAGAACCAAAGTTATTCCCTCGGGACCTCGAGAAATGGTGGAAGTCAGCGGAAAACACCAAATCGGATAAGAAGGAGGGCGAATCGGAGTTTGGCTAAGTTCGTCAGGGTCGCAGAAAAAAGCGACCTGACAGACGGGTCCAGCAAAGTTGTGAACATAGACGGAAGAAGCATTGCACTATTTCGAGTGAAGGATGAGTACTTTGCGTTGGCGAACGTCTGTCTACATCGCGGAGGGCCTCTTGGCGAAGGGAGTCTCAGCGGGTCCACAGTCACTTGCCCTTGGCATGGCTGGAAGTTTGACGTTCAGACTGGCTCATTCACTGTCATTCCAACCTTGAAGGTCGCAACGTACAAGGTCAAAGAGCAGAACGGTTCGGTAATGGTAGAAATCCCCTAGGCTTGCCCGCAAGAATCCCGGGGCTTGCCTTAGGCGCTAAAACAGAGTTTTCTCAAAACCACCAATTGCCCTATATAAGGGACCTACTTTTAAGGCGGGACAACTTTGGGCTCCAAAACGTCGGTTTTGAAACGATTTGTCTGATAAAAACAGGGCTTTCATCAATATCGAGAACGTTGTTGCTTCTGCAACGCTGAAGCAGAGAATAGACCTCAACGCAATCGTCCGCGTCTTCCCTGGGGTCGAATATCGGCCAGAACAATTTCCAGGCCTCGTCTACCGGTTGAAAAAACCAAAGACTGCGACGCTAATTTTCAGCTCAGGAAAAATGGTATGTACCGGAGCAAAATCTGAACGCCAAGCGCGCCAGGCAGTGTTGAAGGTCGTCGACGAGCTGAAAAGAGACGGAATTGTGATCTTAGGCAGACCCGAAATAATGATACAGAACATTGTCGCATCATGCGGACTAGGAGGCCACATTGACCTGGAAAAGGCAGTTTATGGTCTGAAGAAGACCATGTATGAACCAGAACAATTTCCTGGACTCATCTATAGAATGGATGAGCCGAAAGTCGTGATTCTAGTATTCGCAAGCGGAAAACTTGTCTGCACCGGAGCCAAGAAAGAAATTCAAGTGCACATCGCAGTCAACAAGCTTCAGGAAACTCTAGAGGCCAAGAATCTAATCCGTTACGAGGGCCCGGAGAAACCTCGCCTCCCACCACTTCCAACCAAACCTTCCTAGTAGAAAAGCGACGGCCAAAGACTCCCCGTTTCATGGCGGGCCCGCCGGGAATTGAACCCGGGACAGCCGGGTGTCCCTCTGATGGCTAAAAGCTTCACCAGAGCAGATACGCTACTCTTCCGGTGCTCTACCTGGCTGAGCTACGGGCCCTATTCTCACCCGGTGAACGTTGCGTTGAAAAAGATTCGGGCTTTCTAGTGCAACGTATCATTTCCCGGGAGTCTGATCTAATCGTCTATTGACCTAGCACGAACCAGACTCCCGCCTCGAGGTCGTCCAACTCCAAACAGAGAAGTCTCGGACGAGCCGTTATCGCGAAAAAAGGTGGAAATTGACCTAGGGTGGTGGTCTGCGTTCTATGGAAGCGGGGGTAGAGTAACGCTGACCGTTACTGTCTTCGAAGCTGAGGCGCTTTGTCCTGCACCATCCTTGACAGTTATTGCTACTGTGTAGGTTCCGGGCAGTATGTACGAGTGGCTAGCTGTAGATCCGCTGGCCGTGGATCCGTCCCCGAAGTCCCAGGTGTAGCTGTATGGCTGAATGCCGCCTATGGCTGTGGCAGTGAACTGGATTGTCTGTAGCGGTCCGGGGTTAGATGGTGTATAGGTGAAGCTGACCGAGGGTAAAGTGTATGTGAAGAATTCTGTCATCGCAGTGGCCACCGCATCGTTGGTGGACAGGCTAGCAAGATTCCAATTCGTCTCTACGGTGCGAGTGAACGAGTAGTGGTTGTACGGATTGGTTGTGACAAAGCTGCTCTTTGCTCCTCGACCAGCCCAGGCGGCGTAGACACAGTCCTCGGAGCTGTTATTGAGGGGGCAATACCCGTTCCCTTCGTCAAAGACGACGAACAGTGCGGCCCTCTGGGTCGTGAATGTCGTGCTGTTAAGGATATTTGGGACGAGACCGCTGAGATACGCGTCTCCGAAGGGAATCGAGGCGGAGCAACCGCCTGTATAGCCGTGCATGTTATTGCAATTGTTCGGGGTGAGCCACATGAAGCTCGGCACTGAAGCCGAGTTTAGGTCGCTGATGAGAGTGCAATCAGTCACGGCGCAGCCGCTTGGATTCGCGAGAACTACGTTGGAACATCGTGCAGCGCTAGACGTGATATCTGTGAAGAAGACGAACGGGTTGTGCTCCGGAGTATATGGCTGGTTGTAGTTGGTGTCGCAACCACTAGCAACTGCCTGGTTTTCCATATACCCTTTCCATGTCAACCCTGCTGCCTCTAATCGGTCTACAAGGTTCGCGTGCGATGAAGGTGTGCATGGGTAGCCAACGCAGCCGTACGTGTCTCCGCCCAGGAGGGCAATGTAGTCAGCCTGGCTGAAGTGCGAGACACCGAGGTACTGGGACCCGATCCCGTAAGAATTTGCAAGTCCAGCCAGGTAGGGGTCTCCGTTAGTGCTTGAACAAGGGGGCGGATTCCGTGCGCAAATGTCGATCATACCATGATCCTCCATAACAATAATCACGACATGATCGAAGTAGGTTCCAGTGCCAGCAGCTGTTGTGGGTGTTGTTGAGGCGGTTGGCGTTCGGCTTGTGGTTGGAGGACTCCTGTGGGCTCTGCTTTGTATCGATGAATCCCCAAATGCGCCCGCATGGCTTGCCAGCTGTGACGTGACGACGATCCCTGTAAGGGCTAGAACGAGAAGTGTGAAGCAAAGAATTCGGGCCTTGTTGCTCACGAGTGCCTTTTTCATTCCTTTTTCTCCTGTCATGACAGTTCCCGCGGTAAATATTTGAACGGTCAGTCCACATAGTCGTAGAACTGACCACAACCGAACACTTTAGCCTACGTGGGTCAGCTATCCTCGATATACGGTGACATCAGCGTATTGATTCTTCAATCCCAGTTTTCTATATCCGCACTAAGAGCCCTGATTGATGACAATCGCGCATGACACAATTCCCTTGGTCACGGAATTGTAAAGGCGTACCCAGCGACGCGGTTCTACCACGCTCTCGCATTTGGGGTCTCCTCTAGCCTCGTACTACTTCTTGGAACTAGAATACGGCGGTTGCATATCCACCACCGTGTTTTGGAGCCTTCCCAAGTTTTCGATCTTGGCCTCGATCAAATCCCCAGGTCTGAGAAGGTATGGTTCTTTGTCTGGCTTCCGGTAGATCGCGACACCGGACGGAGTCCCCGAGGTTATGATATCACCCGGTTCCAAAGTCATGGATGAGAAGAATTCAACAAGCTCTCGGACTTTGAAGACCATTTTCTTGGTACTTGCTTGTTGACGGGTCTGACCGTTTACTCGGAGCTCCATTCCAAGATTATCTGGGTTTCCGGACTGGTCCGGGGTTACGAGACATGGACCGATTGGACCAAATGTGTCAAAATTCTTGCCAAGATTACAGAATCCGCGTTTCATTTCGGCGAACTGAATGTCTCTTGCGCTTATGTCGTTGAATACCGAGAAGCCCGCCACATACTGAAGGGCATCTTCTTTGGAAACATTCTTGCACTTTTTCCCGATGATGGTGGCTAGTTCAACCTCGTAGTCGAGAAGTTTGACTGTCCTCGGGTAGATTACTGGAGCTCGATGACCGACAAGTGATGTGGGCGCTTTGAGGAAAGATATGGGAAATGGCGGAAGTGAAGTCTTACCTTCGGCGAGATGGTCTGAAAAATTGCCGCCCATACAAATTATCTTTGACGGACGGGCTATAGGCGGCAAGACTGTAACAGAATCAAGTACTAAGTACCCCTTCTCGCTTGGCTTGCCATCGTCCGAATATTTTTTCGCAAAATCTCTCGCTATTTGCGCCTTCGATTCTGCTTTAGGGTCGCTTAGGAATTCTAGGATTGGTTCCGAAGCAGCCTTTGCACCGGTTATCTCGGCTAGGTGACTCGCGTCGATCATAACACCGATTTTGTTTTCTCCCGCCTTCCGCTGAAATCTGACCAATCTCAAAGACAGGACACCAGGGAGCTCGCATCAAAATGCGTCAGGAATGTAAATGTTACAGTCCCCGAGCATGAAAAAATCGCCCCTATCGAAATCAGCGCTGGGAGGCGAGAAGAGTTCGTTATTGAGACTGGGTTGTGATGCAATGTGGTAGATTGTGTTCTTCCATAGACGTGCTGGTTATATCGAAAGAGCGAGAAGTGGCCATTGAATTGATGCCTCTGAACATATCAGTAGTGGGCGCTGGCTACTGGGGTAAGAAGGTAATCCGCGAGATCTTGAACATATCTCAGACTACAAGCCAGGTGAGACTCTACTCTGTTATCGACAACTCGCCCACAATCCTCGAACAGTGTCGAAAGGAATTCGGGCCCCTAAACTATCGCTTGAACTATCACGATCTATTGGCTGATACGGCAGCTTCCGTTGCCCATATCTGCTCGCCGAACAACACACACTTCGAAGTCGCCTCAAGATTCCTACGATCGAAGAAACACGTTCTCGTTGAGAAACCTCTAGCGCTCCGAGGAAGGGAAGCCGACGAGCTGGTAAGGCTCGCCGACGCAAACCACAGGGTTCTCAGCGTGGGACACGTCCACCGGTTCAATAATGGAGTCAAAGAGCTGAAACGAGTAGTAGACAGTGGGGTGTTAGGAGACATCTACTATCTCCGCTTCCGCTGGACAGGCTTGTTACCACCACAAAAGGACAGAGATGTGATTACGGACTTAGGCCCGCACCCCTTCGACATTTGTAATAGCCTTCTGGGTATGTGGCCAACCAAGATCTCGTGCAGAGGCAGAGGATATCGAGGCGAAGCAGGCGACGAGGTGGCATTCATCACCGCTGAACATCTTGACGGCGTCAACGCAAGCATAGAACTCAGCTGGCTAGACATGGAGAAGCACAGAGACGTGACAGTGGTAGGCAGCGACGCCGTAGCTCGACTCGACTGCCTAGACCAGAAACTTATCCTCCAAAAACCAGACAAAACAGAGACAATGTCGCCCCCTCCGAGCAACACGTTGCAGGAGGAAATCATCCACTTTGCCGATTGTGTCGAACAGGACTCGAACTCAAAAGCATACACAAACCGATCCGACGGAATGCTTGGCGCTAGCGTTGTTAGACTCTTGGAAACATCGAAGCAATCTCTCCGCGAGGAGAGGACCGTGCGGGTTTCACTCCCAGAAGCAGAGGAATTACTCGCAAGCGAACCAACCCAAACTGGATTCCGTAAACTCGCAAACTAGCCCAGCTATTCGAGATCTCCATTTGGCAAATGAGCCAAAGTGAGGTTGATACTAGAGGCCTAGGAAGTGCAGGTGAAGCAACGGGAACAATCAGATACAATCAATCACGCTCATGAACTATCACGGATAAATCTCCAAGTGTGTAACACTTGCGGAAGCTTCTTCGTCACCACATACACCAAAACCAAGACAGGGAGACTAGTCCGAGCAGAGATAGAGTTGGACCTGAAAATCAGGTCTTCACAGGTTTACCGATTACATCCGCCCATGGGACACGTCAAAGGTATTTCAAAGGAATCCTACTACGCGGTCAGGATCAGAGAGGAAACCTGTTGGTAAAGAGGCCCGACCCAGTTACGAGAAAAGACCTCAAAGACGCGCTCTTACACGTCGTAGTCTCTTGTCGTGCTTGAGAGATCTGCGGTCATGATCTATTTGGGCAAGAAGTGATGTGACCTCTTGGATTTGTTTACGCAAGACGGTACTATTCTGTCGAATCTGTTTTACCGAAAGCAACGTGTGTCGACAGTCAGAGCACGTTTGTTTTAGACTGTAGAGAAGGATGAAACTATTTCGCACATATCTTATTCGTCGAGCTCTTCTGATGGACTGTTCCTTGGGTAGATAGAGAGCCCTTTTTAATCCGCGAATCCTTCGGGTCGATGGTCGACCTAGCAATGGTAACCGTTGAAGAGTATAGGGTTGAGAGTGATACGATGGGAGAGGTCAAAGTCCCGAACTCCGCGTACTATGGAGCTCAGACCCAGAGGGCTGTCGAAAACTTCCCAATCTCAGGGATCCGCCTACCGAGAGAGTTCATACGAGCAATGGCTCTCGTCAAACTGGCCGCGGCAAGAGCGAACATGCAACTCGGGCTCTTGGACCCGAAAAAGGGCGAAGCCATTGTTTCCGCTGCAAAGGAAGTCATGGAGGGCTCACTCTATGAACAGTTTGTGGTTGACGTCTTCCAGACTGGCAGCGGCACCTCGACAAACATGAACGCTAACGAGGTGATTGCCAACCGCGCTATCGAGCTTCTCGGGGGAAAACGTGGCGACAAGAAACTCGTTCACCCAAACGACCACGTGAATATGTGCCAATCGACAAACGACGTCTTTCCTACTGCCATCCACGTCTCTTCAGCCGAAGCCATAGGAAGGAAACTAATTCCCGCCTTACAATCACTCGCAAAGACACTCGAACAAAAGACAATCGAGTTCGATGATATCGTCAAAGCTGGGCGAACTCATCTCCAAGACGCAGTACCAGTGACACTAGGTCAAGAGTTCAGCGCCTACGCCAGTATGATACGACACGGCATTAAACGAGCAGAACTTGCCCGGGATACGCTGTTAGAACTCCCGCTCGGTGGAACCGCGACCGGAACAGGTCTGAATGCCCACCCGAAGTACGCTGAACTATCAATAAGGGAGGTTAACAGACTTTCAGGCTTCAATTTCAAGAAAGCTGAGAACGTATTCGAATCGATGCAGGGAAAAGACGCATGTGTCGAGGCGAGCGGGCATCTTAAGACTATAGCCGCGAGCCTCATGAAAATCGCTAACGATCTCCGGCTGCTCAACTCCGGACCACGGACCGGGATAGGAGAAATCGACATGCCTGCAACAGAGCCAGGGTCGAGCATAATGCCAGGAAAGGTCAACCCGGTCATCCCCGAAGCAATCAACCTGATCGCCGCTCAGGTCATAGGAAATGATGCGGCTATTACTATCTGTGGGTCACTCGGCCAGCTGGAACTGAACATCATGATGCCTGTCATCGCATATGATCTCCTCCTGTCAATAGAGATCCTAGCGAACGGCTCCAGAGTCCTATCCGAAAAGTGTGTCTCAGGAATCACGGCGGACCGCGAACGATGTTACAATTACGCGGACAGAAGCCTGATGGTTGTCACAGCAATAACGCCACATATTGGCTACGATAATGCCGCTAAGGTTGCCAAGAAAGCCGTAGACGAGAACAAATCGGTGCGTCAGGTCATTCTAGAAGAGAAAATTCTCCCGAAGGAGAAGCTCGACGAAATCCTCGATCTCAAGAAGATGACCAAAGGCGGAAGAGCATAGTCCGCCACCTGTCCAGGTGTAACCGCTTTTTGATGGACACTCGGCAGATAATGCGGATATCACTCAAAATAGCCGGACTCAAAAGCATCCCCGCCGACAGTGAGATTCACGTTAAAGGGCGACGAATCCGAAAAGTTCTCGTCGCGATCGATGTCGGAGTCGCGGAACTCCTCCTAGCCCGCAACCTTGGATGCGACGCTGTGATAGCGCACCATCCCGCGGGAGGCAAGGCTCGGATTCATGGCTACAAGGTATTCCTACGACACATTGACCAGCTGAAAGAGGCCGGCGTGCCAGAAGAGATGGCGCGGAAAACCGTCCAGCCCAAATTGCGAGTCCTGGAACTCCAGCATCACCCTGACAATTATGATCAGACGCCAAGCGCTGCGAAGAAGCTTCGAATGCCGCTAGTGTCCATCCACAGCCCCTGTGACGAGATAGGTCGGAAAATTATTCAGAATGCACTGAAAGGTGTTGCCGAGAATTCGGCAGTAAAAGATGTCGTCACAAGAATTGCGCGATTCCCCGAGTTTCGAAAAGCTGCGTCCAAGATCGAAGTACGAATAGGCTCTCCGAGGAACAGAACAGGCAAGATAGCCATCAGCCATGCTGCCTACACTAACGGCGGTTACGAGATTGCCAGGACATACTTCCAAAACGGAATAGGCACGCTGTCATACATTCACATCGCGGAACAGGATCTCACAAAACTCGCCAACGACGCCTCTGGAAACCTAATCGTCCTAGGACACATCGCAAGTGACTGGCTCGGAATAAACAGGCTCCTCCGCGAGCTTGCGAAGAACGGAGTAGAATCGATTACGACCACTGATCTCAATTGACCACCTCAGACCCGCAGCCATCACTCACCGCGACGACAGCCAAACAAGTGTTTCCTGAACCAACGGTAGGAGCCCTGATAGTCAACCAAGAGGGCAAGATCCTCTTGGCGAAATCTCACAAGTGGTTTGACAAATACACTCTCCCAGGTGGACATATCGAGGTTGGAGAAAGCATGACCGAGGCCGTGAGGAGGGAGGTCAAGGAGGAAGTTGGACTAGACGTAGACGTGGTCGAGATGCTTCTAGTGCAAGAAGCCGTTTTCGCGCCCGAATTCTACAAGAAAAAACATTTCATCTTCATCGACTTCTACTGCAAGTCCAAAGATCGCCAAGTGAAACTAGACCAGAATGAAATCCAGGATTACATCTGGGTCTATCCTGGCGCAGCATACAATCTCAAACTAGACTCGTTCACCCGTAAGACCCTTGATAGGTTTCTAGAAAGAAGTCATGGCCAGTAGCTAGCCTTACACCTACAATACCCAGCTTTTCACCTCTAGTCTATTCTCGAGCTCGACAAGAGAGTTGACAGTCACGTCTGCACCTTCCTTTGAAAAGTCGTTGTAGCGCGCGAACCCCGTCCGCACCAACACCGTCCGTATTCCAAGCTTCTTCCCTGCCTTGATGTCCCACCAGGAATCGCCTACAAGAAACGAGTCCTCGACCCGAAGTTTCAACCTCTCCAAGGCTCTCGTGACAAGCTGTTTCCTCTTGTCTACAACCTCCTCGAGCGATTCTAGTCCGCGTCCCCGGCCGAGATCCTCCCGGGTAAACAGAACATCGACAAATGGGCTGACTTTCAGCAGGTCCAACTCCTCTGCTACCACCGACCTCGTGAATCGCATCGTGGCAATCCCTAGTTCGAACCCATGGGCTTTCAGCGTGGACAAGAGTTCGAGTGCACCGTTCTGAAGCCTCGCCTTGTCCACTGTGTCCCGGAACAGTTTTCGATACGTCTCGTACACTTCATCGATTCGAGCATCATATTCGCGTGATAGAGCGGTTTCCAGCACCATTCGCGGCCCTGTCCCGATCTCGTAGGCACGCTGATAGTAGTTCTTGATAAGAAACCCTAGATCTATCGGCTTCACGTGATGAGCGATGAGCGTTTGATTGATACAATAGAACTCGCGGTCGTCGATCTGAGCGAGAGTTCCGTCCCAGTCGAAGATTGCGCCCTTCAAGGTCCTCAGGCGAGAATTCCGGTTCGAATGTAACCATATGGCTTTCCTTGAGGTTACGAGCAACATATCCCGAAAGAGTCCACAGTGTCCTTGAGATTAAGGACGAGCGCGCGATGGGTAGAACAAGCCCCGACTCCCTTCATGATACCAAGGGCGATCTCCTACTGGCAATCGGAGTGGGATTCCTCATCAACCTGATAATCGGAGTCGCCCTCCCTGAAATAGGACCCTTTGTTGCAGGACTAGTTGCAGGTGTCATCATCAAACAGGGACCATGGAAGGGGGCGCTTGCAGGTTTCTTCGCAGGCACCCTAGGCGGACTGGCAAGTATCGGACTCTGGGTCGCGACAAATCTTCTGAGCCTCCCAAGTGGCCTCTGGTCAGTCGCCTTCCAGACAGCGGTTGGGATTCTTACAGCCACCTACGCGATTCTTTCTTTGTCAGGCGGAATAATAGGGAGCGTTGTCGCAGTACAGCACTGGCCACGCCTAAGCTTGTTTCTGAAGGAGCATAAGATCGGCTTCTCGTTGCCGTTCCATCTTCACCAATCGCCCACGGTCGTGGCGAAGAAGCGTGAGGAATAGTAAATGACCTTCACGGCTCAGCGCTTGTTAGACACAACTCCCAGATGGCTTAGCATAACTCTCGTCTCGTCCTCCAGCGCCCTCCTAATATCTGGAGTCGGTCTTGTCCTCAACCTCTTCGACCCCTTCAACATCACTCCCTTCACCCTGTTGCTCCATCTCATCTGGGCCATCGTGGTATCGAGCTGGGTGCTCAACTTGAAAGTGAAACTTCCTCCAGAGAAGAAGACCCTCTTGGCAATCGGCGTCGCAGTCGCAGTCGGGTCAACATGGGGTGCAGTTCAACAGTGGGCAGCATATCTTCAGGCTGGAATAGTCAACGACATCACACTTGTCGCCGGTGCTGTGGCTATGGACGCGGTCGGAGGACTAGTTGTCTACATCCTATACCATCTGAACATTCTAGGTAGGAAGATAGGATCTAACGGGTCCCAATCAAGCCCCGGGTCTGCGCGTACTTCTCCGTCGCTATGAAGAACAACAAGGTCACAACAAACAGCCCCCACGCTGAGGATAAGAGCAACCAAAACCTCCACGGCGGCATCGGTCATTGTTAGGGCACCAGAGGCTGCATATCTCAAAATATCCACCCAAGTGAAGGGAATCGCGAAGGAGACGAGCCTAACCGGTCCTAGTAAGGATGTTAACAGAAAGAAAACGACGCAGAGCCCTTTGACCAAGAAACTGAGTGAGGTCGGATAGAACGTTGAACGACTCAGTTCTGACTGTACCCGGGTCGTCTCAGTTTCTGGTTTTGGCTGGGATGGAAATTGCCTCTCTGATCGGGACGCCTTCCTTCGGGTCCTGGATTATTCTCTGGAACGCTCTGATGATCTCCTTGGTCACTGGTCCCGGTTTACCCTCCGCTATCAGCACTCCATGAATCTTGACGACAGGAACGACTTCCGCCATTGTTCCTGTTAGAAATGCTTCGTCAGCGGTCATGAGCTCGTACGGAGTAATGTCTCTCTCTCGCACCTCGTATCCTAACTCCTCGGCGAGTTTCATAACACGCGCTCTAGTTACCCCGTGTAGAATTCCTGCCGCCGATGTTGGCGTATGAATTATTCCCTGTTTCACGATGAAGAGGTTTGACCCGTGGAACTCCGAAACCATTCCTCTGTGGTCAAGCATTACCACTTCGTCGGCGCCTGAGTCGATGGCTTGGAACTTGGAAAGAACGCTCTGGATATAGTTTAGAGACTTGACCTCGTGGCTTGTCCCGTCGACCATGTCACGTCTCAGGCTGGAGATGACAGCAGTGACACCTTTCTCTCTAGCTTCTTTTCCGTGGGCGGGAAGTACGGGCTCAGTCATGATAATGATAGAAGGCTTTGGGCAACTCCGAGGGTCCAATCCGAGGTTTCCACGGCCCCGCGTGATAACGAGACGGATGTACGCGTCGGATAAGTTGTTTCGTCGTAGAGTTTCTACGATAGCGTTCATGACCTGCTCCTTAGTGAGGGGAATGTTGACCCGGATTACCCGTAGTCCTTCGAATAATCGTTCTACGTGTTCGCGTAGCCGAAAGACTGTGCCGTTGTAGGCGCGAATGCCTTCGAAGACCCCGTCTCCGTAGAGGAGCCCATGGTCATAGACTGAGATCTTGGCTTCGCCCTTGGGGTGGTATTCACCGTCGATGTAGACGAATGGTTCCTTCCCCGCCATAAATGTCCAGAAAGAGAAATGCGCGTACCGGGTATAAAAGTGCAAGCTCCCATTATGATCGATGAATGGTAATCGCTACCTAAATCGTAATCTACTCGAACGTCATTTGCGTCACCGGAGTTTGGGCCGGTAGTTCAGCCTGGTTAGGAGCACTGACTCCCCGGAGAGAACGTCCGCCTTACACGCGGAAACCCTCGCACGAGGGCCGTAGGGTCGGGAGTTCAAATCTCCCCCGGCCCACCAAGCTCTACTTTCGGCCGGTCTTTGATTTTCTTCTCTGCGATACACGTGCTTTGGGTGATTTGCTTCGAGACCGCTTCTCGTATTTGGGCTGGTACAATTCCACCTCTAGGTCGCCAGGCATTCGAAAGTGGGTCAGCATTCCCCAGCCCTCATCGGTGATGCCTGATGTGAACTCGACATCCCGAGATTTCAGTTCCTCAACCGTTTTCTTGATGTCATCGCAATAGAAGGAAACCGAATGAAACACTCTGTCTGATGGATGACAGCCTAGATCCGCTTCTGGCATGTCGAAGATCAGCCAGCCTTCGCCAGTATCGGTAAAAGGGAATCTGAGCTTGTCCCGAATAAACGCCCGCAACTCCTCTGGCTTAGGCGTATAGAGCAATGCGTGAAGCCCCTTGATCAATTTCTATCCTCCATGCTTATCGCTTTCGTCTCCAAAACGACTCAGGCTCCTCTCACGCCCGCGGCAAATAAAGGGGTAACATTCTCTAGCCTGCCGGTACAGACAGCCTAGGCGAGATGCATCGATTTGTGTGTGCGACCGGATGTCTGGGCGAGAATTTTTTCAGTCTCTTGATTGCTCGACGTATCGTCTTTGGCTTCTTTGAGAAGGAGAACCTGAATCGTAGCCTCCCCTGAGATGGGTTATGGAAGAAGCTAGATCCCGGAACACCCCCGACGCCTACCTTGCTGATCAAGTGTAGGGCCAGCTTTCGGTCATCCTTGAAGCCCGTGCTATTTGTCCTAGTCCAGACGTAATAGGCGCCCTCAGGTTTGAAGACGCCGAATCCGGCACTCGTCAACGACTCAACCAACATTTCTCTGCCTGCACGATAGTTTTCTCGAAGCCGGTCATAGTAGGATTCTGGAAGCTGAAGAGCGGCGGTGCACGCTTCCTGTAGCGGTGTTGGGGCGCACACGGTGAGGAAATCGTGAACTTTTCGTATCGCCGAGGTGATGGGCTTTGGTGCGACCACGTATCCTACGCGCCAGCCGGTCACGCTGTATGTCTTGGAAAATCCTGAGATGGTGATGGTTCGATCCTCCATTCCCCGGAGGCTTCCAATGCTAACGTGCTGGTGTCCATCGTATAGGATATACTCGTAGATCTCGTCAGTGATCGCATAGGAGTCGTAGTCCTGGCAGAGATCGCGGACAAGGCCTAGTTCCTGACTCGTTAGAACTCGTCCTGTTGGATTGTGCGGTGTGTTGACGATGATGGCCTTGGTCTTATGGTTGAATGCCCGTTTGAGGGTTTCTTCTTCGATTCGGAAATCTGGCTCACGCAATTTGACGTAACGGCATTTTGCGCCCGAGAGAATCGCGTCCGGGCCGTAGTTCTCGTAGAAGGGCTCGAAGATTACTACCTCATCTCCAGGATCCAACAGAGCTAGCTCCGAGGCGATCATGCCTTCCGTTGTACCGCACGTGACCGTGATCTCGTCCATGTCGCAGTCAATGTGGTTGTAGGCTCTCATCTTGCGGGCGATAGCTTTCCTCAAACCTATCGTCCCATAAGTCGTGGAGTACTGATTGTATCCTTTCGAGATCGCGGTTGCAGCCGCTCGTTTGATAGCGGTCGGCGGGTCGAAGTCGGGAAAACCTTGGGCAAGGTTGACGGCCCCGTAGGTTTGGCAGAGCCTGGTCATTTCCCGTATGACAGATTCGGTAAACCCAGCGGCTCTGGTGGAAGGCCCCTTTCTCATAACGCCGACTTCCACGTCGAGGCTAGTAAGGATTCCTTCATGATCGCTGGGTGGAGTCTAAATAAGCCATCACTAGGAAGAAGCCCACGCCGATGGTCCACTGCTCCATCTTTCTCTATCGGGTCCCGAAGAGGAAAGCGGAAGCCTTCGTCCAAGCCTTGAAACCGATAATGAAACTGTTCCTAGACTCAGGGGCACTTTCTGAGGAGCTTCTTCAACCCAGGGAGATGGAGGGCAAGTTCGGATCGATGAGTCTTCCTCCAGCGATCGGAATGTCAGAGGAGGAAGATCTTTGGGTCGAGATTGCGCGATTCAAAGACGCCTCCCACATGAAGGACGTGCATGCGACCGTGGCCAAGAATCCTCATCTTGAAAAGCTCCATTCCCGTTTCGACCTACTCATAACTGGAAAACATGTGTATCACGCGGAGTTCGAATCCCTACAACAGAAATAGGCGGGATCACACCGTCCAGGATTGGAGAGAGACTCCCTCTAAAAAGCCCGCACTCAAAACATCTCGAGAATTAGATCTTGCACCTTGAAACTGATGTTTGCATCGTTGGTGGAGGAATCATGGGTGCCGCTACGGCATACACAATCAGCCGGATGACCGAGAATAGGATTCTACTCCTCGATCGGTACGGTGTTGGAAACGACTATTGCAGCTCCAACGATATCAACAGGGTCTTCCGTTACGCGTATGGAAGTGATCAGTACTACACCAAGATGGCAATCGAAACCCTAGGATTATGGACGAAACTTGAAAAGGAAACCAATCATGAACTGCTGATTCCTACTGGTTTGCTGATGCTGGAAGGGGACGATGATCGCGCCAACAAGTTCAATGAATCCAGCTTCAGAACCCTGACCAAGCTAGAGCTCGGCGCCCACATGTACGAGGGCCCAGAACTCAAGGAGCACTTCCCACAGTTCCAAGCTGAGAACGCATTCTTTGACCCTCACGGAGGAGTTCTCCTAGCATCGAAGAGTCTGAAGACCTTTGCGTCCGAGGCTAGAAACCACGGAGTGAAGATTCTGAAAAAAAAAGTCACAAAGTTTCGAGACAAGCCCAGCCTCGAAATAGAGACAGCCGAAGGAGATAGAGTCCAAGCTAAGAAAATGGTCGTGACCGTAGGACCTTGGACTAACGCTCACCTGAAAAATGGGCTCACAGGAATAACCCCCACCAGACAGCAACTCGTCTATCTCAAACCCTCTCGAGACCCGGAGAGGTTCAAGCCTAGCTCTTGCCCAGTTTTCTTTACAGATCACCACTATGGTCTTCCAGCTGCCGGTATCAATGGAGTCAAGATATCTAACAAAGAACTGATCGACCCTGTCGACCCTGAAACCGCTAGAAGATCAGTTGACCAAGAACAAATAGAACAATGCAGGGACGCGTGCCGCAGGTTTGTCCCCAGCCTAGCCGAAGGAGAAGTAGTCCAGACAAAAGTGTGCCTCTACGACATGACCGAGAATTCCGACTTCGTCATAGACAGAGACCCTGACCATCACGACATCGTCTATGGGTACGGCTTCTCGGGGCACGGATTCAAGTTCGCGCCTTTGGTCGGTAAACTGCTAGCTGAACTAGTTCTAGACCTAGATCCCAGCTTAGATCTTTCTCGATTCTCAGTTCAGAAGTCTGAGAGAAAGCGGCAGATAACAAGTGGCCAGCTAGGTAAGGGCGAGTAGTCCAGCTAATACCAGCGCGCCTAGTAGGGCCTTTAGGTGCATTACCCTAGCCTTACGCCGATCCAGTTTCTTCCATTTGTCAGACCTGACCTCCATTTTGGTATCAGACCTGCCAAAGGCCATACCGGTTGGCTCGTGGAGGTCGTAGGTGCCCCTGGAGGCGTGAAGGACACAGAACGACATTGTTCCCTCTAGGGCTGCCAGGAGGCCAATGTAGAAAGGGATAGCCAGCAAGAGCCGAAAAGGGGCAAAAACCGGCCCGAGGACAAGAACGTCAACCGCGACGAATAGAGCTATTATCCCTACTCCTGTGGCTAGTCGTATGGCCCGTCCCCGGGCGCCAATATTGCACCTGCCAGGGACGTATTCCGGAGCCATTTTTCTCGACTTTTTGAAAAGAGTAACAAGCTTCATTTGTGGCCCCCGACACCTATATGAGTACAATTGGCAGGCACTTCCACGGTCTCACCGGAAAAGGATAACCAGCTTAACCCAGCGCGGACCCCGCAGACCACATATCCAATGGGGGGCTCGGTGATGAGCCGGAGGAAGACACGACCCCGAGATGAGGTCGGACACTATGTTTGCCCCAACTGTGGCAGCCCAAGCTTAGTTCGAGATGCTGAGACAGGTGAGGTCATTTGTACCAACTGCGGCTTCGTTCTATCCGACCCTGCTGAACAATATGCGCCCCCGGTTCCCAGACGAACCGAGGAGGGACTCCTCGAGAGCCAATCAGGCCCCCCTGGAAGATTCTCGGCGTTTGACAAGAACCTCTCCACGATAATCTCCAGGGCTCAAGCATCCAACAGGTCGCTTAGCGCCGACGAGAGGTTGCAATTATGGCGATTGCGAAGGACCCAACTCCGCGCATCCGCTGGATCCTCAACTGCTAGAAATCTGTCCCGGGCGATGAGCCAGCTCCGCGGACTCGCTGGACGACTGAACCTGCCAGAGGTCGTCACCGAGCGAGCGGCGCTCATGTATAGGAGAGCGCTCAACAAGGGTCTTGTCAGAGGCCGACCGATAAACGGAATGGTCGCGGCTTCCACCTACGCAGCCTGTCGATTGACTGATGTGCCTCGCTCTTTGAGCGAGATCGCGAAGGCATCCGGGATGAGCAGGAAACTCCTAGCCCACTACTACAGAGCCCTTGTCCGGTCTCTCGACGTGACCATGGCTATTGAAGACCCATTGAAGCGGGTTTCGAAAATAGCGTCTCGAGCGGGAGCAGACTCCCAAACAGAGATGCTGGCAGGGAAGATTTTGCGAGAAGCTATTCGATTGAGGGTTAATGTCGGAAAGGACCCGGATGGTTTAGCAGCTGCCGCACTCGACCTTGCGGCCAGAATAAGGGGCTCGATGGTTATGCAGAGAGACCTCGCAAAAGCAGCGGGTGTCTCCGAGGTTACTATACGAAGCAGGATGAGAGATCTCAAGGCTGCGGCCAAGTCTCTTGGCCTGCCTGAAGTCGCGTAACAGTCACTGCGCCAGTTCTTCTCTGGTAACACGAGTCTAAACCTAGCATGGCCTTCGCATAGCCTTCTGCAATAGGAGGGTGTTGAGCCAGCGTACATGCTGGCGTAGGTCAAGCCTAGAGGGCTGGAAAAAAACGGAACCTTACGTAGCCGCGACCCTAAACATCGGAACAATCATAGTAGACGCTTTGATGATTCTGGTTATCATCAAAGAGCCTCTCTCTTATTTTCGACCCTACAAGACCTACTTCCTAACTATCTACGCTTTCTTCAACGCGTTTCCAGTCTCACAATTAGTTTTGATATTCTTCCCCAACCAAGATCTGATCAGACTTACCACTCAAGCCTTCGCGGCCGCTGCCGCCATCATTGCCACATTATGGGGGTTACTGGTAACCAAGCTGTACTTCTATCCCGAGAAATTCTCTCTTCGTTCGGCACTTGCCAATCCTCGAAAACCAATACACCTTGCTTTCCTTCTCTATCTTGTTCCCATGGTGTTGTTGGTCATACTGACCATTGTAGATGCGCCATCTATAGACCCGAGGCCAAACCGTCAAGCATTCTACGTACTTGACAATACATACTATCAAGTGGTCGGCCTGGGTTCTTTCCTCCTGACCGTCGCCGCGGTCGTGATCTCAGCCTTCACTCTCTACTCGTTCATTGTCCTATCTCGACTAAGATCTCAACTGAGGGACCGAGAGGTTAGAGGTGCTCTGAGGGTAATCGCTAGATGTTTCGCAGCGATCTCAGTATTGTTGCTGTTTGGATATGCCACTGCGAGTTTCGGATACAGCCTGTTAGGAGTGGTGCATTTTGCCTGCGTTATTCTTCTGCTCCTCTCAGTGACAGCATTCAAGAGACCAACTTTCCTGCGAGCATTCCTCGGACTTGTTCCCTCCTTAGGTCCAAATCCAGGCGTGATGCGAGGTGACCAAATTGTTCTAATCTATGAAAAAGATGAGGCGAAAATGACCCCAATTGCTCGATTTGTTAATGAGGGGGTCAACCAGCAAAACCGAGTGCTCTATTTTCACTCCAATGACGAGGGGGCAGCCCGGGATGAGCTATCAAGAAACGGAGTGGACGTGAAACACAACCTGACTAAGGGAAACCTCCGATTACCATCTCTTGAAAGTCTCTACCAAGGCGAAAACCTTCTCGATGAAGAAGCAGCAATCGGGCAATGCCAAGAACTAGCCAATGAGACGAGAGCTTTGAGCAAGAATGGGCTGCGGATAGTGATAGATTATGGTGATAGAATCAAGCGTCCGCTCCAGAAGTTCGTTAGCCACATCGCGGACTCCAGGTGGGCCACTCCAGACCATTATGTTCAAGTGATGATGACTTTTGCGGACCGTGCTTTCGAGAATGAACAGGCAACCCTTAGTCTTTTGAAATCGAAGGTCCCTGTCATTGACCTAACCGAGTCGAGCGACGTCTTCTCTCGCACAGTTGGACTGTCCCATGACGAAATCGCCGGACGAAAAATCCTACTAGAATACGACCCACTCTCCGGCTATGAAAAAATACTCAAATCGCTTGCCACGGAAGCCACTTCCAATTTCGAGCGAGTAATTCTATTCACCAGAAAGGACAGCCCAATTCATTCAACCATGGAAGATGAGCCGGGGTTGAAGATGTTCGTCCTAACATCGAGAGTGTCTTATCCAAAGGAGGAAAGCGAGAACGTGGTCCTCATACCAGCATTCGACAGCTCTCTCATTCTGGACTCGATGAACAAGACTATCGAAGCCTATGCCGCAACCCCCTTCACCATGATTTTCGATAATATTTCGCATCAAATCTTTACCCTTGGAACCGAAAGAGCGCATTCATTCGTTCGCCAAGCCCTTGAGCTAATGGTCTCAAATAGGATCACAGGCGTCTTTCTGCTAAACTACCCAGCACACGACGTGAAGACCGTCTCGATGTTTGAGAATCTCTTCGATCTCGAACTAATATCGAGTCAGGGTACTCGCATCCCCGAGGTCAGAAAGAAGCTTACCCTATCAGCTTGAAAGTCAATTCCTAGCTAGGAACGATCTTCCCTCTATGGGGGACGGGTTAGCGGAGTGACCTGCTGCCCTCGAACTTGCCAATTAGCTCAGTAAGGAAGTCCGAAAATCCCCGGAGATTAACGCTGCGAATTTCTTTCTCGCAATCAGCAACCTTCCGAATGTAAGAGTGGGCCCGACTCTTGAAGACCCATTCCAGTTTGCTGAGCTTAGGAACTGTTGACGCATCACCAAGTTCGTTGTGTCGGATGAGCCCTTTCCTCAAGGCGAGCGAGATTATTGGAGATGACACATCGCCCTCCAAGACTTCACTCGGATAGGTGGTCATCATGTTGCCCACGTGGGCGACTTTCTGAGCCAGACATGCAACCGTTCTGACAAGCCCAAGTTCCTTCATGTCGAAGGCTGGTGAACACATTAGGTCCATGTCGATAGCCACCTCTACCAAGCATCCGTAGGAAGAATAGAAGCTCGTCTCGATCGGATTCTCAATACCATCGGTGTTAGCGAGAGAGCTGTACATCATGGAGGAAAGGACCTGGCGAAGGTCAAAGTAGAAGACCCTCTCGAACTCCTTGAACCTTGGATAACAAGATACTGAAGAAAGGGAATCCTCCCATATCCTTCTTCCAACAGCAAGGTACTCGCTTGTTTCAGCAGTTCGAGCACTCTCCTGCCATGGGATATCCGCAAGGTCTTGAAGTAGAGAATAACTTCTCGTCGTACGATTATCGGCGAGGTCATCTGCGAGAATATCAAAAACCGTCAGCTTGGTCTTATCCTCACTCAGAGCTCGCTTCCAGTCGAAAGCCACGCAGGGCAGAGTAATCCAAGAGTAGACGTCGTGGATCCACGCGAAATAGTCGATATTTCTTCGACCGACCGACTTGTAGAGGTCGATTACTTCCGACAACTCGAGTCGTCCAAGTGATTCGGGCGGGAAGGTTTCGGGGCCTTTCTTTCCGTCTAGAATCGTTCCCACGACCGACAACCTCCTTAGTCCTCCAAGCTTTGCTTCTGTTTAGTTTCAGCTATGTCTCTGCAATATAATTGTCACCTACCTTTCTCGTAGAAAAAGGTCTACGGCAGTTATATTCGGAGAAGCTACCTTTTGATAGAAATTTCCAGCATATCAGGAAAAACGGCTCTATTACCAAAGAGAGGGAACGGGAAAAGGGAATCGATTAGGCGAAGTGATCTTTGCTGGCCCAGAAAAGGAAGTTCTTCCTCAGTCCGAGGAGGAGGAATGACGCACCCACAGTCTCTAACACACCTCCAATCGGAAGGAGTCCAATCGGAGTCAAGGATTCGATGAGAAACGCAACAACTCCCATGCTGGAGAATATTGCGCTGAGACAGATGTAGACCCAGGCTCTAGCCGCAACATTTCTCTTGAAAAGAAACAGAGTTCTGAGACTATAGTAGATGAGACCCATCGTCAATGTTATACCGATGATAGAGACGACCAGGATTGTGGGGTCCAAGGAACTATCTTCGACTAAAGCGACCCGCTTTTACTTAGAGGCCATGTAACTCCCAGCCTCGTTGACAGGTCTGGAACTCAGAGCCCAAACCATAAGGGTCAAACTGTTAAACTGGAACTGAAAGAATAGAAACACCAACATCGTCTCCGGGAAATCCAATTGACTGCTTCTGCTGACTTTAGCTTCCTATTTGACCTCGGGCTGGCCGTGTTCGCAGCCCTGGGTTTCAGCTACCTCTTCTCAAAAATCAAGCAACCCGTTGTCGTAGGCCAGCTGATCGCTGGGATAATCATTGGACCTTTCGGGCTCGGACTTATCCAAAACCTCAACACGATTAACCTGCTCGCATCTCTCGGAATCATACTCCTCCTCTTCACCGTCGGACTCGAACTGGACCCACTAGAGATCAGGAAGATTGGACCGGACAGTTTCATACTTGCAGTCGTCGAGCTCACAGTCACTTTCATCACGGTTACACTAGTCGGGCTTGCAGTCGGCCTAACTCAGATTGAAGCGGTCTTCGCGGCAGCTGTCGTTGCTACTACGAGTACAGCGATAATGAGCAAGATTCTACTCGAAACCAAAAGCCTGCGGGCCAAAGAATCCCACACCGTAGTGACCGCTTCAATAATCGAGGATTTCGCGACCGTATTCATGCTTCTATTGCTGCCGGGTCTCGCCGCGGCCAGCAACCAAGTCCCCCCGATCGAAATTGTCGTCCTCTCACTGAAAGGAGCTTTGCTCGTGGGAATCATCTTCTTCTTCGGCTGGAGAATCGCGCCATGGCTAATAGAAAGGATCAGCAAAGCGGATCAAGAATACAAGGAGACCGCGTTTCTGCTCGCCCTCTCCTTCGGCTTCGCCTTCGCCCTCCTCTCTTCCTACCTAGGTTTCTCGCCTGCGGTTGGCGCGTTTCTCATGGGCTTGATGATCCGGGGGCCCCAAGCTCACTTTGTGAAGGAGAAGGTTGGTCCGATCAAAGACCTGTTCATTGTCCTCTTCTTTGTCTCTATGGGAACACTCATCAACATTGGAGCTCTCCTTACAGTCACACTACCAATCATAGCAGTCCTGGGAATGGCTATCCTCGGAAAATTCCTCGGCTGCTGGGCCGGTGCCAGACTGTCGGGGGCAAAGGATGAAGCCACCCTAGTCGGCCT
>MNGN01000056.1 GCA_001918745.1 Crenarchaeota archaeon 13_1_40CM_3_52_17 | reverse complement strand
TCGAGAGAGCCGGGCTGAGGGAAGACAGAGATCTTCACTGTGAGGCTTGGGTGTTAGTGACGCGGGCGACAGACACCCTCTATTACAGGGCTGGAGGCAAAAACTCGCTCCAAAGATAGTGGACGGTAGAGGCTTTTAGTACCATACAACCCCCACGGGGAAAGCTGGAGGAAAGGATGAACCAGGAGCAACGCTTCGAACTTGTTACGAGAGGAACAGTAGAGATCATCCAGCCTACAGAACTCCAACGGGTCCTGGAAGAGAAAGAGAAGCCTCGCGCGTACTGGGGCTTCGAATGCTCCGGAAAGCAGCCAGCCTTACACGGCTGCCTGGAATGATGCATATCGGCGCAGGACTCGTCTGCGGCACAAAGATCAAGGATATGATCCAAGCAGGATTCCACTTCATCATATTCCTCGCAGACTGGCATAGCATGATCAACAACAAGTTCGGGGGCGACATGGAAAAGATCGAGATCGCAGGTGAATACTTCAAACACTGCTTCACAGCCCTCGGATTAACCGAAGACAAAGTCGAATACATCTGGGCCTCAGAATTAGCCGAGAAACCCAACTACTGGGAAAGAGTCATTAGAGTAGCGAAAAACACCACGGCACAACGAGCGATGCGAGCATTGCCTATCATGGGCCGCGATCTAAAAACTCAAGACGTTGAAACAGCGAGCCTGTTCTATCCATGCATGCAGGCCGCAGACATATTCGAGATGAGCCTTGACGTGGCTTGCGCAGGAATAGACCAGAGGAAGGCCCACGTCCTGGCACGTGAAGCTGGCGAGAAGTTGCGATGGGGAAAGCCGGTTGCACTCCACACACCGATGCTAATGGGTCTTGCTGGGATCCAAGGATCCGACAAAGGAAGCTACGACGAGGATCCGAAATTGAGTAGTGTAATTGCGGCGAAGATGTCCAAGAGCAAACCCGAAAACACAATACTTCTCCACGACTCGCCGGAACTAATCGAGGACAAGCTGCTCAAAGCATACTGCCCGCCAAAAATAGTCGAGGGAAACCCGGTAATCGAATACTACCGACTCCTCGCCTTCCCCGTGAACAAGACTGTCACGTTAGACAGGGACCAGAAATACGGAGGAGATATGAAATTCTCCACATACAAGGAGCTCGAAGAAGCATACAAAACCGGAAAGATCCACCCACAAGACCTCAAATCAAACATGGCAAGAATACTTGGCAACATCCTCAAAGGAGTACGGGAGTACTTCGACAAGCACCCCGAGCCCTTAGAACAAATGCAACGACTGGAAGCGAGGTAATCACACAGAAGCTTGGTAGCTCCAATCAGACGACGATTTCCAGCACACATGCGGAACCCGCGGATCGACCTCTACACGCGAAAAATGGAGAGGGCGACGCGGATATTCGAGGACTTACAGGAACAATCCGACGCCGGAGTGCCGATTATTGTCGAGGGAAGAAGAGACGAGGCGGCGCTGAGAAAACTGGGAATCAAGGGAACAGTACTCTGTCTCAAGGCCACAGGCGAGCCACGATTCCGCTTCATAGAACGGCTAGACGGGTCCAAGCGTGCAATCCTGCTAACTGATTTCGACAGGGAAGGAGGAGAATTGGGGACCTGGCTATACCAGGAGCTATCATATCGCGGAATCCTTGCAGACAATCAAGTTTGGAGGAAGATCCGCGGACTCGCCCGGACAGAGGTCCGTAGTGTCGAGGAGCTTCCTAGTTTCGTTAGAGCACTTGAGATACGGTCCAAAGGACTAAGACCCTAGATCGACGAGGATGACAATCCGCTATCTTCCGGATTGGGAATTGGCGAATTTACAATAGCGCATCCGTCCAATGTCGTCCGTCTCGGACCTTTGAGCGCTGGCGATGTCTTAGGATCTGCCGTTCTTCATCCGGAGGGTTTTCGAGGGCTTGCCATTGCCCTGGAAGTAGTCTCGAAGGACCTGCTCGAAAAATATCGAGAGACCTCCGACACGGCCGTGGTAGACTTTTTCGACCTCGTGGCGCACTAGATTCTCTGCCTGATCGCTCAGGGAGATCATCATTTTGCCCATTTTCGGTAAAAACGTCTTGTAGCCTGCTCGAAGATTGACAATTCTTGACGGGAACCACTAAATCCTATACGTGGGAGACCATGGATATCTACAGCAACTTGGGGCTAACCATCGGGTTTACTTCGTCCGGCTCAATTTTTCAACGTGAGAACATGTAAATTGCATATAAATAGTCAAAAAGTGAATCACGCAGGCACTCACGCACGCTATTCTCGATATCTCCTCTGAAGCGGAGCATCCAAGTTTTGACGGGAAAAACCTGGCACAGAGGGGTGACCGCGAGTAGCTGTCCCAGGCTCAGCTTGATTGGATCACTGGCATCGGATATCGATCAAGTAGCATCGCGGTGTCCCTGAAATCTTGCTTTCGTCTAAAACCTACGTCTCTCACTATGAAAGCGAGAGCAGTAAGACTGACGGAGAGATAGACTATGCTTGTGGCAAAGAAACCGTATGCTGTGGACAGAACCGGAAAGGGGTCCGGCGGGAGATCCCATGACCAGGACGACATAGTGTTCGCGAATTCTAGAAGGGATCCCACAACGAGGGTTTGACGCAGTCGACCACGCATCAGAAATGGAACCACAGCCCAGATTAGGTAGTGAGTGTAGATCTGACGGAGCGGGATCAGCCATACTAGTATTCCAATTGCTACAACGTCAACAGGATTCAGCTCTCTTGCCTTAGACCACACAATGCCTAGCGCGGCCACAAAGAGCGCCGCTGTCGCAGCTAACCACACCTGATTCTCAACAACGGTAGACAGGGAAAAATTGAAGACAACGGGAAAGATTGCGTAGAGCAAGTTCATCATCGTGAAACTCGACGTTCCACTTCCAAACCCGGAAGATAGGTTGAACCCAAGAACGGAACTAAGATAACCAGGTAGGATGGCCGGCACGACCAAACCGAGCAAGAGAATCAACGCGGATGTGATCATCATAGGAAGCGATTTCATGATTCCTCGCTTCCTGATCAGCCAGACGAGTAGCAAGGGGATCGCTAGAAGCGGATGAATCTTGAAAATCGTTCCTATAGCTAGCAAGAGAGAACCCACAAAGTAGCGGCCCCGGACTAGGGCGAGAACCGATCCGGCGAGAATTGGATAGCCAAGAACGTCGCTGTTGAACCAGTAGTAAGGAGAGAGACTTATCGAAGGAAGAGCAAGAAAGACACCCGATGGCACTACAGCTAATAGCCCAGAAAACCCTCTCGTTCGTAAGGTGAGGAAAACCAAAAGCGCCACTATGGCATCTGCGACGACCCCAGCCATCCGGACGTTTCTGGAAATCAAACCAATAGTATCCGGAGTGAGCATTATGCTGCCTGATGTCACTCTGATGATACTTCCTACCAATGCGAGTAGAAATGGAGGGTAGGGAGAGGCCCAGGGATTGGACGAGTAGGGATTCTGTCCCGCGATAAGCATCATGCTTTTCGGAATGTCCGCGCCTAAGAGGTCTCCGCCGCCGTCTGTGTGGAGAATAAGTGATAGCTTCTGGAATGTCGTTGCTGCGAGTAGTCCGCATAGGATCACTGGAGCGTACTTGTCGGCGAAAGAGTCGAGTTCGGCGTGGCTCCGGTGCAAACGTGGTTTCAGGGACGCAAGCATCGTCTAGTCGAGCGCGTTCTAAGATGCTAAATAGGCTTTCAATCTAGAACGTTAAGATGAGTCTAGGGCACGCACAATGAATTTTGCTGACGGATTCGTTCTCGCACTAACAATAATCTTCCTCGCCTACTTCGCCTACGCTACTCCAATAATCATGGTAGGCGTGTGGAGATACAAGAAGCACGGTTTCGCCGCGGAAGAACCCGGAGAAGACTGGGATCCCCCAAATGTCTCGATCCTCGTTCCGGTAAAGAACGAAGAGAGAGTCATCGGAAGACTACTGGACGCGATTACCAAACTGGACTATCCGAGGGAGAACCTTGAGGTGGTTGTTGTGGAAGATGGATCAAAAGACAGAACCCTTGAAATCTGCAACAACTTCTCCCGACAATATCCTTGGATCAAAGTGTTCCACAGAGACACGAGCGTCGGCAAGGGCGACGCGCTGAACTTTGGATTCGCCAATTCAGCCGGGGAAGTCATTGCTACATTCGACGCTGATGATATCCCCGAACCGATGGCGATCACGAAGGCGCTGCGTTACTTCAACGACCCGAGGGTGGGAGCGGTTCACGGCTACCACCGGACCTTGAACTTGCAAGAGAGCATCGTTGCGAGGCTTGCGGCTTACGAGACGTTTCTGTACAGGTTAGCGAATGACGGCAAATACGCGCTTAAACTGTTTGTCGCCTTCTCCGGCTCCAACACTTTCTTCCGACGAACCGCCCTGGAGAGAGTGGGTCTCTGGGACGCTAACTCGATTGTGGAGGACGCGGAACTCGCGGTCAGGTTCGCACGAGCGGGCATTCCGACGAAGCTGGCTCCGGTTGAGAGTTGGCAGGAGATGCCAGCGAAGGTCTCGAGCTTGCTGAAGCAGCGGATCAGGTGGAGTGGGGGAAACATTCAGACAGGGTTGAAGCACTGGGACGCCTGGAGGTCGATGTCACCTGCGAAGGCGTTTGATATGGAGGTGCTGATGATGAGTCCCATAATGGCGATTCTCGCTTTCGTTGGCTGGGCGCTACTCGCGCTGGGCGTCGCCCATGTAGGAATACCTCTGGCTGAGCTTGTGCCACTCTTCATTGTTATGGGTGCACTGAATATCTTCTACTTCGGAACTCTGCTAACTGTCGTCGTTGCTCAGGCAAAAACTGGTCTAGTGTCCTATCTCACTTTGATCCTGGCAACTTATCCATATGCAACTTTGCTTTCAGTCGCAAACTTCGTCGGCCTTATCTCGGTTCTTGTGCTGGGACGAAAACTGTGGCTGAAGACCGAGAAAACCGGCTTCGTTGACCCGCTGCACCGCTAAGATCGCCTTGGAACTCGGTGCACGGGCAGAGGCGGATTCGATTGTCTATGGACAAGTTCCGGTTTGACAAGTGACGCTAACTAGAAACGAGAAAGGGGAAGTAGGGGTTGTCGTAGATTGGATATCGAAGTTGGCGTCGATTGGTTGCCATGCTAATACAGATGCTGTAGTTTGAATAAAGAGTGGGCCGTAGGTTGACTGAACCCCACTGCTGCGAGTCACGGTCAAGAGTACCTGGTAGCATGTTGACGTCGGAGTCGATGTAGTGTTTGTGATCTGGACGTCGTAGACGTAATCGCTTGAGGTTACGGTTGTGGTTGCTGTTCCTGGAGTAGTTCCGAACGTGACGGGGGTTGAACAACTTCCAGTTCCTAGGGCGATTGCGCCGCTTGAAGCTATGCTGAATCCCTTGTCGACCCCCAGGAGTTTGTTGTTGATGTTCAATGCTCCACCCAGTTCTGCTTGGTAGGTGGTTGGTGTCACCGTGATAGCGGCCGCTGAAACCGCTAGAACCAAGATTGCGAGGGCGATCTTGGCAGAGAGATACACGGTGAATGTGCGTCGAAGCCATTGCTGAATTCGGGATGCGAAGTTCATGCTTGAAGCTTCTTGCAGGTCTTTCTTGATTCGTGTTTGAGATTTGAGTCCCCCTGACTATCGTACTCGGGTAACAGATCCGGTGAGCGGAAGCGTTGAAGCAGGCAGGAGGCGAAGAGAAGTCCACTCGATCTTCCACTCTTGCGTCGCGAGGGTCAATCGCTAAGACCCCCCCTCTCGCAGAGAATTTTTGCTGTGTGGCATTGATTATGGGCGAGACAGGGGATTCAGGGCACGGTTCAGGCTCGGATCCCCGAGCGATTTAACGAGACGTCAAGAAGGATTTGCCTTGCAATTAAGGGGACATCTTCTGGAACCGAGATCAGGGCTGAGAATAGCCGATTTCACAATCTCTCTGCTTCCTTGGTCGCCGCTCTCGAACACAAGGTCTCTGCGAAAGCTATAGGAATTTCTTGTCGAGATGCTCTTTCTGTCTGGGCGGGATTCCGGGCTTTGTTTTTCGAGACGGGTGCGTTATCGGCTTGTCTGGCCTTTGTCGATCCCCCGTGGATTCCCCTTGGAATAAGCGTGGATACTAGCGGTCTAGAAATCGCGAGCTTAGATTTGTGATCAGGGCTTGGATTGGGAGGTTTCGATGATTCAGAAACGGTTTTTGAAAGAAGGGGGTTTTCGGCTTCGAGGCTCGATAGTTGCCGGGTCCTAAGTGACTGTGATGTAAGCGGTGATCGGCGCCGTTGTAATGCTTGTTGTGCCGAGGTCGACGTAGAATGTGACTGTGCCTGTGCTACCGCCGTTCGTTGTCCAAGTTCCCGAGGTGACAGTAGGAATGAGTGCTGTTCCATCGGGTCCGCTGCCGCTGCGGAAGGTCAGCTTCGCAATGTGACTAGTGGTTGTCGGTGAAGCAGGGGTGAATGTTACAATGTCCATCCAGTGGCCCGCTGTTAGTGGGTTGTTTAGGGAGACTCCTGTGCCGAGGATCGTGAATGATTGAGCGCTACCGTCTGTCGCGTTAGTGTTCGAAACCACTGCTAGACCAGTATCGGTAACCGTGAAGCCGCCGATGTTGTTGTGGTAGGTTCCGATCTCACCTGTGGTAGAGGTTACCTGTGTTACTGTAATGTTTGCGGCGAGGACGCCGACAACCATTCCCAGCATGGCAACGACAACCAGCGCTAGTGCTGGAACTTTCTTGTTTGTTAACTGACTTAGCCTGATTCTCAGATTGCTCATATCTTCAATCCTTGACTTCCGTTATAGAATCTGGGAACGATAAGCCACACGTTCCTAGCGTGGATACTCCACGGTAACGTACCATGCAACTGGCGAATGTGCGAGAGAGTGCTATTCCTCTTCTCGGCGATTCCTAGGCTTGTACTTCTGCCTCGGCCTGCGATTCCATTTTCTCAAGAAATGCATCACAGTCGGAGTATGAACTCGGTGAACTGAAAATCTATTGAAAACTGAGAGTCTACTATGCGGCTCGGGGGAGAGGTCTTCTTCTCCGATACCCCATGCTTTGGATATTATCTGACCCTGCTCGTCCTCCTCTTCGGTGAGGACTAGTTCGCCGCCCAGGTGTTTGAGAAGTGATGTCTCGATCTGCTTTGCCGAATCGAATTCTACCTTCTTCTCGACAAGTTCCATGTAGACCTGGTTTAGGAGCTCTCGATATGGAACTGGTTCTTTGCGTTGTGATAAGATCGAAATTGCCGCTTTAAGCATATACCTCTCCTGTTTCGTCATTGATGTTTGGGTCCACTCGGGTGGAGCGGGGATTCTGAGCTGTGGGGGAGTGTCTGGGATGGAGGATTCCTCCTCGATGGCCTGGGCCAGGGCGGAGGTTGTCTCGGTCTCCTGTGCGACAGATTCCTGAGGGGTGAGTGGTTTCTTGAACCGTAACTGCGTTTCCGGTTGGCCGGGCGCTCGATAGATAGTTCCCGTGTCTTGGATCGAGAATCCTGACCATTTGAGAAGTTTCTGGAAACGGTCGGATACGCTCGACGCCCACGGAGGGAGGATTATGCTGATCGTTGCTCCTGGTTGGACGGTCTGGTAGATCTTGCCGAACGAGGCTAGTAGCTGGTCGTCTGTAGTATTTTCGGGATCCTGGCTCAGTGGGTTTAGGGTTTTGTCGTTGGTGGAGAGCCAGACCTGGCGGTAAGGTGGTGTGAGGAAGAACTCCTTGACCCCGGGGATTACCGTGGAAAGAAGCGCTCTCTCTTGGAGCATCTTGAGGGTTGTTCCGGATCCGACTATCGTGAGGCTGAGGAGTCCGAGATAGAAGTCGAGATTGAATCCTGCGGTGATCGAAGGATTCTGGTATGTGTTGAGATCGGTTCCAATGATTGTTGCCGGGTAGATCATTGTTCCAGATGTCGGGGGATTCGTTCCATAGGCGGTGAGTAGTGCGGTCTGTCCAGTGTGGATTAGGAGGAGGAGGCTGAAGAAGAGTTCAGTGAGGCTTGCGAGACTAAGCCAGACCGCTAGGGGACGCCACCAGATTGTGGGGCGAAGGGAGGAGCCGAGCAGACCAAGTGAGCATAAGATGAGCAAGATCCGTGTGAACGCGCCGAGGATTGACGCGAATGGATTTGAAGCCGCGATGTTATTTGCGGCGACTTGTAGATAGAATGGTGAGACCTGGATTGAGAGCACGTGGTTGTTCGTTGGGCTGGTGAGGCTCCACCATGGTTGGCTACTGAGGGCGAGGAAGCCGGCGATGAGCCCTGCGATAAACGTTGGTAGATCGATTCTTTGGAGTAGTTTCTGGTTCGAGTCTTGAATAGTCTCCGTTGTCTTTCACTAGTCTTGAGAGTTCAGGGCCATCCACTGAATTGGGTCCTGTCTGTCGTAATTCGGTTTAGTTGCGAATAGGTTTCCCGTAACTGGTTTGGTTTCCGGAGAGTCCTTTGAACCGGAGACGCTCCACGCTAGTCTTGGTATTGTCTAGCGTGGACGATACATTGTGGAATTCAGTCTAGGTGGGCTTGGAGAAATTACGAGCTGTCAAGACTGAGTATCCGGGGAACTGGGCTGTGGTCAGTAACGAAAATGGTTCCCCGTGAAAAAAAGAACGGGGTCTCTTGGGAGTTTATGCTTTCGGTTTGCGTCGTAGGTAGAATAGCCCGCCGAGGCCTGCTAGGAGCCCTCCGAGGCCGAACAATAGAATTCCGGTCCCGGATTCGAGTGCGCCTACTATGCCTGCGTTCGTTGAGCCGCCGCCAAGGTTGACCTGGGTGGCAAGTGCCGCGTTGGCATCGTTCTGAGCGTTCTGGTAGTGGGTCCTGGCGCCGCCGAAGTCACCATTTGTCCAGCTCGAGTCTCCGAGATTTCTCTCGGTAGTTGCTTGAGCCAGTTGACCTCTAGCGGTTTCATCGGTGAGGAAACTTCCAGCGGCAACTATTGCAGTCTGCGCTGCGTTTCGAGATTGTGCCGCTGAATACTGGTCGGCGGTCAGTATGGAGACTGTCCCGCTTGCTAAGACAAAGCAGGATTTTGGAGTGCCGGAGCCAGGGTAGTTTTCACCGTTGCCGCTGGTGCAGCCTGCGACGTTACCAGTTGCTGGGCCGTCCCATGCTTGCACGGTCCATGTGTGTGATGGGCTGATCGCGTTGACTGTTGGTAGAGCAACGGATAGGGTTGTGGAGGCCAGTTGGCTCGTTGTCAGGGTGAGAATGCTGGCATTCTGGTATGCTGTCATCCAGTCGCCTTTGACACCGATTGTTACGTTTCGCTGGTAGGCGGGGTTGTTGAATGAGCTGGCCTGAATGACTATGGTAAAGGATAGGCTTGAGGCTGATTGGGCGACGGTACCTGATCCAATGGTGGGAGAAGAGAAGCCGTTTAGGACGTTGCTGATTGTGACCGAGTCGTTTCCGTTTGTGAATGCGTGTGCTTTGTTCATGTTGGTTGTTGACAGGGCGAGTCCTACGAGGAGTAGGGAGAGGCTTACGACGAGTATTTTCTTCGTTTGCATAGCGCGCGCTTTCGGATAGCGCTGATAAAGAATACGCTGAAACTGAGAATATTCTGATCTGGTTACAATACTACGGCAAGTTCAGAGGATATGGCGGATATCGATACGTCGACTGGTTGTAAGAAACGTGTTAATTGGGACATTGCGTCGAGGTAGTGTCTTGATCTTGTCGTGATGAGAGGGGTTGTCATCTGCCAATGGGCTCTTGGGTTCTGCCGATGGGCTCTTTCGGTTTGCTGTTTCGGGACGAATCCTTTCGGTTTAGGATTTCGTTATCAGGGGGGTTTAGATTGTTCCCGATGATACATGGGCAGTTGGTACAAACTCTTACAAGAATGTTCGAATGGACTGGTTGGTTGAGGATTGTGGTAGGTTTTGCCGCGGAATAACAAGAAGTTCATGCAGACTCTTGAAACTGAGACTTATCGTACAATTGCGAAGGAGGCTTCGCAGAGAGGTGCGACAGTTCAGGAGCTTTTGCGGGCAGTGATTATTCCAGAGTGGCTTGTTGAGAATCGGAAAAAATGGAGCAAGTAGTCATCCAGACCTGAACGTTCTCAGAGAGCTCCGGGAACATCCGGAAGAAAAAATCTGGTTAGAGAATTCTTCTCTGGGTCTTTTTTCTTCGCCTCCTGTCTCGATCTCCTCCTTCTATCACTCGATGAGTTGGGACACGGCGGTTGAGGAGGGGGTCAACAGGTTGTGTGCGAGCCCGAAGAAAAAAATTGGAGCGATGTTCCAGGCGAGCACTTTTTTCCCTTTCAACGCCGTGTTGCGCCAAGCATGGGATGGGCCGCAGGAACTATTTGGGCGGCACGTCCACAATGTGTTAGGTTCTAACACAGACTTCGGAGAAGAGAGAATTGAATACATGTGGATTCAGGCGTAACCACTTTCCATGGCCGTCTGAACACTCCTCTTGTGCGGCGCGAGGGTCGGTCGCTAGGACCCCCTATTTTCTAGAAACCATTTCCTATCTGGAGCTGATTCTAGGCACGTGCGGCGATTCGGGGCAGAGCCCTTGCTTGGATTGGCATCGGAAGAAGACGATAATTCCGAACGATTTTCGGGAGAGTTCCTACTAGGCAGCCGGATTTGAGATTGGGGCTTGTTTTGGGCGATTTTTTTCTCCCTCTACAGATATAGCTTGGTTTGAGGTATGTTAGTGGCCATGGCTAAGAGGGTTAGTATGGCGAGTCTGAGGGAGGAGCAGGTGGCTCGCCGTGCGGGGATTCTAGTCTGGTTCCAGTCCCTCGTGATCCTCCTGTTATTGATCTGGATATCTGAGGACTACAATAACAACCAGTACTTCCAGGGCTGGGCCTCGCAGTATCTAGGGGGTTTCGCCTTCTTGTTGAACGGGAGCGGCGCTGCGTTCTACGCTGGCATAATGGTCTCGATCCTCGTCTTCAGAACCCTACCTAACACTCTGGCGGAAAGGGCGCGTCGAAGACGACAGCAGGCACTCGGGCAGAAACTGAGGAGAGAGGAGCCCGTTCTCGTCAGCCCCGAAACCTAAGAGTTGGAATGGTTCCATTGCCAGGGTTTAGGGAAGAACAGACTGCTTGGCGGGCGGGCATGATGGTGCGCGTCCAGTCTGTACTGATCCTCCTCCTATTCCTTTGGATAGCGGAGGAGTACAACTACAACGAGGCATTCCAGAGCTGGGCAGCGGGAACCATGGGAGTGCTCGGGTTCTTGTTCGGCGGGGCACTTGCCGCGATCTACGCGGGAATACTGATTGTGTTGTATCTCAGCCCGCCGATAACGACCGCGAAGCCCCGTAAGTCGGAAAGAAGGGAAATGGTGGTTATGGTCCCCCGAACTCGGCGGCGAAGACCCTAGAAGTCAGGGTTTCCTGAAGGGCGGGACGCGGGAAAAAGACCCCCCGGGGGGGGTCACAGATTAGTTAGCGAAAAAGAATTGTTAGGGGAAAGAGAGAAGTGACGAGAAAAATAGTCGCAGAAGCGATGGGCTGTCCTCTTCACTTTTTTTACCGAGAAAAGGTACGGTTTGTCAGGTACACTGGTTGCCTGGGGGCGCTGCTCGAGAATGCCACCTTGCTCGGCGTCGTAACAGGCCTCTGGAGGGGAGAAGAAAAAAGAGAAGATTGGATGTCAGCTGATCGTCTGGTTACTTCTTTGCGTAGACTTTGGCGGTGAACGTCTGGTCGGCCTGGGTGGCTGTTCCCTCGATCCAGCCCTTGGTGGTGTTGAGCCAGGATAGGTTCGGCGATTGCGTCATGTACTTTACCTCTCCTTCGAACCAGACCTTTCCGTCAGCGGTCTGGCGACCCTTACCGTGGCTTGTGGCAACGACCATGTCCTTGCCTACCATCTGGATGCCTTTGCCTTCCCAATCGCTCGTACCGTCGGTTTTCATGTTGATACTGATTGTCTCCATGAAATTGCCCTGGTACTTGCCGGTGATCTGGCCAATGTCGTTGTTCTCCATTTTTACGCCGTTAGAGCTGATGTCTTTGATGCTGAAGCTGTCGGTCTTACCCTTCAGCTCGGCGATTACCTCGCCCTTGGTTTGTTGTTGAGATTGCATAGTTACTCGCCACGAAGGGACCCTGAAGCCACTATATGAATGGGAGCCTCCACCCAGAGGAAGGCCGGACATGTCGAATAGGCGACCCGACGCTTGAATCTCGGACAAAGGTCGGGATCTACGGTTGTGGAATAGAAGAAAAAAGGTAGAGGGGAATTTGGGATCTGATCTTGTGGGCTAACTGACTGTTAGAGCCCCTTTCATCCATGGATGGAAGAGACACGCGTACGTGTACGTTCCAGTGTTGAGTGCGCTGGTGTCGAGTGTCCAGGATTGTCCCGGGACGATTGTCTCGTTGAAGACGCCGTCGCTGATCGGTATGATCAGTGTCTTGTAGCCCTCGGTGACAGGTACGCTGATGGTGAAGCTGCTGAAGGTGTGCGGAAACAGTCCGTTGTTGGTGACCGCGACTTGTGTACCTTTCTTGACTTGTAGGTCTCTCGGCAGGAAGCCCCAGCTGGCGCTTCCCGAGAAGAACTGGGTGGTGCTGCCCTGGTGATGGTCGATGCTGACGCTAGCGCTTGTAGAGCCGGTGCTTCTGGCAACGTGGAGCAGTGCTTGCATCCATGGATGAATCTGGCAGAAGTAGTGATAGTCGCCCGGTGATAGTGCTGCGGTGTTCAGGCTCCATGACTGACCTGACTGGATGGGTGCTTGGATGCCGCTGTCGAATTGGCCGTCTGGGACGGGTAGTTGGACGTTGACGCCTTCAAAATTGAATGTCGTCTTTGTCGTGTATGAGGTGACGGTGTGTTGGTCGTAGCCGTTATTGGTCCAGGTGACAGTGCCACCCTGGCTAACCGAAACAGTCCCAGGACGGAAACTGAAAGCGCCGCCCCCGGGGAAGCTGAAGGTCGTCGGGTTGAAGTGGGCGACATCGTGGATGCTGATGGCAGCCTGAGTGCCTGCGGCGTTCACTGGGGTTGCGAATAGTAGTGTTGCTATTATGCTGATTGCAGGAAGTATTCTGATTAGACGCATAATTGTTCAATGTTCGACTCATAGGTCTCGGTTAATAAGGTCGGGCAGGAGAAAGCAAGATTTCTCTGTCTCCAGATACCATCAAGAATGCGAATCGGCAAAGATCGAGTCCGTAAGGACTTTGGGATGAAGATGGTCCGTCACGATCATATCTCTTAGGAGTGTCAACCGGTCCAGTAGGGTCTCTTGGTATGAGAAATCAACTGGCAAAGAATATTCCTCGTATAGGACCCGCAATACTCGATGGATGATTACGCGCGAGCACTCGCCGAAAGCCTGTTGCAGAACCTCGATTACTTTATCGAATCTACTTGGGAGGTCTTCTTCTCTGATTCCTTTGCTTTCGAGAATCCTATCGACTTCGTTCTGGACTCCTCGCCCGAGCAGACCCTCTAAGGCGGTGTCGAAGCTGTTGTTCAGGACTTTGGAATATGAAGAGCGAGGGGCTTCCCATGTGATCGAGCCCCTGGGCACGTGGATCCCTAGCGACCGATCAACTCGTGGGCAGAAGCCCACTTTTCTAATCTATAGCTCTCGGAGACTTTCCTATAGAGCGAGGCAAGGTTATCGGGAAACGGTTCTATTCTGACTCCGAGAACGGCCGCGAGTCGTTTCGCGCATTCCCTCACGACGATGAATGCTCCGGGCCCGAGCAGGCTTCGCAGAGCCTGATCGAATTTCTCGACTCCTTTCGGTAGCTGGCTGGGGTCCGCGCCATAGTTCTGCCGGGCGTGATAATAGAACAGGTTGGCAACCTGGTCGCCAAGAATGCCCACGGAATAGGCGACTGATTCTCTAAAATCACGTGCAAGTCCGATAGTTGCTTGTTGAGCGATTATCAACTTACCCTCAGACCTTCCATCTCATTCTTAACTAGGGAAGCTAAGAGGATGAATTTTCTGTTACCCTCGGTTTCAGCATTCGAATGCGTTGGAAACCAAACATATCGAAAACAGATAGCTCTCCCCTGCTATCGCAGCGACTTCTGGCAGTATCATTCTACATGCCTAGACTCGCGTGGGGGCGAGTATCCGATCATCTCTTTCGCTGGACACAGGTTGCCAATATGACAGATTCAGCTCTAGATCGGATTGAGGGTCAATTGGACTCCTCGGGATTGTGCGACACTATGAGCGGAAAGGAGTACGATGTATCTGTCTGGAAGAGCATTCCCGGTTTCGCAAAGATCGTTATCCTCTTCCAGACTATTATCATCCTGTTCATGTCTTTCTGGGTACATCAGGAGTACCTCAACAATTCATACCTCCAAGCATACGTTAGCGGTTACCTCCAGGGAGGCGCGTTTGCAACGATAGGCCTCATTTCAATTGGCGGGTTCACGACCGTTGCTATGGTTCTTTTCGTGAAATTGCGGAGCACCAGGAAGGAGCTTGAGGGGATACTTTCAACGGAGACAGTCGGAGTTGATGGAAGCGGGCATGGTCAACGTCTTGACACGCGAGCTGAACAACATCTTATCGAGATGATCCGAAAAACAACGCCTATTATGAACTCCGGCCCAAAGACGGCTGGCTCGATGCCTACCCTAAGACGAGCAGACTCGCAATCCCCACGGGAATAGCAACGTTCTAACCAGTAGAAACAGAAACTATTTTCGCAGTTCCTCCCTTTTCAATACTTGGGGGCGGGATAATTTCTAGAGGCCATTCGTATCAAAGAGTACGAGCTAGCGTGTCTGGCGGAATCCGCTCTCCAACAGTCTGGGACGGACGTCCTGGAACAACGCCATCTGGTTCCCGCTGGAATCTCTGAACAAATAGCAGGGCCCATTAGGAATCTCGAACTCTCCACCGTCAGGCTGCCAGCCACGACTCTTGAACTCCTTGACTGACGCCTTCAAGTTCCCAACCTCAAACACTGGCAGAACGGACGGAGCGGGACGATGACCGGCGAGGAGGAGCAAGGGTCCGCTGCAGACTTGGACCGCTGCCACACGGGTGCCTATGCTGGTGAAATCCCAGATCTTCTTGGCTTTGAGAATGGTCGTGTAGTATTCGAGGTCCTTGCTGACATCCGAGCTTCCCAGGTATAGAAAACGCAAGATGCCAAGGGGGTTCTTGGCGATGTCTACGGAGACTCGGGACTTCGGGGGCAAATTGGTGACCTCTTTAGGACAAGATCGCAAGGCCGGTATTAATCACAGCCACATGGGTCAAAGGCAGGCCGTTAACAGCGTACCGTTTAATATCGGAATGTAGCTTCAGCATAATTGCGATCTTGCTAGTCTCAAGCGCTAACCCATCGCTGGACATAATGGCAGACGACGCAAGGACAACAGACGCGTCCCAAGGGACGGTCACAGCTGGATGGGCGAAATTCGACGACAATTGAAACGATTTTAGGCCTTATCGATGGGACAAGCATGGTTGCTGCATCGTTCGTCCTGTTTTACTTAGTACTGAGAACCAAATTGCCTTCTCTTAGAGTGTTGAGCCTACTTCTCGGTCTTTTCGCGCTCGCCCACGGACTCTACCATTTCCTGTTCACCTTTGTGATCGGATACGAAGCGCGTGCCGCGCTTGACACGCTCTCTGTCGTATTTCTTCTCTCATTCGCAATCTACTACACAAAGCGGGGGAATCTCACGTAATGGATGTAATAGTGCCAGTCGAAGTAGGCATCTTGTCAGGCGTGCTGGTTGCCCTTGCATTATTCGTAAGGATGGCAGTCTCCGCCGGAACCACGCGCAGCCTGCAGTTCCAACTGGCTGCCTTTCTCTCGATCTGGTCTATATCGGAGATACCTAGGGTTCTAGATTCGATCGGGGCCATCGACCTTTCCCCGATCAGGCTGTACGGATTGATGGTTCACGCGGTTTCAATGGTCCTGTTCGCCTTGTTCATAGGCTACAGACTTTCGAAATTTGTCATCCGAGGAGGGAAGTAAAGATCTCTAAATCAATCGAGAATATTCTGGAAGACGCGGTAACCAGCGGGCTTCGAGACTTTCTCGGCGACAGTGCAAAGGTTCTCAACGTGTTTCTCGATCCTGCACTGGCTGTAAACAAACCCGACTCGTACGTCAACTCTCTTCGCAAGCTCCTTCCGCCGGACAAGAACGTCGCAACGCTAATCACGGCCATATGCAAGCTCCTTTACGACTATCTCGGAATTCCATTCGAAGAGAAGAGTGGCTGGAACCTCTCGGAATACATTAACGATGCAACTGCAAAGGTTCGCACTGCGGGCGACCACAAGGCAGCGTCAAACGCTTTCAAGAAAGCCGCCGAAGACTACCGACTCGGAGCGAGGAAATTCCCAGGTCTAGCGTCGCTGTTCGGTGAACTGTCCGGCTACATGGAGGGGTGGTCCTTAGTTGAAGAGGCCCGGCTTCGGCATGGGGAGGAGCAGTACCTTCCTGCCGCTGAAGACTATGCACGCGCCTCGGACTTGTTCCAGAAGACAGGCCCATGGGCCCACTTGTCAAAACACTACGCTGGATCATCGCTCCTGGAAAAGGCTGAGGCGCTTAGTCGTGAAGAAAAAGAGGAAGATGCTCTCAAATTGTTCATATCGGCAAGCGAGACCTTCCGAGATGCTCAGACAAGTCTGAGGACGAAGCTGGACCAAGTGACTCAGGGACCGGAGAGGAAAGAATTAGACAACTGGTTCGAAGCGTCCCGAGTCCTGCAAAAGTATTGCCTGGGCAGAGTGGAACTGGAGGAGGCGAAGGTTCTCGATAAGAAAGGACAGGAAGAGGAGAGCGGGGCGCGATACCGTTCCGCATCGAATGACTTCCGAGAGCTAATGTCGGAGGCCCAAACTGAACAGAGTAAAGTCGAGCTGGAAGCGCTCACACTCTTCTGCGAGGCTCGTTGTAAGATGAAGGAGGCAGAGACCAGGGCATCACCTGAAGTGTACGCGGAGGCCGCCGATCTCTTTACCAGGGCAGAGAAAGTCACTCAGGCTAAGACATTCAGACATGTTGCTCTTGCCAGTTCCTCCATCTGCTGGGCTTTGGAGTCTGGTACGCGCTTCAGGCGTACTCGAGACACACAGTTGTACTCTGAGATCAAGAAACACCTTGAGACGGCCACTGACTACTATGAAGCGGCGGGATGGCAGAATGCTGCCGATTGGACTCGTGCAACTGGGAAGCTCTTCGACTCGTTGGTGTATCTGACTGATGCTGCGACTGAGAGAGAGTCGAGGAAGAAGACGGAACTGTACCATCTTGCTGAGAAACATCTTCAGCTCTCAGCTAGGCTCTACGGCCAGGCAAATTTCCCCGTCAAGAGAGATGAGGCTCTACGGCTCTTGGAGAGGGCAAGACAGGAGAAGGAACTTCTTCTCACCCCTATTGAGGCGCTTTCAGGGAACCCTGCTCTGACAAGGGTGCCTGGGGCTCCTGACTCTCTGATAAGAGGTCAGCCCGGAGGGTTGGAGGGTTTTGAGGACGCCAATGTTGTTGGCAACCTGGGAGTTGTAGGGAAAGACTTCAACGTGGGGTCGGACTTGACGGTCGAACTGGAAGTCGCGAATGTTGGGAGGAGCGCGGCGAGGCTGATCAAACTAGAGAATGTTGTCGTCGAAGGAATACAGTTGGATAAACGGAGGATTCCGGGCCAGATCAACGACGACGATATTGATATGAA
>MNGN01000066.1 GCA_001918745.1 Crenarchaeota archaeon 13_1_40CM_3_52_17 | reverse complement strand
GGTACTTGTTCACGCCAACAACGACCCTGTCCCCTCTCTCAAGTTCCTGCTGGAAACGATAGGAGTTCTCAGCGATCTCTCTCTGAATGAATCCGGTCTTTATCGCGTCCAGCAATCCGCCGGCTCTTTCTATCTTGTCGAAGTACTGGAAGGCGCGTTCCTCCATCTCATCAGTCAACCATTCCAGATAGTATGACCCGGCGAGCGGGTCGATCGTATCAGCCACTCCGGTTTCTTCTGCGATAATTTGCTGGGTCCTCAAAGCGACGGTTGCCGCAGCCTCTGACGGCAATGCCCAAGCCTCATCATAGGAGTTCGTGTGAAGAGACTGTGTTCCACCAAGCACCGTTGCAAGTGCTTCGATGGTGGTTCGTACGATGTTGTTGAGTGGTTGTTGCCAAGTGAGGGATGCGCCCGAGTTCTGGGCATGAGTCCTGAGCAGTAGCGACCTTGAGTCCTTGACATTGTACTTGTCTCTCAACACTCTCGCCCAGATTCGCCGAGCAGCCCGGAACTTTGCGACTTCTTCGAAAAAGTCCATCCCGCAATTGAAGAAGAATGAAAGTCGGGGTGCGAAATCCTCGACTTTGAGGCCTGCTTCGATTCCGAGGTCAACGTATGCGAATCCATCAGCGAGTGTGAATGCTAGTTCCTGGACTGCGCTGGACCCTGCTTCGCGAATGTGGTAGCCGCTGATGCTGATGTAGTTCCACTGCGGCATCTCTTTCGTACAATACACCATCATGTCACGGATGATCCTGAGATGCGCCTCAGGTGGGAAAGCCCACTCTTTCTGAGCAATATACTCCTTGAGAATATCCGCTTGAACTGTACCTCTAAGCTCCTTCGGCTTCACACCCTGTCTCTCAGCAACACCAACATACATCGCAGTCAGAACTGATGCTGGCGCATTGATCGTCATACTAGTACTCACTTTCTCCAACGGTATGCCTTCGAGAATGATCTCCATGTCCTTCAAAGAGCCCACCGACACACCGCAACGTCCCACCTCTCCCTCAGCCCGCTGACTGTCGGGATCATACCCGTAGAGCGTCGGCATATCGAACGCAATGCTCAGACCCGTTTCTCCGTGTTCTAGCAAGTAGTGTAGGCGTTTGTTTGTGTCTTCAGGGGTTCCGAAGCCAGAGAACATGCGCATCGTCCACGGTCTCCCCCGATACATCGTGGGGTAGACCCCGCGGACAAAGGGATACTCGCCTGGAAGCCCGATCTGCTCTGACTCGTTAAGGTGTGACACATCTTCCGGAGTGTATATTCTTTTCACCGGAATGTTGGACAGGTTTCTGAATTCCTCCCGTTGTTCAGGGCTGGCGCGGGTCCATGGTTTGAGCGTCTTGATCTCCCACCGGACCCTTTCTTGTTTGATCTTCGCAAGTTGCTTCTTGTCGAAGGTGGTTGGTGGAGCTGTTCGTTCCTGTTTGATCTCGTCTAGAACTTTCTTCCAGTAACCCTTTGCCAAAACACGATCACGAAACGATAGAATACGCCCAGAGGTTCCTATTTTTCCGTTATCCTGACGCCCTTCTTCGCCGAATCTTGAAATACGCTCTAGAGGCGAGAACAGAACTGAGAACTTCACTTGGCTTCGGAGCTATCTTCTCAAGTGCTCAAAGGCGACCACAGAGCGGTTGCCAAGGCGATTTCGATAGTCGAAGCTGGTGGAGAGCCGAGTCGAAAGCTCATTCAAGAATTGTACCCGCACACGGGTAAAGCGTTCACAATTGGTGTTACTGGTCCGACCGGAACCGGCAAGAGCACTCTCGTCGACAAGATGGTTGGGGAATATCGCGAGAGAGGGTGTAGCGTTGGAGTTTTAGCTATCGACCCGTCCAGTGCGTTCACGGGTGGTGCCTTGTTGGGGGACCGGGTTAGGATGATGGATCATAGTCTGGAGAAGAAAGTCTACATTCGGAGCATGGCCTCCCGAGGTGACCTTGGAGGACTCGCTAGAGCCGCGAGAAACACTATGCGGGTATTGGATGCAGCCGGGATGGACGTCGTCATCGTGGAGACTGTGGGAGCGGGTCAAACGGAGGTACAGATCGCATCGACAGTGGACGCCACTATAGTCGTTTTGATGCCTCAGTTAGGGGATGAGGTCCAGGCGTTCAAGGCAGGCTTCGCTGAGATTGGTGACTTATTCGTCATCAACAAGTCAGACATTGTCAACCCTTCGAAGACGATCTACAATATCGCAAGTGGTTTGCAGGAGAGAGATGGATGGAGGCCTCCAGTTCTGAAGACTGTGGCGGTCAAGGGAACAGGTGTCCCAGCGGTTGTTGATGCAATCGAAAAATTCCAGAAGCATTTGGATACCGGAAGCCTCAGAGAGAAAAGATTGAGCAAGCGGATCCGGTCCGAGCTGGTAGATGCCGCCTTCTCGGATTTCTATCATGAAACCGTCACGCGTCTCGGAGATCAGAAAGAATTCGACTCTCTGGTTGGAAGAGTTGTCAAACGTGAACTTGATCCAGAGACAGCTGCGTCGAGGCTTGTGGGAATTATCTCCAAAATAGGAGAAAAGGCTTGACTTATCCTGTAACAACAGACTCTGGAATCCCTATCAAGAAAGTCTACGACAACAAGGATGTTCCACCGATCTGGACAAGGTCATTGGGGAAGCCGGGCCAGTTCCCATACACACGTGGCATCTACGATGGAATGTATCGGGATCGTCTGTGGACCATGCGTCAATACACGGGTTTCGGGTCCGCGAGAGAAACGAATCGTCGCTTCAAGTATCTGATATCTCATGGTGAGACTGGGCTCAGCACGGCATTCGACCTACCGACGCAGCTCGGTCTTGACTCTGATCATCCGAGGGCTACTGGAGAAGTTGGGAGAGTTGGGGTCGCTATCAGCGGCGTCCATGATATGAGGCGTCTCTTCGAGGGCATCGACCTCGGAAGGGTCAGCACTAGTATGACAATCAATGCTACAGCTCCAATCCTCCTTTCTCTCTATGTCGCCGTTGGAATGGAGCAGGGAGTTCCTCTAAACAAGTTGAGGGGAACGACACAGAATGATGTTCTGAAGGAGTACATTGCGAGAAACACGTACATCTATCCTCCTGAATCATCGCTGAGACTCTCAGTCGACCTCATAGAATATTGCGCTCACAAAATGCCTCGCTGGCACCCTATCAGCATCAGCGGCTATCATATTCGCGAGTCGGGTGCGAGCGCGGTTCAAGAGTTGGGATTCTGTTTTGCAAACGCGATGGAGTACGTTAGGGCGGCTCTTAAACGAGGGCTCAAGGTAGACCAGTTCGCTCCCCAGCTTTCTTTCTTCTTCGCCTGCAGGAACGATTTCCTAGAAGAGATCGCGAAATTCCGAGCTGCACGCAAGCTCTGGGCCCGGATAATGAAGGAACATTTCAAAGCCCGAGATCCTGAATCGTGCAAGCTGCGGTTTCACACTCAGACCAGTGGGGAAACACTGACCGCGCAACAACCTGACAACAACATTGTCCGGGTCGCAATCCAAGCCCTTGCAGGAGTTTTTGGGGGAACGCAGTCTCTTCATACAAATTCCAGAGATGAAGCCCTATCTCTGCCGACTGAAGAATCCGTGCAAATAGCGCTGCGGACCCAGCAGATAATCGCGTACGAGTCAGGAGTAACAAAGACAGCAGACCCGCTAGCCGGAAGCTACTATCTGGAATCTTTGACAAGAACCCTTGAGACGAACGCGACGCGTCTAATGGAGAAAGTTGAGGAACTTGGCGGGGCACGCAAGGCGATAGAGTCTGGATTTGTTCATCGCGAGATACAGGAAAGCGCTTACAGGTTCCAGAAATCCGTTGACGAGGGCCAAACAATTATTGTTGGAGTCAACAAGTTTACCGAGGGAAGTAGCGAGCCAAGAATCCAGCGCATCGATCCCCAGCTCGAGAGAGATCAGGTAAGACAGCTAAGGAAGATGAAAGCATCAAGAAATACAGCTCAGGTCAAGAATGCTCTCGGACGTCTGTCTAGATCGACGAAACATCAACACAATCTCGTAAGCGATATCTTGAGCGCTGTCAGATCAGGTTGCACCGTGGGCGAGATCAGCGATGTTCTAAGGGAAGCCTTTGGAGAGTACCGGGTAAGAATAGACATGTAATCTTATCCCGGAATTCTGCGTCAGAATCGCCCACTATCAGCCCTGATATCGATTCTGGAAGCCGTCCCCTTAATTGCATAGCAAACCTTTCTTGACGCCTCGAGAAAACGCCATGCGATCCAAGCCTGATCTGTACCCTGAATCGCCTGTCTCGCCCATAATCACTACCAGACAGAAAATTTTCTCTATTTGAGGGGGAGCTTAGCGATCGACCCTCGCGACGCAAAAGTGGGAGAGACGGAGGACACTGAAAGTGTTCTTGGACTCCAACGAGGTCCGGTCAGTCTTGGTTGGCTTCTATCCGAAGCTGATGAAGCTCGCCATCCGTCTTCATCACAGTAATAACGACAAGCTTTCGTTCGATATCGACCTTTAGGATTCGACCGCAGCGCAGGATGTGTTTTGCTTCCCGAGGGAGGCCAGGGCTTGGTTTGGCTTTGGGCTTCGGTTGCTTTTCCAGTATTTTCTTGATACCATCGTAGAGGCTGATCACAGCCTCATTGTCAGTGTCCAGTTCCCTAGGCTCTTCCCACGTCGCCAAGTCGCCCATCCCCTCCCTAGTATTCCATACAAGGCCGACAGTGTTAGCCAATTTGCTGGTCGTTACCCGCGCCTCAGCCTCGAAGTGACTTGTTTTCTGGGAATATCCGGGCTGTCAAAGACGACGTGAGGACGTGAGACCCATCTGGAAATGTAGGCAGTGGCGTTTTCAGGCGAAGGATTTTTCCAGCGTTATCCATCCGACTTCTCGTTTGAAGCCGAGCTTCGTGTTGACCGCAAGCATCGCGGCGTTATCGGATGCGTTCCATGTCTTCACCTTCTCATACCCATTCCGCTTCGCGAAATCGATGACTGCGAGCTTCAACGCGACAGCTATTCCCCTTCCACGATACTCCCGCCTAACACCCGTGTTTCCCTGGATCAAACTTCTAGGTTCTTTATCGATCCGCCAGACAGTGCTGAGTCCAACATGGATGGAACCGTCCTTCGCGATCATGTAGCCGTCAGGCAGGAGATTCGGGTTCTTGAGCTCGAACGCTTCCCACTGCTCATAGGAGGTCGGCGTGAAAGACGCTATACTTGGCATGTCAGCAGAGATAATCTGGACAAGCTCGTGGAGCTTCTTCATTGAATCTTGACCTTCCTTTTGCGCTTTGGCGAGAGTCGTAAGTGTGATTCCCTGCTTCTGCACATTTTCAGAATATTCTCGGAAATGCGGAAAGTCCACTCTGGACACGTCAAGACGTGACTCCCAGGCAATCTGCTTATCCACGAAACCTCGCCGCTGATAGAAACCGGTGAGCCTTGGCAGATCTTCTCTGCCACCAGCCCAGGCAATAACAGCATTCAGCTTCTCCAGTTCAGCTGTAAGTCTATCATAGATTGCGCCCCCAATTCCTCTTCCCTGCGACACAGGGTCGACAAGTATCTCGATCCAAAACTTGCGTGGATGAAACATGTCAGTGACATGCGAAACAACCCCGAATCCCACAATTACATCATTTTCAAGAAAGGAGTACCTCTGGAGATAGTACTTTGACCTGTCCAAGCTCTCATCCCTCGAACGCCACTCGCCCTCGCTGCGAGGATAATCTGGATAGTTTGCACTGTAAATCTCAACTAGCCTCGAATAGTCGGTGGGATCGAACTCCCTCATCTCAATGAAGAGAGTCCTCTGTCCAGACATACTCTCCCAAAACTCGTATGCGTTATGTTAACATTCGCAGCGTTGAACCCAGCCTTCCTCTCATATAGAGACCAGAATAGATTTCTCAAGCAATTATCACCGTAACGCACGCTTCCTACCTTGTCCCAGTCCGCGCCCCTATAGCTAGAGAGTACGCCCACGCCCAAATCGCCGTTAGGCCCAGAGAATAATGAGGGCAAGCAAATTTGGGGTCTGACTCGAAGAAACCCCCGAGACCAAAGCACCGGTTCAGTTTTTCCGGCCAGAACAAGCAACCTGAGGCGTCCTCTACGCGCGCGGCTAACATTACAAAAGGGGATATTTTGAACAGCTTGACGAAACATGCACATCCACTAGAATCCGAAGCAAGAGTTCCTGAGACCGAACGGGCGGTCCAATTCCAGGAACCTGACCAGACTACCGTTCCAGCCAGAGCCCGAAACCGAGGCTCCGCCCGTGGAGCACTAGTAATCTTTCTGGGCGGCTTCCTCGCCGTGTGGCTGTATGGATACGTTACGGGGGCTTATGAAATACCGTACTTGAGAGGGGTCACCGAGAGCCCGGTAACTAAGATAGGCGTTCAGCTGGTGTCTTCGAATCCAATCCTTTCTGGCGCGGTTGCAGCATCGGCTCTAATAGGAGCGCTCTATATTTGGCATCGAAAGAGGATCTAGTTCCTTCAATTCTCTTCTTTGATCGAGGGCGAATAGATGATGATGATTTTTACTCGTTAAGAAAGGCTTCTTGTTCGCCCCTGACCTTGAGGAGACGAGCCCCTTGAGGCGGAATCCTTCGAGCATTCCTGTGCTTGGAACAAGGGCTGTAATCTGAGATAAGGCTAGGTCGCTCTGTAAGGTCGCTCTCTGACTCGCCAAACTCCACTGCATAGATTCGGACCTTGCAACCGCAATTGTATACTTCGATCTCCAGAAGGGTCACCTGTCTCGAGTCTGTCTTCGTTCTCAGTAGACTAAGACGGTCGGGATATTTAGATCAAGGGTTTGTACAGGACAGCGTCCACGCGACCCTCCACATCGAACGGTTCGAAAATCCTCTTGAATAGCTCCACTTGTGTCCCAGACATCATTTCCCCCTGTCAATGTATCTCTCCAGTCAAGTCGTAGCTGGTTTTCGAGAGAAAAAGTAGAGGCAAGCTGACCCTACGGCTACGAAAGCGTAGATGAAAACCCATACGCCCGTTACGGGCGTGCCGGGGCTTTCGATTGATATCACGTCCCAGTGAATTCCGACAGCCAAAAGTGCGAGGCTTGGAAAGATCACGTCCAGCGGCAATAGAACCCTGATTCTACCAATATCCGTCTGCAAAGAAGCCCAACCAGTCGCGAGACACGTGGCCAAGAACAAACCAGCGAACATTTGCAGAGTAGGAGTCTTTACCAGCCATGGCCAGAACTGGTGCTGGGCGACATCCGGCAACAAGAGCATCATAATGCCAAACACTCCCACAACAACGGTTTGGATCCGGAAGAACCAACGGGCAGTCTTCCAAGGTTGACCAGGGCCCAATCTATCCTGAGGCTTCCGAGGCCAACCATATCGGTTCAACAGGTAGAAATTGCCTAGACCTGCAACGAGGAAATATCCCGTCCAAGTGGAGATGACGTATCCGCCACCCTGTGATACGGCGAGGACGACTGCGACGATCGATGTGATTCCGAAGAACGTTCCTCCGACTAGCACGAGAATCTTCGCTCTCTGCCAGATCTTAGCTCTGAGAGCAGACCAGCAGCCAAACGCTATCGCGAGAAATATTGCACCGATAAACCGTACAGCCAACGCCTTCACAGTCCAAGGCCACAGTCCGATCACCAGGCTCGGATAGACAAAGAACAGCACCCCCATTACAAGGTTAACTTCAGATATGAAGAGAAGGAAGAGCCTCGCGTCTCTACCAAGCTCAACCGGACGCTTTGACGACATGACAAGGCCAAGCTAAACGGACATTATGAGCCATGTCCCACTACACTTCGCTATAATCTCCTTCTTCACGTTCGTCAGAACCGCTTCGGTGAATGCGATGCGTCGGCCTCTCTTTGCAATCGTTCCCTCTGCAACTAATCGTCCCTTGATGTGAGGGCGCATGAAGCTCATCTTCAACTCAATTGTAGTCATATCCTCATCTGGTTTCAGCGTCGACGCCACAGCGATCCCCATTGCCGCATCCGCGATATCCACCATAACTCCTCCATGCATTGTTCCAGACAAGTTGTGCAAATGCTCGTCCACGTCCATTTCGAGAACCGCTCTGCTCTCCTCTATGTTGCGAACTCTGATGCCCAGCGTCCCAATCGCGGGGCTAGGGGGCTTTCCCTCTTTCCATGCTGAGTAGACCTTGTCTCGGACCCCTTTCATGGCTCTCCGGTCGATTAACGGGTATAATATGAGTTCAGGCGATGCTGTTCAAGTTCGAAGCTTTATCTTCAAATACCGTTTCTCTGAAGCAGAGATGTCAGAAAAGAAGAACATGCGAGACGAAGTCCGTCGCGAAGCAAAAGAAGCCCTCGAGGCCATGCGAAAGGATCTTCAACAATTGAGCAACGACCTAGTTGCGGCAAGCAAGACATTGAAATCTTCTACAGAGAAGTTTGTGCAAGACACGGGTCCAAAGGTGTCAGCCGGACTAGAAGAGACTGTTGAGACTTTCCGTCGGACCATGACTACAATCGACAAGCAGACCAAGCCTCAGCAGGCGAAGCTTCTCAGAACATACAAGAAATTCCTCATAAAACAGGTAGACTTCATAGAGAAAAGGCTCAAACAGACAGAATAGGCCCTTCTCCCTTCTCAGAACTCGACGTTTCCCGAGGCTCGGGAGGCGCACGTCCTCGGAGAGGCAGACGATTCTTTCGCCTGAAGTAGATGTATATTCCCATTCCCATCACGACCCAAACAATGCCGAGTTCTCTGCCTAGCTCGTGGGTCACAATCACGGCTATCCATATCGCGCTGGTGGCGAGTAGTCCAAGGAGAGGCAAAAGAGGAAGTTCCAGCGTTCCCGATCTCCTCTTGAAATGAAGCGTTAGCGGTACTCGGAACGGTCTGAATCTCGGCCTGTCGGTGTTGCGGGTGACAATGAGGCTCGCGTGCGCGGACACGTATGCGACAAGGGCTCCTACATTGTAGAGGCTTCCCAGTAAAACCAGAGGATCCTCGCCACCGGTTAGATAGACGACGGTGCTGAACACGACCAAGAGAATGCTTCCGACTCCGAATGTCATTATGGCAATGTGAGGGGTTCTGAACTTAGGATGTATCTGACCGAATCGTCTTGGAAGTAACCTGTATCGAGACAGCGCGAAGAGAGTTCTCGAAGACCCGATGATCCCAGCGTTAGCCCCAATTATGCTGATGGCACTTCCTAACAGCGCGATCCAACCCGTGATGAGTGCACCCGTTCCAGGAAGATTACTTGCTACTCCTGCAAGAGGATCACTCTTCCATTTGCTCGACAAAATGTCCGGCGGAACCACATTGACCGCAACCAAGGAAATTGCCAGATAGAGTGCAATTACAATTACTAGAGTCAACATCGTTGCCCGAGGAATTGTCTTTCCCGCAATCTTCGTTTCCTCGGCTGCCTGCGCCAACGCTTCTATTCCTAGGTAAGACACCATTGCCAGGGTTACACCCTGAACGAGCTGAGACCATGTGGGCATAGTTCCGAGATTGAACGTCTGAGGCCAATGAAACAGACTACCGTTGGGTATCACTAGCGCGAGTCCCAGGATGATGAGCGCGATCTCGCTGACCAAGCTGAGAATACTAAGCCCGAAGGTGAAATTCGCAGACTCTTTGATTCCGACTACGTTGAGGAGAAGGAGACTAACAAGGAGGACGATCGCTCCTGTACCCAACCAGATGGGCTCCTTGAGGAGCGGCTCGAAATAGGATAGATAGCCGATAGCTGGGATGGAGAAGATTGCCGCGGTGACGACGTAGTCCAGACAGAGCATCCACCCTGCGAGAAAGCTCACCGTGTCTCCGAATGCTGCCTGCCCGAATGCTGCCGACCCTCCCGCGGTCGGGTAGGTTGAGGATAGCTCCGCGTAAGTGAGTCCAGTTAGAAAATAGGCAATAGCTGCTATCCCAATGGCTATCGGAGTCGCGTAGCCTGCATGTAGGGCAACCAGGCTCAGGGCGAGATATATCCCGGCCCCAACGTCCGCATATCCGATGGA
>MNGN01000005.1 GCA_001918745.1 Crenarchaeota archaeon 13_1_40CM_3_52_17 | reverse complement strand
CTTGCCGAAGCTGAGGCAGAATTCGTGCCCAGTGCAGGAAGAGCTCTCTTATGACAGCTCTGTAAATTCTTATATGGATAATCCCGCTCTTAATTTCTCTGCCCCTGGTCTCGGTCGTGATGGGTTTTTCAAACCTATCTATTCCCAACGTTTTCTTCCAATGTCGTCGGTATCTCTCGTAACCGTCAATCGGGGCATGAATTCTGAGAGTCACGTAACGAGATATTCCAATCTGCCGGAGCAATTATAGAAAGAGTTTGGCTAGCGACTCGGATGAGTTGGCAATCTCGAGTTCATATGGGCGCGTTCGTGTACCTTCGCATGCCCAGATCGTAACCCCAACAAGAAATAGATCCCTACTAATCGATCTTCTGACTTCGACGGGTTTAGGCCTTCCTCGCTGACGCTTGTAGTAAATCGTGGCAAATTGCTTCTCCGACTCTACGAATATCGGGTCCCTACGAGAGGTCTCCCGTGGGATTAAATTCTGAAGGTCCATTATGCATGCATTTACTGTAACCCGGCTATAAGCCGGGGTCCCGAGACAAAGTAATTTGCCTGCGAGGAATGATGGGCCCGGCCGGATTTGAACCGGCGACCCCACGGTTTCCGGAGGTTATCTGTATCAGCCGTGTGCTCCTCGGCCTGTAAGAGCTATTGCTGGCTCTCAGTTAACCGTGCTGAGCTACGGGCCCCACGAGTTGAGCGACCGAGGCGAAGACGCGTATTAACATTTTTCCAAGCCATCCATCCTCTGCTGTTTCTCCAAAGTCTTAAGACTTCGATAGGACGCGGCGCGATTCTGCTGGGCCGGTAGTTCAGCCTGGTATACCAAGTTCCATCAAGTCTTGGGCTGAAGAACGTTCGGTTCGCATAGATCCCGATCGATCTAGAGTGACCGAAAGGCCGCGGGTTCAAATCCCGCCCGGTCCACCAATCTTCTTCGATCGGAAGTGAGGTCACAAACGCTAAAGCGTGGGTAGTCCCAACCGGGGGGTTAGAACATGAGGCTCGTTCAATGGAAGAGTTTGAAGAGAAATTCATCAAACCGATCGTCAACGCCTCGTATCCGGCGACCCTGGCAGGACTTGACCTGGCCGTACTTCAGTTTTCGAGCTCTCCGGGACTCATGCTAAACTACACGCTTTTGGCGGGCGCGATGGGCTTTCTTCTATCAGCATTCTCCGTGTTCTCATACACGATCTATCCGACTCGGAAGAAACTGTGGACCTCTAGCGCACTCTCTTTTATCGCAGGATTATTCTGTTCCATACTTGCTGTAATGTTGCTCATCTTGAAGCCGGTTATCGGCAGCATCTAGCGAGCGTCTGCTCGGTCATTTGCGTATAAGAATGAACTCACATTCCACTTTTATCATAAAAGTGGGAGTCGAAAAACTTGGAGCTTTCAGCTTGTCCCGGTTAGAGCGAGGAGATCGCTAGGGGCGAATTTGTGGTTTCCCCAAGATCTGTCCAACCATACCAAGATGATTCACCAAGAATGTCCGAAAACACAGAGTTGTTCGTGCCGCGGACCAAGACCGCGATGTCTGCCCCAAACTGGACGAGAGCCGGTCTGTCAGGAGTGCTTCCTCCAGGGCTGTCCCATATCGGACCCCAGACTCCCGCCGGAGTTCTTGAGATGTGCCAAATGCCATTGGCGAGTCCCGTTACCAGCAAGTGAAGCGATCCCGAGGAATCGATTGCCAGAGATGGAGCAGTCGCGGTCGCCCCGCCGATAGAGAACCAATTTGACCAAGAGCCACTCGTGAAGTTGTAGGAGTTGTACCATAGACCATTGTCCATTCCTCTCACCACAACGTCGATAGCTCTTCCATCGGATACTGCTGATGGAATGTCAGGCGTTGCCCCGCGTGGCGTGTCCCAGGTTAGCGTCCAAGCGCCATTGACAAAGGCCTTGTGATAGATGCCGTTGGCTAGTCCTCTCACGACAAGGTCAAGCCTGTTCGCTGAAGAGGTTCCCACCAGGACTGGCGCAGAGGGTGTTTGTCCGCCAAGATTTGCCCAACCTGACCAAGTCGAGGTGGCAAGAGACATAGAGTTTGCATAGGTAACACTATCCAACCCTCTCACTACCAGATACAGGGTGCTGTCTAGGATTGCGCAAGCAGGCTGGTCATTGGTGGCACCACCGGGACTATTCCAAGAACTTGACCACATGTCGTTGGAAAATATTTTGAGATAGATTCCGTTGTCTAGGCCTCGGACAACGAGAATCATGTTTGAGCCGGAAGAACAGATGGTTGGAGCTGAGGGCGTTGCGCCCGACAGCGACCCCCATCCTGTCCAAGTGCCCGAGGAAAGCTTGTTCCAGTATAACCTGTTGTCAGTTCCACGCATAACAGTTGCGAGGATAGAAGTTCGCGGTTTCATCAGTGGGTAATTGTCGTGTCCTGTGCTGAAAGTGTAGGCTGTGTCGCCGATCCCGTCCGGGTTTGGACAGACATTTTGTCGGGGTCCGCTACAGTTATCTACGCCTTGATAGTCGGACCAGAAATTACCGCCACTAGGATAGCCGTTATCCCACCTGTTCGAGCCAGGTTTATCGTCTGTTGCCTGGACGGTGTTGCCGAACAGATTGTTGTGGTAGATCGTAACATTGGTAGCGGATTGCAAGCTAATCCCTGGGTGTGCCTGGGTGACGTTGTTCTCGAAGATCCGAATATTAGTTGGGGATATGTTGAATGATACGCCTACTAGGACTCCAATGCCGTTGACGCAGCAGGCATTCACAACACTGTTTTGGGATACTTGGACATTGTTGGATGACAATATTGCAATCCCTGTTCCAGTGCCGTAGGGGGAGGCTGCAGTCATCTTGACCTTGTTGTGGGAAACGGTCGCGTTGGAAACTCTGTCAAGGTCTATGTTGTCACCTACTCCACCCATAACCGTGTTGCCGGTAACCCGAATACCGGTCCCTCCTCCCACCAACAGTGACGTGGCCCAACTACCACCTTGAGTATCGGCCGAAATATTGTTGTTCGCGATCGTAACATCCGATCCTCCACTGATCTTGAAATTACCGGACGCCACTATATTGTTGCCAGAGATCAGGCAGTGCTGGCAGCCATTCACATCCAAACTGTCACCAGAGCCAGCAAAGTTTCCAAATGGTCCGATAGTACTGCCCTCGAGGACAAGATTCGTGTCCCCTCCTGCGCTAAGCTGGTTGATGATATCGCCCGAAAGTGTTACGTTAGTGGAAGATTGGACGGTGAGCCCAAGGTAGCAGAAAAGCCCAGGCGGCGTTTGGCAGTATGCTGTTATGTTAGACGATTCCACTCGGCCATTTGAAACGCCGCTGAGTATTGCTGCCTGACCGTTCCCGTTGACACTGCCTTGGACCGAGATATTCCTGATGACAAAATAGGCTATAGTGTTGTCTATTTCCACGTGCACATAGGTTCCAGGGTGTGCCTTTGACCCCGTCAAGCCGGTGACGTTCCAGCCAGATATGACGTAGGGGTCGGTGACCGTGCCCGTTCCGCCGGTCACGCCGTTGGCAGTTGTAAAATCCGCATTACTTGTAATCAGAATAGGTGGATGCGAACTCTGGGCGGAGACAACCATGACAGTAGCGGTCGCCAAATTCTGGGGGGCTGAGGTGGAGAAAGCTACGAGACAGATGAGAAGCGCAGTTCGTACCATCGTCTGGCGTTTGGGGCTACCCAGCGCCAAAGCCAGGCCTAGGGGTGTTCCATATATCCAGGAATTCTTGATGGAATCCAAGTAGCCTGCTAGGCAACCGTTTTTGTTGCTGATTACATAAGTGTGCTCCTATTCGTCTATCTTTCGATATCCGAATTTATCCACCGCCTACATTTGCTATCATATCCTAGCGACTCTGCCGGCTCGCCGTTTAACCCAGGCGATAAACCGAGCGCGCCGAATGGTTGGACACAAAGGAGACAAGCTCATAGCATCTGCGAGGCTAGAACAGATCCAGCGTGGCCCGATGGACCTGCAAATCGCTTCAGATTCTTAGGTATGATAGCTCAATAGCCAAGGATGATCACAATGATTCATAGAGGCGGGGAAACGTGAGCCTTGACAAGCCAAACCAGAGTACGAAACCTGCCATTGCATGGGTTGATCCCATCAAATCTCAGAGGGTATACTCCTTGCTGTCACGGTCTTTGGGTTATATCGCAGGCGAAGACCGGTTGATAAGAATAAATACGAACCAGCTCGTTCGCTAGAGCTGAGGGTTCGGGTTTGCCAGAAAAGCCTGCCTTGTTCATGCTTGACAAGCCTCACTTCCAGGTCAAGCTTCAATCTGACCTGCTGAAAGTTGATTTGAAGGACGGGGCACTAAGGGAGCTTGAGAAACTGGCTGAGGCAAGGCCTGCCTTGCGGGATACGTTGGGCTGGATGTTTCAGACCATCATCCCTCTGGACGTGCATCTCTGGGAGATCGAGAAGGTGACCGTGGAACCTTCCGGCAAGGTGAACATCAGGATTCCCCATCGTAAGGATATTCACATTCCATTGGAACCGCCTGAGGCTGAAAGGCTTGTGGAAAAGATGAACGAGCTCATCCCCATCGAGAAAGAGCGCAGGGTGGAGAGACAGAGAGCGGAACAAGCTGCTGAGAGAGACCAAGACAAACAGAAAACGGACGCGTTCAAGTACCGTCCTCCTATGCGCTAGACTCCAAGCTACTCTTCGATCTACTCGTCGAGAAGAAATTGTCGCCTTTTGTCGTAACGGAACACTTACTCCGCTACCACGACTCCGAGGGTGTCTAAGGGACATAACTCTATTTTAGATGGCCACGACCCCGTGGGGTCTGATTCAGGTTTGATGACAAATCCGGTCTGCAGCTCATGCGGCCAATCACTGGTCTCTGGCAGCCGTTTCTGCGGCCGCTGCGGAGCACCTGTAGCCTTCCAGGCTACCCAGCCCGCTATGAGCCAACCAGCAGGTTGGAACACTCCGTTTAGAGAAACCAACTATATTGTTGACCAGAAAATCCTGGCCATACGAGACACTTTCGCAATCAAGAACACAAGCGGAAACCTACTCGCATACGTCAAACAACAACTCGTGAGCTTCGGCCCTAAGTTCTGGTTCGAGGGACCAGACGGGTCACGCCTGGGCGAAATCCACGGCAAAGTGCTCGCCATTCGACCTACCTTCGAGATCTACAACCCCCAAGGACAGCTAGAGGCCGTCATTAAGAAAAAAATCCTACAGTTGATCGGATCCCAATGGTGGATGGAAAACGCTTCGGGACAGGAAATAGCAAAGGTCCATGGAAAGATCCTAGAACACGATTACAGCGTCCAGTCGCCCGACGGGTCCCGAATCGCGCAGATTCACAAGAAATGGGTAAGCGTGCGCGACTCCTACTGCATCGAGATCCAGAATCCCTCATTCGACCCCTTCCTAGTCCTCTCCTACGCAATATCCATGGACCACGCTGAGAAAAGAGAAGACCACCACTAGGCCTACTGCCCAACATAACTCAATGGCCCGTGATCGGGCCTTAGAGTAAGAGTATTCTACCAAAGCTCGCATGTTGAGCGAACCGAGGGGCAATGCTTCCGGCCAGCGCGTCCAATTTTGAGGGGGCTGAATAGTGAGGGGCAAGATTCTCGCTGAATACTCACTCCTCATCGCCTGGGCACTAATCTCGATATTCGTAGTGCTGGTTCTTCGCCAACCCAACTACACAGTCGCCTTCTTCACCTTTGGAGCCGTAATCGCTGCATCACTCCTCATAGCTTGGGCAGCAGAAGCCTCAGAATTCTCCATCAGCAAAGGACTAGCGCTCGCTCTTGTTGCGATCGTTCAGACGATTCCAGAATATTTCGTTGAGGGGACGATAGCCTGGAAGGCAGGCAAAGACCCTCTAGGATGCACTGTCGACTGTTGGATCCCGAACGTGATTGCCAACTTCACAGGAGCCAACAGACTGCTAACCGGACTGGGCTGGCCTCTCATACTATTCACCGTAATGATCCAGAAACGACGAAACGGGCAAACCGGCCCCACAAGCATAGCGCTCCGGAAAGAACAGAGTGTCGAGCTTGTCTTCATGATTGGCTCGTCAATCTACTACGTCTTCGTCATCCTACGAGGCGAGATGTCCCTCCTCGACTCGCTAATTCTGGGAGCAACTTTTGTCGGATATATGTGGCTCCTCTTCCGACTGCCAACGGACAAGAACGAAACAGACCAAGTTCTCGAAGGGCCGCCTCGAGCGCTGATGGAAGTAAAGCCCATGGCACGCCGACTTGCCGCGATCGTCGGGCTGTTCGCCTTTGCCGCGCTCACCTTCGTATTCGTAACCGACGCCTTCGTCGAATCGATCCGAACCATAGCCGTCTCCCTCCTCGTCCCCCTTTTGGGATCTGGGGCCGTGTTCTTCTCCATCCAATGGATTGCACCGGTGCTTTCAGAATTCCCGGAGAAGGTCTCCGCTTTCAATTGGGCTCGGACGATACGATTGGCTCCGACCGCACTTCTCAACTTCATGTCATCATCGGTCAACGAATTGACAGCCTTAGTGGCACTGATCCCAATAGTCTTCGTGATTAGTTCAGGTAGCTTGACCGGAACAATTCCAATTGGCCAACATGACGTCGAGATCTTTCTGACGATGGCTCAATCGCTCTATGCATGCGCGGCGCTCCTCGACCTTGAGTACGACGTGTCAAACGCGACAATTCTCTTCGTCCTCTGGGTGGTCTCGACAGCAATCGTCGAGACTAGATTGCTCGTGGGAGTCATCTTCCTTATTCTGGCCGTTGTGGAAGTTGTCGTGCAGCGCAAGAAAATTGTTGTCTTCTCGGCCTTCCGTGAGACATTGCGGGACAAGATCTTTCGAAGAACACCCTGATCGAATTAGTGGTCCAGTCCTAGACTGAGCTTCTCACGCCAGCTTATCCAGGGTTTTTTTGACTTCAGTTTCGGCGTTGTCTGCTCTTATGAAAATGGGCACGTTCTCCATACCAGTAGCAATGAAACTGGAGAGAAGCCACTCACCAGGCGCAAACTCAAGAGTCTTCTCCAGGATCTGCTTGTCGATAGTGAAAGTATCGCTTACGACTGTCCGATCATAAGGTCGAGGCAGAGTTCCCACAAAATAAGTGTGCAGTTGTTGCAGCGCGTTAGTGTTGAGATAAGCGATTCTCTGGGTCGCGAGACAACCTCCTAGACCATATTTTCTGCCCTGGCGCAGGAGGGTCTCGACGGTCCTTGAGCAGTCTTTGTCGATTCCTCCGGAGCCAGATAAGTCCGGGACGAATTCTTGAGCTTCGTCGAAGACGAATAGAACGTATGGTTTGACCTTGAAAGAGCGTTTTCGCCGCTGCAGGAACTCACGTGCTAGATGAATGACGAGCTCTTTGATGGCGACGGGGTCCGATATGGATATGCAGGTCAGCCGGGACTCTTTTTCGACGAGGTCTCGGATGCCCTCAATATCGAGTCCGCCCGCGCTCTTCCTCTCTTTGTCAGCTCGTTTGATGTTCTCTGTTAGCGCGAGGCGAGACGTGGCCCATGAGTACACTCCGCTGCGGTCCGATATGCTGAACTCTTTGACAGCGCTCTGTCCAGCTTGGTCGAGTCCGATTAAGAATTCCTCGTTTACGAAGGTCGAATCGGTTTTTTCGTTCTCGTGCTTGTAGTCGCTGACAAACTGTCGTATCCGGTCTAGTGCGTTAATGTAGTGCGGTTTCTCCAGATTATCTCCCCGCATCTTGGTGAGCTCGTCCAGAATGTCCCCGTAGGTCGGGATTTTGGATTCGGGTTTGAGGTAATAGCTGATCTTTTTCTGACTGAAAATCCTAGCGAAGACCTTCCGGACCCTATCATCATTCTCGTAATCTCGAGGCTTGACAACACTGACATAGAACTGATCGGCCGAGGCAATAGGATTCTCGAGGATAATCTTCGAGGGGATCTTCTCGTCGGCGAACAGGTCCATCAATAGGAATGGATATTCGCTGGAGATATCGAACACGACAACCTTGATCTCGGGAGCATGGAGTAGAATTCTCCTCAGAGTGTTTGCTAGAAGGTTTGACTTTCCCGCTCCAGTGAAAGCGAAGATTCCGAAGTGGTAACGGACCATGGACTCGAAATCGAGATAGATAGGGATTCTTTCTTCCATGGACTCGAACATCTGGATTGTCCCGATGCGTGGGTCCTTGGACGCATCGCTTGTCGTCGTCTTTGCTTTGTAACCGATCTTGTCGAGGATTCGTTTGTTGTACATGTGACTGATCATGTCCCGGTTCAGAATGTTGGCTTCGGCGGCGATAACTGGATAAGAGAATCCCTTCTCGTACCTCGGTTCGCCATCACCGTCAATGAGCAAGTCGTAGTTGATTGGGAGAGCGCTGATCTGCACCATCATCGTTGACTTGTCGCTTGTGTCCCAGTCACGGACAGATTGCTGGATTATCTCGAACTGCATCGGATAGTAGCTGGATTCAGAGAGCCCTTTGAGGCCGTAGTGTTCCGGCCAGACACGGCTGATGACCATGAGGGAATATCGTTGTTGTTTCTGGGTTGATTTGAAATTGCGTACTGCGACGAGCATTCCTTCCTCGATGAGACTCATGATGTCTTTGTTGTATTCGACCTTGATCCGGCATTCGTAGCGTGATGATGTGCCAGTGAGCTCGTGGGTCGCTACAGGCATGAACGCGGGTGTTACCTGGCTGAGGCGAGCTTTGAAGCGCCCGTCGAAATCGGTGAAGTATCTAGAAACTGTCTCTTCGACTACCTTCAATCTCGCTTCTCCTCTCCCTGAACGTACTCATGTAGAATACGAAGTGTCGGAGGCTGGGATTGTTCATAAGCCATTTGCCCGTAGTATCGATGATCCGCCTCATTTCCTCGTTATGCCACTTTGCAACCTTGTCCGCGATAAAGAGTGGTTTGTTGTGCCCGAAAAGCTCGGGGATACTATTACTTGTCATTGCACAAAGAGTTTGCATGACAAGCTCCTGGATGGGATTCTGAACAGTCTTGTCCTTGAAAACGATAGGTCGGACCATTTCTTCGGAGTTACCGTAGGTGTGTTTGAATGCGAGGGTTGACTCTGGACGATAGTCGAACTCAGGATACG
>MNGN01000009.1 GCA_001918745.1 Crenarchaeota archaeon 13_1_40CM_3_52_17 | reverse complement strand
AGGCAGAATAAAGTTGAATATTGCAACTATTCCGATGAAGACCGGAAGAGGAAGAGCACTTAGAACCGGAGCGTGCCAGTGCGAGGGACCAGTTGGTCCTTGAGGCTGAATGTATTTCGGAATCATTCTGTTTGATTCTGACAAGACCCTATGTCTAGCCCATCCAGCAAATCTCTGCTAGAAAGAGCAGGGAAAGGGCGCGAACGAATGAACTTTTTGTAACTTGTCAGGGAACTCTAACAGTAACAGTAAAGACGCGTTGGGAGAGTTTCTAATATTAGGCCAGAGCGAATCTAGCCACAGACTTATCCCCCTTGGGAACTGGTGCAGTCGTCGCTCTCCGTGATTCTGATGAGTATGATCCTCATACTCAAGGATGACATTGGCAGCCGCAGCAGTCCTGGCATCGCCCGCATACTTGACAGAGATAGACTCCTTGCATGGGATCCTCGAGCTTGCCGCACCGGGGACAGTCCTTCCATCTGAGCCAGTCCGGAGCATTCCTACCCGACATGTACCTACTAGTATAGTCTGTCCTGACTTATCTACATGATGGAAACGTTGCTATTCATTGAACGAACGACAAGCACCAGTTGCTCCACCTGCGATAATCCTCGCACTGGCTTCCAAATGTCTGAAGTTCTCAACGCCCGAACCGCTAGCCGTGCACCAGAATAACAGCACGGTTAAATGTTCGACGGCGGATTCCCAGACCTTGTTCAGAGTGACCGCTCTCGCTCAGCCAGCAAAGAAGCCGTTCCTGAGCAGCACGGTTTCGATCTTCATCGTGGTCATTATCCTAGCTGTAGTCATCCTAGGAGGAGTCTTCGCAGCTAACTACGGCCTCCACCCGCCGATTTCGACATCCGTTGTTAACGGCGTAGTCACCGTAAGTCCGGCTACTACCCAGAAGTACACCTTCCTTGTGCCTGACGGGGCCACGAATGCGCACGTTACTGGAAGCTTCACGGCAACAGGCGGGAGCGGGAACGATATCATCGTGTACGTTAAGGACAGCTCTGGATACTCACTCTACAACAGCGGGCAAGTGTCCACAGGGAGCTTTAGCGTTCAACTCTTATCCGGTTCGACTTATTCCCTTGTCTTCGACAACACTTTCTCGACAGTCTCGACCAAGACTGTCAACGCGCAATCCACTCTGAGCTACAATCGGTAGCCCTGAATCAGTATCTAAGCAACCCTCTCAGGACAAGGCTCCGAGACAACTGTTCAGCGCTCAAATTAGTCATAGACTAAGATGCTATAACCTCGTGGGTTCTGGCTAGATAATCATACTAGTCACACCAGTCTTGTTGATGAAACTCAAGATTCAGCGATAATTTTTTCAGGCCAACGCTTTTATCGCATGTTAGGAGTAGCGGCAATAGCCGAAGATAGTTGGTGATTGAACTTGAGTGATGAGCTAAAAGAGCTTAGGACCATAAAGAACCTTTTGATCTTGTTGCTCATGAAAAACAAAGCTAGCCAAGATGACATTGCCAAGGTACTCGGTGTCGATCAATCAGCAATAAGCCACATGATTAATCCCAAAGGTAAACCTCAAGGGAAGAGTGAGGAAGGCGCCGAAGAGGGCGGCGCGCGAGCGATCACTTGAGAACTGGATTACTTCAGAACCTAGCCTTTTAATTTAATATCTTAACCGATGTCACCTGGCGAACTAACTGTCAAAAGAAGAACAGAATTCACTTGAAGCCGTGGGCGAGACGCTCAAGAAGATTCTGATGTGGACGCGTTTCGCAAATATCTCAAAGCTGAAGGAAGTTCTGGAGAAGGAACTCGACGATAACCAGAAGAAGCTTGCATTTGAGAACAGCGATGGAGAAAATGGTCTCAAGGAACTTTCAACGATTTCCGGCGTCCCCTATGCCACCGTTGGTTCATGGTGGCAGAAGTGGTTTCGCTTAGGATTGGTCGTCGAGAGTGAGACGCGCAAGGGCAGAATGATGAAGATAGCCTCTTTAGATGATATAGGAATCAAGAGCCCCCAGAGGAAGGAGCAGAAGGCGAAACCTCAGAAAGAGTCAGTATCGGAAAAGGGTGGAACTGATGATCAACAAACAGGTGATGAAGCTCCTCCGTGAGAAAACCGGGGTCACGGATCAGAGAATCTACCAGATAATCGATGAGAAGAAAAACGCACATCACTATTCGATAACCAAGGAAACCGCTGCATATCTAATCGCCGCTGAGAACGGCATAGACATCTCTAAAATCCTCAAGGAAGATGAACTGATCAGGGTAAGAGAGGTCGCCACAGGACAGCCGGTTATCAACAGGCAAAGAAACACAATTCAAAGGGATTCCTCGAAGCAGATACTTGTCGAGATAGGCAAAGACATCAAAGTTACCGACCCTTTACTTCCAAAGAAGATAGTAGAAGACGCAAAGAGGATGGCTGAGGTTTATGCTGTCGTGTACGTTTTCGAAAACTCCGTGAGAAACCTGATTTCCAAGGTTCTTGAAACCAGAGGAACCGATTGGTGGGAGACGAACGTTGGAGGAAAAATCAAGAACAAGGTGAAGGAAAGAATCGAGAAGGAACAGAGAAACGCCTGGCACGGGAAACGGGGAGCTCATCCAATTTTTTATGCTGACATTGATGACCTGAGTTCGATAATTGCCGCCAACTGGGCAGACTTTCGAGACATCTTTCCCGATCAACCATGGGTCAGCGGGAAAATAGCTGAGATCGAGATGTCGAGAAACGTCATAGCCCACAACAACCCATTGGAAGAACATGACATAAACAGACTAAAGATCAACTTTGGAGATTGGATTAGACAAATATCTCTGTGGAGCGACCAACAGTTGGCTGAAAAAGCTGAATCTGACACTCAAGAATGAGGAGAGTAGCAAGTGAGCTCGAAGAAAGGAAATCCCCAGTTTAATGAGATTTCCAAGAAGCTCGACACCATCATACGTCTGAATGCCCTCGGCCTGATCAGGGATGCGAAGACCCAGAAGCAGCAGATTGCGTTACTTTCAGACGCAGGCTTCGGACCCAAGTCAATTGTGGGTATTCTTGGAGCCACTGAAAATACTGTGAATGTTTCTCTCCATCATATTAGGAAGGAAAGAGGACAAAGGGAAGGGGTGGAACCTGGCGAGATAGCCGCCAATGAAACCCAAAAAGAAGTAGAGAAAGTTGACAAAGAGACAACAACCACAACAACGGGCTAGCCCTAACCTTGAACAAACAGGACCGATGCTTGAAGCAGTGATAGGGATACTCGGGAGATCCGTGTTTCCTGAAGACAAGCTTAGGGATATGGTGACAAAATACAAGAAGAACCCCGAGCAATACGTGAGAGGTTACAACCTTTGCGACGGTGAGCACGCAGTCATCGATATCGCAAAAGAAATCGGTGTCGCGGGGCCTACACTGTCCCCGATTCTCACAGACTGGAAAGATCGTGGCATTATTTACGAGGTGACGAAAACCGGAGGAAAGTTCTACAGGAAACTATACAAGCTTGAGGAGAAGCACAGAGAGCAATCGAACGAGGATAAAGTTCCTAAGCCAACGCCCACTTCTGAATCGGCTCTAGCGGAACAACCTGAGAAAACGCCTAGTATTGATAATTAATCGAAGGTCGTTTGTTTGGACATCACTGAGCTTGCAACTTTCGGAATCGGTCAGACACTAATTACCAGACTGAACGAACTTGGCTATCGGACGCTAACCGCAGTGCAACAGCAAGCCGTAGAGAATGGACTCTTTGAAGGAAAGAATGTCCTAGTTATAGCTCCCACAAATACGGGGAAGACGTTCGTTGGTGAATTGGCTGCTCTAGCCGCTTCGACAAGGAGGGAGGCGACTCACACGTTCTTCCTCGTACCGCTGAAGGCCCTCGCGGATGAAAAGTTTCAGGATTTCACCAACAAATATGCCAAGTGGGGCTTGAAGGTAGCCATTAGCACAGGGGACAGAACCGATTTCGACAACGACTTACTATCCTACCAAGTCATCATCGCGACATATGAGAAAATGAATTCTCTTCTTGTAAGAGAACCGGAGCTGATAGCCGACGTAGGAGTAGTCGTAATCGACGAGCTCCAGAACATCTCGGACCAGACCCGGGGAGTTACGCTTGAGATCCTCCTCACGAGACTCGTGGACGCTTCACCTGGACCCCAAGTTGTTGGGTTATCAGCGACCATCTCGAACGCAAAGCAGGTATCTGAATGGTTGGATGCCAGTCTGATTGAAACGTCCAAAAGAGATGTGGAGCTCAGGGAGGGAGTAATCTACACGGGCACCGAACCTGTTCAACTTGACGGGCATTTGCTCGAGAGGGGGGATTTTGTTTATAGAGAGTTCAATACCGGTTCTGTCGGAACTGAGAAGGGCCTCCAGTATCATACCTTAGATGGACTGAGCAAAGCCGCGAAGAATGATCAGACCCTAATTTTCGTACAGACGCAGAAGGACGCGGAGACATTAGCAGAAAGACTGGCTCGCAATCTTAACTCAGTAAGCGGGGTCACTGAGATAATCGAGCATCTGGACAGTGCTGTTGAGTCCACTCCGTCGACCCGTCAACTAAAGGAGACAATACAGAACGGTGTCGCTTTTCATCACGCCGGCCTACTGCCCGATGAACGATTGATAGTCGAGGATGCGTTCGACAAGGGACTTGTAAGAATCATATGCGCCACTACAACTCTAGGTGCAGGTGTCAACACACCGGCAAGGAATGTGATTTTCCAGTCCCATCAAACCTACGATGAAAAGAACATCAAAGCACGAGACTACAAGAATATGTCGGGTCGAGCTGGCAGAATCAGAACGGCCGACACGTTTGGACGCTCTGTGTTGATCGCGGGAGATGAGAGAGAACTGCAAATGCTGTGGACAGGATACGTAACAGCCATGCCGGAACCTTTGGAATCCCAGATAGGACGATCGGAAAGACTCGACATGTCCATCCTGGGGTTGTTATGTTCGAAAGTCTGCGATACCGTTGAAAGTTTATTGTCCTTCATGAAGGCGACATTTTTCGGACACATTTATTATCGCCAGACTTCAGACCCATTGAAGAAGACTTTCGATGAGTCTATCTCCAAACACGTGAAGAACCTCGAGAAGAACGGATTTCTCACTGCCGAACATGACATAATCGCCGTTACTGAACTTGGAAGACGATGCGCCGAAGAGATGTTGTCGCCTTCTTCCGCAAGATTGTTTTTTAACGCCCTAAAGAACTCCGAGTCCCGCCTCAACAAGAAGCAAGACTACAGTAAGTTAATCGAACCAGTCATCCATCTGGCGTGTTGCACGTATGATGCGATATCTAATAATGCGCTGGTTTTCTATCCCAAGTACAGGCCAGCTGAAATTAAGGACCTGGGCAATTATTGGGAATCTAACAAGAGCTCGTTCTTTTATCAGCTCTCAGAAGAGGGCCTACACATACGTAGCCTCAAGACGACGCGGATGCTTCTGGATTTTATCCAAGGAGCATCTTATGGAGATTTGACTCTATATGATAGTCATGGGAGAGTGAAACGAGATGCTGAGACTATCAGCTGGCTGGTGAGAGGTCTCTCAAGGATAGCTGAAAAGCCATTGTTCAGCTTCGATTATGACTTTGTCCGATATCTACGGATACTCGCTGAAAGATTGTATCATGGAGTAACTGAGAACGCTCTGTCTGTAATGAGGATGAAACTTCCACAGGTCAACAGACATCGCGCGATGGCATTGGCGGCGGCGGGTTTCACTAGCACAGACAAAATCATCGAGGCGAAACTAGAAGAGTTGATGAAGGTTCCCGGAATCGGTGAAAACTTGGCGTTGGAAATCAAGCAGAGTGTTGAGCGGTACATTGATGATAAGAACCTAGCAGCATATCAACGCCAAAGAAGGCTCGCGCAGTCCCTTCGGAAGAACGCGGTCATTTTTGATAGACTATATACCGACAAGGGAGATAAATTTGCCAGAGCCTTCAACGACATCCTCAAAGACTACATGGGAATGAAGTCCGCTTTTGTCGGGGATGCCTCGGAGCACGAGGTCGATGTAATTGTCGAAACCAAAGAAGGCAAGATCGTTATCGAGGGAAAAAGATACGATAAGCGGACCGTTGCCGCGAGAGAGGCAGAAGAAATAATCGGAAAGGGCGCTAAACACAAACCGATAGCTCACGTCACTATCGGATACCCCGATTTTAGTGACGAGGCCAAATGGAACTGCCCGAGAGCCAAAGTGACATTGATAACCGCTTCAGTTCTTGGGGACATGCTAATCGGATTCTGGCAGGGGAAGTTGAATCAGGACGATATCGTAAGAACCCTCAGAAGTAATCGCTGCGTCGAAGATCCGTACCAGGAGGCCAAAGAGCTAGCGCTGCTTGCATAGGCGTTCGTTTTTTTTGTGAATCTGACGAAACAATCTAGGAAGGAATTCATAATCGCATGAACGATTCTTCTGGACCAACGAGCCGAGTAGAAACTGAGGAGCTGGCAACCCCTGGGAATGAGGAGCTCAATCTCAAAGCCAGAGAGAGAAATGAGAAAGATTACAAGAAAACAAGGAATCTTGGATTCTTCCTTTTTGACACCTATCCGAAGGAAGCTCGAGAAGCGATCGTCGCCGCGTTCAACAAAATGCAAAAGCCTCATACGGGAACTCCTCTAGACCGGCTGAAGAGCGAAGAGGTTCCTCGTCTCCATGAAGAAGGCTACTTGCGCTACAGCAGTTGGGTTGCAGTCGGCGAGCTAGTAGAACCGAGTCGACATAATTCGTATGTACCTGAGGCCACCGACCTTCCTTCCGAATTCTCAAGCGTCTCTTTAGACGTCCATCAGGGTGCGGATTTCGGTTATCTGGTTATGTATGGATTCGTTCTAGCCGACGACCTCGAGAACGATATTCACGAAAAGTTTCTCCACTCAGATGATATGATGAGAGACTCTCACGGTCATCCCCAGAAACCTAGAGCTTACTACCAACGGCCTTACACGAGAGGCCGCATCGAATCGATCGAAAGGCGGGCAAGGGAATGGATATCACAGTTTGTTAGTGGGACTTGGGTAAACCCAAGATTTGTACATCTTGAATCCCCAACAATCAGTGTATTCACCATCGAGGATGAATCATACAAACCAGAAAGAGCATGGTTTGATCAGCGCCAACATTTGCTTCGGGAGCTCGGAACAGAACCGTGGCAGGCCGCTGCCAACACGGAACTAGCACTATTGCCATCAAGCATCTCGATTCGTGGTGAAGGTACAGTGAACCGAGGGTATCTGATACTTTGCCCGAACGCACCCAACAGTGGAGAAGCACCGGAACGCGCTCGTAGAGAACTCATAACTCGGCTGAGGTTTTCTCTGGTTGAACTTGCAGTCCCCCTTTACTCGATCTTGTACCGTGCATCAATACTAAGTCTGGAACTTCCAGAGTACAGAGGAAAACTAGCTTCGATACGCAACGACATCACTAATGTCGCGAGACGCGTGCTCGATGAGGACAAAACGAAACTCGATACGATACGAATACTGCAACGACTAGCTGGCACGGTGGCCAAGTATCGGCGCGAAGCGATGCTAATGGTTCAGCGACAGTGCCGTCATTCTGAATTGTTCGATTCGTACAGGACACACGCTGATCGTTTTGACAACTTGCCCATTATTGAAACTCAGCTCGGGGTTGCTACATTCAGTGACTCGATGCGTGGCTACGTCAAGAGGCTGGGGCACGTTTCTATCTCCGAATCAGATGATCTTGCCAACCAATTGGTTGCCGATTACGAGTACATCGATAGTTTGTTTCTGTCGACCAGCACTCTTACTAACATTCATCTACAATCCAATATTCGGACATTTACCATTGCTGTGGTGATATTCACTATAGCTGTGCCAACTACCGTCGCTTTCCTTCCTACAATTGCCGCCTTCTTGAAAGCCCACGGACTAATCTAAGGCCTGGCTCACCTTCGAATACTGTCCGTCAGATCCTACAGATAGCCCAGAATCCAAGCCCGAGGCAAAGGTTGACTTGGTCCATTTCGGTAGAACAAGTGTAGATCCCCCCGGGAAAGAAGGCCTCTCGGCCTAAGGAGTACGTTGACGACTCTTGATCGCGCTCGCACCGCATTTTTTCATTCGTAGATGTGAGAGGATAATCTCGTTTTTCTGGGGTCTGGGGGATTACTTTTATCCGGGTCTGCTCGCCTAATATCTTCACCCAGTACAATCTGGAAGTTTACTAGGTGTAAGTAATCATCCTTGAACGAGAAACAACCATCCCTCGCCAATCACGACCTATCAACTGGAAGCTTAACACCGGCCGATATCATACGTGAAGCCATCTCTCGTCCAACCATCTTCAAGGATGAACAACCCCTCAGCCTAGAATACACTCCCCAACGACTACCCTACCGAGAAAACCAGTTCAGATTCCTAGCAGAACTCTTCCGGTCCGTTGTGAACAAGCCCGGGACCACCAGTCCACGAGCCATGATCACCGGGGACATAGGGACAGGTAAGACCGCGTTAACACGGAGATTCGGGACAGACATATCCCGAACAGCGCGCACGTTGAAGGTGAACCTGCAATATCAGCACATCAACTGCCGCGAGTACCGTGGAAGCCTCTTCATGATCCTGAAACGGATCGTACAATCACTCTCTCCACAATTCCCACAACGAGGATTCAGCAGCGACGAACTACTACATGCCCTACTCGACCAATTAGAAGAGAAGAATCTCTACATGATACTCACACTCGACGAAGCAGAAGCATTAATCGCGGCCGAAGGCTCAACAAGCCTCTACAATCTCACACGCATACAAGAAGAACGTCCAGGACGACAAGCAAGACTATCACTCATAGTCATCCTCCGAGAAACAAAACAGCTAGAAGAACTGGACAAGAGCACACAAAGTACTCTCCAACGCAACATCATCCGACTAGAACACTATTCGAGTCCACAACTCGAACAGATACTCCGTGAACGTATCGATCTAAGCTTCAAAGAAGGAACCGTCCCCGAAGCACTAGTCAGCTTCATCGCAGACATCACCTCACAAAAAGGAGACGCACGATACGCCATCGAACTATTATGGAGAGCAGGAAAGTATGCGGACTCGGAAGAAAGCAAAGAACTAACACCTGATCATATCCGGACCGCGGCAAGCAGCCTCCACCCAGTCCTAAGACCAGAATTCGCCCAATACTGGAACACTCACGAGAAACTGATCATCCTAGCCCTAGCAAGAGAACTGGAAAGAACCAGAGAAGCATACGCGACCATGGGAGAAGTCGAGATCGCGTACAAAATGGCCTGTGAACAGTACAAGGAGACAGCTAGGGCACATACACAGGTCTGGAAGTATGTCCAGAACCTATCCGCTACAGGCATCGTCTCTGCCAACCCCTCCACCGAAGGCTTCAGAGGCAAAACCACTCTTTTGGGTTTGATTAACGCCCCAGCAAGTGCTACACGACAATGGCTGGAATCAATGCTAACCGCTACCACTACGCCGACGATATCAGCCAGTCCATAGATTGACCACTACAACTACCGAAGAACAGGTTACGAATGAACAGGGTCTAGAGCATATCCTCTCAAGCACAGGAAGAATCAGAATACTCCA
>MNGN01000017.1:1041-12719 GCA_001918745.1 Crenarchaeota archaeon 13_1_40CM_3_52_17 | reverse complement strand
GACGAAAGCTTCTGCAAACGGAAACTCAGTTAACTGGACTGCTGGCTGGGGGAGAGGAAGAGTTTCACAAACTGTTTGGAAGGGTTTCGGCATTAAGACCTCAACTCCTAGCCTGGGCGTTGATGGCCGCGATACTTCTTGCAGAGTTTAACTTGGTGCCCGGCCTATTGGCGAGTCTACTCCCGAATTCCTTTGCGCAACAATCTCTGCAGACTCAAACCGGAACCGTTACGTTCCAAGGGGAACTTGCCTTCTTTGTCGCAAGTCTCACTATATTCCTCTCCACGGCGCTCGTGCTGTCGTCTCTCTTTTGGGTCTACTATAGCATTCTGAAGGGAATCCGAGACTTGGGTGCGTCAAGGCTAAACTTGCTTCCTCCCTACAGAGATTCTTTCCTTGGATTGAAGCCTGTAGGTTCCCTTGCTCTCTCGCTGGCAGCGGCTTATTTTGGGTTCGAGGTCGTCTTTCTCCTGACCACAATTTTCGCCCCGCCGAGCATCTTGGATCTCATCACTGTCGGCGCCGTTTTGGTTGGTCTCGTGGTCATTGGAATCCTAGCCTTCTTCCTTCCTCTTAGGAGGCTTCATCGACGTATGATGCTGGAGAAGGGATTGGCCCGGGAGAAACTCGCGAAGAGATTTGTCCCAATCATGGACGATTCTGCGACATTAACGGGAGTTGACAAGGGCGTAGAGCACGAGGCGTTGGAAGTCTTGAAGGTGGACTTGATGGATAGGAAGGTTTCTTCGATCGCTACTTGGCCTTTTGACTTGCCAATCCTTGGCAAGCTAACTATTATCGTGCTTTCAGTAACTGCGGGATGTCTGACAAGATTTGTTATCTTATTTCTGCACATCTAGTCGGGACAGGATTTACCCCTAAGAGAAGTGTCTTGACCGGACGGAGCAAATTGGACGTGCGAGTGCGTCTGAATCGTAGTGCGTAATAGAATACAACGATTACAAGGGCGGCTGAGGCAACGATGATGGCGAGCACTTCTAGTGATATGACAGCAATGTTCGTTGTTGGTGGGACTGGCGCTGTTACGTCATAGCTGTAGATAGCGTCTGGTGAGCTGAAGTATAGTTTGCCATTAGATGCCATCTCAACTGCTATGATTCCTCCGTTTTGCTTGTAGACTTGACTCGTCGAGTTTACTGATCCGTTCTGAGCGAGTTCTAGACGCATTAGATCGCCCGTATTCCATTCACCGAAATAGTAGGTGTTCGGTGCGACAGCTGCGATTCCCGTAGGAGTCACGATAGGATTCAGATCAACAATTGGGTCGATGAACGATGGATTGTGGCATATTCCGCTACATATTGGCCAGCCATAGTTTCCGCCCTTCACGATAATGTTGATCTCGTCGTGGGCGGAGGGTCCAGCTTCGGTAGCGATGAGCCGGTCGTTAGAAGGGTCGAAGTCAAACCCGAAAGCATTGCGAATTCCCCAAGCGTATACGCGACTACCTGGGATGGGATTGTCGTTGGGGACAGAACCGTCAGGAGACATTCGAAGCATCTTACCATCGGTGGAGGACGTCTCCTGAGCACGAGTGTCATTGTGAAACTCGCCGACCTGGGCGTAGAGCATCCCGTCGGGACCGAATTTGATGTAGCCGCCGTTGTGATAGATGCTGTTTGGAACCGAACTGATGACATCGAATAGGTCCAGAGGACTAGTACCGACATTGCCCGCGGCTGTGTAACGACGAATGTGGCCGTGAGTGTAGGATTGACTGTCACGATAGTTGAAGTAGACATACACGTAGCCGTTTGAAACAAAGCTAGGATCTAGAGCTATGCCCAGGAGTCCAGCTTCGCCTCCGTTGAAGATCGGCGAGACGGTTGCAAAAGGAGTGGGTAGGAGGGTTCCGTTCTGGAGAATAATTCGAATGTCCCCAGTATTTTTTTCGTTGAAGAAGATGCGGCCGTCGGGTGAAAACTTGAGCGAGACAGGAAAATTGAGACCGGTAAGGACCGGTGTCACCGGGGAAAGGGTGTGAACGGACGGGAATATCGTAGAGCCCAACACTAGCATAACAGCGCAGAGTGTAAAGATGTCTTTCACAGGATGGCTACGTGATTTGACAAAAACCAATCCCTTACCATCTAGCTCCCGCCTTTGTACTACTTGAGTGAAGGTCGCGATGAAAACGTTAGGTGTAGATGGTTGACTTTCGCATCTGGCCATTGTTAAAACCCAGCCTGTCGACCATCTGCATGAAAGCGTCTCGACCTATTTCTGTTGCTTTAGTCGAGTCAATTGGTTCGTTGCGGAATTTTGATAGGAGACTTACAGACAGATCCATAAGAGCCGCCACTAGCGTCACAGCCTCCTCAACCGAGATGCTCTTTCGATCTTGAAACACCTCTTTCTTGAGAAATTCCAGAAACAACTTGCTATATTTCGTCATGTCGTCAGCACCCTCTTCCATGTCTTGAAGGGGCTTGTTTGAATCGCTCATTGCCGAGACATCGGTCAGAGCCTTGCTGATAAGAACCCGTCGATCATAGATCGGAAAACCATAACGGATGCGAAGGCTCCTCAGGGAAGAGGTCTCTTGACGAGCAAACAGGAACAGGAACTCGTTCAGAGAGGAAGAGCTGGTGGAACAAACTGAGAAGTAAGGTCTAGCCTACCCCTTGATCGGGCGGTCGGAATCCTCTGCGATTCCTAGGATCAGAGTAAGAATAGAATCGCTCTCTGACCTAGTCTTCGGGCTTGCGCTTTCGTTTGGATCCCTGATCCTCATTGGAAGTCAACCGAAGAATGGCATGGACCTTCTGGTCAATGTCTTCATTTTCGGTTTCAGCTTCATGATAGTAGTATGGACATGGATCGGCTACACGCGTACAATTGCCGTTCTTCCATCAGAGGCACCATTTGTGTTGGCCTTGAACGTCGGTCTCCTATTCTGCGTCGCTCTCGAACCCTATCTCTTCTACGTGGTGATAACCACCAAGACTGTTGAGCTTGCTGATCCTGCCTCGATCGCCTATGGGCTCGATGCAGGCCTAATGTTTCTCTTTCTTGCCGGCCTCGGATACTTAGTTGTAAAGCAGGGAAAAAGTGGTCGGGAGGATAACCGGCTGCATCCCGTTGTGTTGAACAGATTTAGACGATTCATGAAGTTACAGGCGATCGTTGGAGGGATCTACATCGCATCTGCCTTACCGATATTCTGGATAGATACCCCTGTTGGACCATTGAGATTCCTTCTTTGGAGTTCCCCATTCATAATACTGACAGCATTTCGCAAACCAAAAGCCAGTCCGAGTACGAGATGATGTCACGGAGAAGTTGCTATCGCATGAACCATATAGGAACAGGATAACAACACTCACTGCTCCGAATCTCAGAGCAGTGTTCTTTCTTGCCTTCCGAAGATGAAAATCAAGCCGCCCAACATAATGATTAACAGCTAACAAATGAGTTCAAGAGCAGCGTGGGGCCTCTTTCTCTCGTCTCGATCTCACAATATATCGCAACTCGATAATGTCGAATATCGAAATGTTATCTGTTCGGAACAAGCGTTAAGAAAGCTACCTCTGAAAACTCTAAGGCTTTGACAAAAATAAAGCTCTATACGTCATTTTGCACACTGCTCTTGGCAGGAGTGATTCTCGGAGGAGTCCTGCTTCATGCCGTCGCTCCGGCGGCAGCCATCAGCAGCACGCCGGCCTACGTGCTCGGGGTTTCGAGCCCGCTCGACCCGTTGGTCGTCGACCTTAAAGGTCTGACTTCCCCTGTGACGATCTTGCCAACCCTGTCCGACCTCTCTCTCGTTGGCGGAAATTCGGTTCTATTTGTCGATGGGTCATGGTTGGTCACCGCATCCTCACTCGACCCCACAATACTCTCGCTTTTAGTGGGCAAGATTTTACAGGGCATTCCGACCGTCACCGTGAGGGGGAACCCGATGCTTCTCGCAGGATCAATATCGGGACTACTCAAATGGCATCCTCTAGACCTTCCGTTGATCGCTGAAGGAGTAAGGATCACCGACACCCTCGCCGACGGAACCAGACGGGGCGGAATACTGCAGGTCTTAGACGGGTTCGACTACGCGGTCAATTCAGAGTTCCACTGGGCAGAATTGCAACTATCCCAAGCCGCTCCCTCGGTATCGACCGCGCCGAAGACGTCAACCGGGTCCCCGAAGGTTCAGCCCAACGACGTACAATCCACCCAGCCATACTGGTCGCTGATCATACACTTTTCAATAGACACCGGGAACTATTTTGCCCCCTACGGAAGAATCATTTCAACACTTTCAGTGTTCGGGCTGATGAACGATGGGACGAACAATTACAATTGGTACAACGTCTTCCTGAACCAGACAATTCAGCCCGGAATCATGGTCTACAAGAGCGACTACAATAGCGATTGGAGAACGTACATCCACACGGACTCCCTCCATGTCACGAATACCACCTCGACAATGTTCGTCGACCATGGACCTGCGGGAGTGAGCAACGCGGGACCGTTCGTGGTAAGCTACGACGTAGGCGTCACCGCCACGCTGTTCGGGGCGGTAGTGAACGCAACCCAGGCCCAGAGCTACTTCCTCAAACATACCACCGTCACAGATTCAAGCCAAAACGGTGACGTATCCTGGGTTCATGACATCGAAGCCCGCACGCAGGCCGGCACGCTGACGTTTCAAATAACTCCCGGTTGGACCACACGATACCTGCAGGGGGCCCATGCTCAATTTGAGGGAACCTTCTCCACAATCTTCGCCGAACTCCAGGGCAACACCCTCACGGCGTCCCAATCAAAGACAGTGACCCTCGCCGTCGGCTAGGAAAGTCAGCAACGTCCCCTTCCCCGCTTCTTCTTCTGTTCCTGTAGGCTCCTAAAAACTCCCCACGTTTCAAGCGTGTTTAACAGGAACCAGGCTCCGAACACTCGGCCTTTCGACGGGTCCAGCACCCAGCCATCTTCCAGGTATGCTCCAAAGGCCATAAGATAACCGACTATCACGACACGCTCCGACAATAGCCCAGGGGACTTTGTCTGGCTTACGGGGAACAATTATCGCCCGGGAGTTTGTGGGATGAATTTCTGTATGGCTCAGTACTAGAGTGGTCAGACTGTCTTGTAGGAGTATGCCTGCGGATGAGATTCAAGCATTTGGAGCACGACATTGAAAGTCACCATTAGCGTATGGGATGGAGCTTGACACATGCAACCGCTAGAAGTTGCAATCATTGTCACCATGTATAGCCCAGCAGAACCACTGCACGATAGAGTGGACATTCCTCCAGTGGTCGTGGGTGTCAGCGTAAAGGTGGTCTGGCTTAAAGGAGAGCAGCTGAGACCCATCGGCTGGATAGCCGTTATCGCTAGTTGGATATCTCCTGTGAAACCGTTAAGCGCCGCTATCGTGATCGTTGAGCTTTCAGACGGTATAGGTTACGGTAGTGGTGTGCGTCAACGATCCACTCGTCCCAGTGATGGTCACCGTGTAAGTTCTTGCTGAACCACTGCATGAAAGTGTTGATGATTGTGAAGGCGCTATACTGTTAGGATTGGGAGTGCAGGTCCAGCTTGAACTACCCGTGCTAGCCAATAAATCGATCATCCCGTTGAAACCGTTGATGGTGCTGGCTGTAATCATGGACGTCTCAGGGTTAACAGGGTTCGTTGTAATGCTGGTAGGGGAAGCCGACAGGCTGAAGTCTGAGCTGCTCGTGTAAGTGTAAATGATAGTTGTCGAGCGAGAAAACATTTGACACCCGCAGCCGCTAGCAGTTTCAATTACTGTCACACTATAGGTGTTGGAGGTATTGGATCTGCAGGTGAGTGATACCGTCTGTGGGGATGCCCCAAAGGTGAGGGTGCTACTCGGCTGATTGGTCCACAATTGAGGTCGGGTGGAACATTATCGGTTAGCGACACTTGCCCAGTAAAGCCGTTTAGGGCTGTGATTGTGATCGTCGAGGTTGCTGATGCCCCTGAGGTCATGACTGTAAAGTATCCCTCCACCGTGCGAATATTGGAGTGCTGAGGCTGTTCAGAGGAAAAGAAAGGAGGGGAGGTTGATTAGGAGGAGAGATTGTTTGGTTTGTCGCTTAGACTGCGGCGAATGAGCCGCTCTTCGAGTTGGCTCCGATCAGGTACCCATTGGCACCATCGCCTGGGCCGATTGGAGCGTTGTCAACGTTGTACCATATTGTTGCTGTCACATCGTAGCTTGCGCCTGCTGTGAACTGACTCGCTGAGACTGTCGTCGAAGCTTTCACCAATTGTCCAGAGTTAACCAAGATGGCAGGTCCGTTGTTGGAGACGAACGCTCTGATCTGCTGGCTTCCCGTTATCGAGACGATGTCGATTTGTACGTAAATGTAAAGGTTGGTCGAGCTTGGGTTGGTGAATGTGGCCGTGAAGACTTGGTCTTGGCCTGCTGAGACTTTGAGATGGTGTGTCCACGACAGTTTTCCGTGTGCAAGTACCGGCTCGGATTGGACTGTTATGGTCTGCGAAGCTGTGCCGGTCCCGCTGCCTATATTGTCCGTAGCTGTTACGGTCACTGAGGGAGTGAACGTGCCACCTGATGGGTATGGCTTCCTCATGATTATAGGTGTAGTCGTTGTCTCGTCTGTCACTCCGTCACCGTTGAAGTCCCATGCGTATGATATTATCGGGACTGCGTTGTTTCCACGTGTGGCCGTGCTTGCTGAAGCGTCGAACGCGACTGTCTCTGTGGCGAAGATGGCGGATGGGGTGGATGCGAATGGTCCGTTCACGGTCAACTTGGCAGTGACAACGAGTTGCTGTTGAGTCTGAGTCGATATCACGAGTGTACCGTCGTCCATGCTATTGTTGTTAGTATTGGTCTCACCGGTGACAGTACTCGCAACCGCTCTGACCACATAACTGCCGTCCGCGGTGCCCGTGACGTTGAAAGCCATCGTTACTGTGCTACTTGCAGCGGGCGCCAAGTTGCTGACGGTATTTGTGCCGACGGTCATGGTGGAGGTTCCGGATACCAACTGGGCAGAAACAGTGAACGTTTCACTGGCTCCGCCATTATTGGAAACTGTGATAGTCACTGTGACGTTGCTTTCTGGGGGTCGGACCACGTTCAATGGAGATGCGGTGACTGCGGTAACGGCCACGTCGTGCACTGTCGGTGCTCTTACTGTCAAGAGGAACGTTGTCGTCTCGCCGCCGTCGGCTGTATTGTCATCAGGAGTGCCGTTGATGGTTATGGTGTAATCGCCTGAGGGTGTCGTAGTGCTGGTGGCTATCGACAGGCCCGACGTGAACGTTGGGGTGCCGGTGGTTGGGTTCAAGGTTGCTGTTGGGCAGGAGGTTCCGCATGATGCACCCGTGACGGCCGTGGTTAGACTGATCGAGTTGCTCGTGCCGCTTACCAGTGAAGCGGTCACTGTTGCCGTCGTGCTCTGTCCTTCGTCGATGGCTGCACCGGTTGGGCTGACTGACAATGAATAGTCGAAGAGTGCAGGCGCAACGTTTCTGAATGAGCCGTCCCTGAGGTTGGCTGGAATGAGGTCTGCTCCATTGTTCACTGTTGCCAATCCTGGTTGGAAGAAGATTGCAGTAGGTCCAGCATTGGTCAAAGCGACCACGTTGAACACTACTGAGAACAACATTCCGTGTCCGTTGACAGTATCAACGCTCGACAATGCTAGTTCCGCAGAATTGCTGAAGCTTGTTGTATCATTGGCTAAGACGAAGTTGTTGTGTCCCTGGAAAACAGATGCGACACCATCTCCACTTGTAGCCGTAAAACTGAGCCGTTGCGCAGCCAAGTATGTCGGGTCGTAGAATATTGTAATGTCAAAGGCATTGATTCCACCGGCATTCGTAATGTTGACTTCGGCAACAAATTGTGAACCGACACCTTTCGTAGTATCGAGTAGGTTTGGAGAATGAGCCGTGTCGAACCAGATGCTTAAGCATGGAGCTGTCGGAGCAGAGGCACACTGGTCCAATCCCTGAGCATGAGCCGAGGGTCCTGTTATTGTGATTGCTAATAGGCTGAGTACGAGGAATGGTATTGTAGTTATTAGTGTACGAGATTTCAAAGGATTTTTTCACTGAAACCGAGCCGTTTCTTGGCGGATGATATAAAATTGTGCATTCTTGTTTCTGTTGTAGAGCGACTTCCGGTAAGTTTACTCATCCCAATTTCGCCTGCAGATCAAAACGGCTTGAGCGGGATACCGGCGGGTTAACCTGGAATGCCTGGGGAACCGATTTGTGGGGGTGCAGCGTCCGAAAAAAAAGGAGTAGTGTTTGCATCGTTATCTAGTGGCGACGCCTAAGACCTCGCGTTCCTCTCCAGACCTTCGTGTCCACCTTCCAAAGCTCTTCCTTCCTCCTCTTCCTTGAGCGGCTGAGTCAAAAGCTCAATCGGGTAGTTTTCTGCTCTCTTTAGCGTCGAAGATCAATAGGGGTTGCTGTCATCTGTGGTCCACGCGAGATCATCAAGGAACCGCTCCGATAACCCTACAACCCATCTTGAAAAATCCAGAGAGTAGAGAAGAAAGCCTGTCAGGTTTTACCCGACCACAAGCGGACTGTCCTGAAACTTTTGCTTTCGAAGTACTTTCTTGCCATCTTTGATTGTGACCATGCTGTAATTAACAATCACGCCTCCAAAGGGGTTGACAGTTTTTGGGACGAGAAAGTTTGCGCCTCCCGCGATCTTTTTGCCGCTCGCTCAAGATGTCCCTTGGTCGGCGTCCGAGCCAAACCCTTTAGGCCTCCCGTGTGGCAAAGTAGAGTGAGAACTTTGCCAAAACCCGGATTTACGAACCTCACGCTTAGTCGAGACCTTTACTCCCGATTGACATATCTCGCAAAAATTAAACGGAGACGCAGGGATTCCACGTTTTCTCGAAAACCAATTCGCCCGTAGTACCGTACTACAGCCAAAAGAGTCCCAAAATGGAGCCGGATTGCTCTTTCCGCGAGAGATGGCGGGCCGGGTGGGATTCGAACCCACGATTTGCGGCTCCGCAGGCCGCCGTCTTAGTCCTGGCTCGACTACCGGCCCATTAGTGGCCGAGCACGGGAATCATCGCCTTATAATCAATTCAGACGAACAATAGCAAAGAGGATCCGCGGCGAGTCAAGCTGATAAACCAGTATTGAACGAACCAATCGGCTAAGACAAGCTATGTTCACCTGTGCAAAATGCCAGAAACTAGACTTCCAGATCACTCAGCTCTCAGAAATGAGGCTCCTCGCCGAATGCACGTCCTGTGGCTCTGCCTTCGTACTGGACACGATCGGAGACAAGAAGCCAAAGGTCGAGGCGACAGATCCGAACCAGCACCTGACCTGGAACTGGAAGAACGAACAGTGGGTCCCCGCCAAGCGCGACTAGACCGAAGGAGGTCGAATCGTTCTGGCCGAAAAGCAGCTCGATCCTTTTCAACTTTCACCACCGAAACCCCCAAGGAGTCACCGTGACTGGAGGAAAAGGATCCGCTCAACCCGATTTCTCATCTGGGTTCTAATCATTCTACTGGTTGCAGAACCGGTGTTGGTTTATTGGACAGTTGAACGGGCGGTGTCCCATAATCGCTGGAGCATCCAAGCCTCCCTGTCGGAGACTTTCTTTAGCCAAATGAATGATGCCTATACACCGATCACGAATCAGAGCTTGGCATCCGACCAAGCCCTAAGGTTTCTGGCGAATAGCGACCTCCACCATGCGGGTACAACAATGTACAACCTGTATCGAGTGGACACTCAACATTTCAACCAACTTTCCCGCATCAGCTCTACCCTCCTGAGTCTGCAGAATCTAAGTTATGTCCTGAGTCTGACAAGCCCCCAGAGACTTGTCCTAGCTAATCTCCTGATTAGCATCGGTACTGGGATCGTCAATGCGTATCACCTCAACGCCACCAACGTCTACTCTGTGCCGTTCTGGTATTGGGGTCCGTCCCCGCCTAACGAGGACCTACTCAATCAAGCTGTAGACCTCACAAAACTTCCAGGCCTACCCTGTTTCGACTATCAAAGTTGTAACAACGTACCTCCAAGATGGTGACGACAGCTGGAATGTTGGGACCTTGTCTGAACCCGATCCGAGAAGATCACATAACTAATGCTGTTGGAAAATGCTTTAGCTGTAATCTAACCGTCGGCTTTGCGGGCCTCCTGTGACTGCAAGCTTCCTCCTCGACCTAGGAATCGCCGTCGCCGCCGCTCTCCTGTTCAGCGTCCTCTTCTACAAGCTTGGCCTACCAATGATCGCCGGCCAACTCGTAGCTGGAATGATTATCGGCCCGTTTGGATTGGGTCTGATACGAGACACTACATCCATTGACTTTCTGGCCACCCTCGGAATAATCCTGCTCCTGTTTGTAATAGGACTTGAAATGGACCCGAGAAAATTCGGCAAACTAGGCTTCAAGATCGTAATGCTCACCTCATTCGAGTTTCTAGTAGCCTTCCTCGTCGGTTTCCTATCCGCGTTCACCATAGGATGGTCCCTTGAAGCGGCCCTCTTTCTAGGCTCAGTCCTCGGTCTCAGCAGCACAGCCATAGTTGCGAAACTTCTGACCGAGAGATCTCCAGAGCATCAAGAGGGCATGGCATCAACGATCATGATGGTTTTGGTGCTAGAAGACCTGATTGCGGTATTCCTACTCTTCCTCACTCCAGAACTCGCAGGAGCGGGCCAATTCCAACCATCAAGCCTCGTCTTCATAGCCGGAAAAGCGATCCTCCTCTTCGGCGCCGCATTTGTTTTCGGCAGATACTTTGGTCCAAGACTGATCAACCTAGTAAGCCAATATGAGCTGGAGATTGGTGAAGTCTCATTCTTGCTTGCTCTTTCTTTCGGCTTCCTCTTCGGCGTCGTATCAGAGAACCTAGGATTTTCGCCCGGGATCGGAGCCTTACTTGTCGGATTCTTTCTTCCGATGAAGCATTCTCGTTATGTCAGGGGCAAGATTTTGCCGCTTAAGGAGGCGTTCATTGTCTTCTTCTTTCTGTCTATGGGTACACTGGTCAACGCATCTTCGGCACTTGCGCTGGGCCTGCCTTTAGTAATCGTCATAGTTGGGGCAGTGTTAGGAAAGTTCGCGGGAGGTTTTCTGGGCGCAAGGTTTGCCAAGATCGAACGCCCTCTGCTTGTAGGGTCGATCTTGATTCCACGAGGAGAGTTCTCTTTGGTCTTGGCAAAGGCGGGTGTTGACTCGGGACTGGTTCCCTCTCAGCTCTATCCCGTGGCTGGTTTCGCCGTCTTGATAACCACACTTACTTCATCCGTGGTTGGTAGACGAGTCGCTCAAGAAACAATGAGCTAGTAATATTCGTCGATTCATTTGAGCGATACTCACAGTCCAATTGGGCTCTCTCTGTGCACTAATTTGAGCCAAAAAAACATATGCGCCCTGTGCTTCTAAGCAAGACGAGCCGAGGATGAAGTTCAGAACCATATTTGCCCTATGCATAACAGCTCTTGGAATCTGTCTAGTAGCTGTCGCCATGATTGTTCTTTTTATCAAAGGCTTCGATTACCCCCAGACTCCTATCTGGCTCCCTGGTCTAAGTCTGCCACTCGGTGCGTACATCATGGTCGGCGGAATTTTCCTGCTCTATCGGTTCCCTAATCGCGGACGCGCAATAGTAAGTTATCTAGTAGCCGCATCCTGCACTTGGGGACTCTTGCTAGTGCTGGT
>MNGN01000017.1:0-960 GCA_001918745.1 Crenarchaeota archaeon 13_1_40CM_3_52_17 | reverse complement strand
AAGAATCAGCAGGTTTCCAGTCCGATTAAACCCAATATGCTAGTAGTTACTGATCAACGCAGGGCCAGAAGCATCCCAGGCACCGTAATCAAGTTTGAGCTAGGATCTCTGATCTATGGGAACGTAGGGCTGCTCTACCGGTCCAACATATTCTGAGACGGGACGTATTATCCGGTTATCTGCGGCCTGCTCGAAATAATGCGCGACCCATCCTGCAATTCTGTTACATGCGAAGATCGCTGGCATCACGTCATTCGGCACTCCTAGTGCCTTTAGAACTACTCCAGCGTAGAATTCGATATTCGGTTTGATCTTCCTCTTCTCCCACATAACCGCTTCCGTCCTCTCGGCTATCTCCAGCCACTTTCTTGTCTCCGCATCTTTCTCCGCAAACTTTCTTGCAATATCCTTCAAGATCAAGGCCCTAGGATCGTCTGTCCTGTAGACCCTGTGTCCAAAACCCATTATCTTATTCCCCGCCGCCAACTCCGCGTCCAGAAAGGACTCAACATTCCGCACGCTTCCGATCTTCTCCATCATCTCCATCGCCATCTGATTCGCACCTCCATGCAACGGCCCCGCCAAAGCCGCGATCGCACTTGTTACTGCGCCGCCGATATCGGCCAGTGTCGAGCATGTCACCCTGAGAGCGAAAGTAGAGGCGTTCATCTCATGATCCGCATAAAGAATACTGACCTTGTCGTAAGCCCATTCCGAGTATTCGTCTGGCTTCTTTGCAGTCAATAGGTACAGGAAGTTTCCGGCGTGTCCAAATTGACTGTCAGGCTTAACTGGCCTCCGGCCGTTACGGACACGATGATAAGTCGCAACCATCGACCCAATACCCGCCAATAGTTGGAATGCTTTCCTGACGTTAGCATCCTCGAACGATTCCCCTTTCTTATTGGGAAGCGCTGACTCGAACGAGACAGTTGTCCGGGTAACCTCCATAGGATTGGC
>MNGN01000016.1 GCA_001918745.1 Crenarchaeota archaeon 13_1_40CM_3_52_17 | reverse complement strand
CACACCAATAGGCCCTCTTCGGTTTGTCTTCTGGTACTCCGCATTCGCCTTCGCTTTCCTAGGAATATTGAATCGCAGACGCGGAGAACACATCGAGCGAAACGCTCTGTATGATCTACAACTAGACTGGACTAGTTTAGCTGACTACTTTCTTGAACTCGTAGATCGTTGCGCCCATGGTCAGAATTGCTATCAATGATATTACTCCGAAGGACAGCAAAAACGAGTTCCAGTTGTATCCGATCATTATCAGATCGCGAATTGCGTTCACCGCAAAGCTAATCGGATTGTAAGCTGACACACTCTTCATCCAATCCGGCATCAGTCTCTTATCCATCAGCGCTGTACTCATGAATAAGAGGGGGAAGGTCAACGTTCCGGCTATTCCGAAGACCGTCTCGGCACTCTTGGTCCTGAGTCCCAGGGCCAGTGATATTCCCGACCATGCTAGGCCGAAGAATGCCACTGTGAACAATATCAGGACGTATCCTACGAAGCCTGTGATAGGAAAAACCCCCAGACCATAGGCTAGTACTAGTATGATGAGCGATTGCGCGAAAACCCGGAACGCATCGCTCAGAAGTCTGCCCAGAAGAATGGAGGCGCGACTAGCGGGAGTGGCGAGCATCTTGGTGAGGAAGCCGGACTTGATATCATCTACGACGGCTGTGCCAGATTGGAACGCGCTTGAGAAAGCGTTTTGAAGAACAATGCCAGCGGTGGCGAATACAGTGTAGTTTATTCCTCCTAGGAGTGTGCCGAACGAGCTGAATAGTTGTGTGAACAAGACAAGGAAGATTATGGGTTGAAAGAGTGAGAAGAAGAGCAGGATCGGGTTTCGTACGAGCTTCTTCATCCAGCGCTGGAACATGTAATAGGAATCAGAGGCGAGAGTCATCTTGCCGGTCTACCTCCTTCTCCGGCCGAACATTCCGGACGCCCTTGACTTGTCGATCTCCTCGGGCCTGATTCTTCTTCCCGTGTGTTTTAGAAACACGTCGTCGAGTGTCGGGCTAGACACACCGATCGAAGAGAGCTTGATCTCAGCATTGTCAAACGCGCGTACGATGTCAGGGACCAAGAACCCCCCGTTCTTCGCGTAGATAACAATCCCTTCGTCGGAATCGACAATTTCAGTGATTCCCCCAAGGCTGCCGAGGACTTGTTTGGCCTTGTCCTTGAGAGACCCGGTCCCAGGATTCCCGTTCTCGAATCCCAACGTAATACGGTCCGCGCCAATCTCAGACTTCAATTCTGACGGGGATCCTTGCGCAACAATTTCGCCGTGGTCTAGGATTGCGAGTCGGCGGCACAGCCGGTCTACCTCTTCCAAATACTGTGTTGTGATGAATATCGTCATTCCCGTCTGGTTCAACCCCTTGAGATACGACCATACTTGCGCCCTTGACTGAGGGTCCAAACCGGTTGTAGGTTCGTCCAGAAAGAGTATCTTCGGTCTGTGAACAAGAGTGGAGGCAAGGTCGAGCCTCTTTTTCATTCCACCCGAGTAGTAAGCTGACCGTTTGTCGGCCGCGTCCCCCAAGTCAACAACCTTGAGCAGCTCGTTTACTCGTTCCTTCAACTCTTCACCACGCATCTGCTGTAAGTGTCCCTGGAGCATCAGGTTCTCTCGCCCGGTCAAATCCTCATCGATGACGGTGTCTTGCATCTGAACACCGATCAGCTTTCGGACTTTTTGAGCATCGTGTTCGATTTCAAGCCCGGCTACGTTAGCCAACCCGGACGTCTTTCGTAAGATGGTGGTTAGGATCTTGATCGTGGTGCTCTTTCCGGCACCGTTCGGTCCGAGAAATCCGAAGAACTCGCCATCATCGACTTTGAAAGATATTCCTTTGACAGCCTGGGTGCCATCACCGTAGGTTTTTACGAGGTTCTCAACTTGAACTGCGGGCAATTCTCTAAGCCTCTATCGTATTAGATATATCGCATTCGATATGGTTTATATAAAGAATTCTTCGCATGCTTTTTCACGAAGCGGGTTTATTAGCAAAAAGCGCCTCGTACTAGCGCGGCGTGTATGGCTAGTTCTAGGACTACGATGAGCCGAAGGACACCGATTCACAGCGTTCTAGCGCATCCGCAAGGGATTCCCAGAGGATTTCTGCGCCTGTATGTCTTGCATCGGATCTCTACGAGACCGGCTCATGGATACGATCTCTTGCAAGAGATCGAGACTAAGACACAGGGCGTTTGGAGGCCTGGAGCCGGTTCCATCTATCCAATTCTAAAGGAACTCGTGAGGGGAGGATATATCAGAGCAGAATCCCATAAGAAGGCGGGAAAGCCCCAACGCATCTATCACATCGCCCCCGAAGGGCGTGCGTTGTTACAGCAATCCGGCGAGATGTTGTTGAAAACCGGACAAAACTGGGGAGCGATGAGGTCCATAATCATAGAACTGGTCGATCCGAAAAACATTCCAACAATGTTCACGCATATGACCGCGGGACAATTCGCGTTTCTCCGAGGAATACTCGAATCCAAGAGGGACAAGATCCCCCGCAAAGAAATCCAGTTCATGCTGAAAGACTATGCTCTTAATCTTGAGAGCCAGCTCGATTGGACAAAGCGAATGCTCAAGAAATCATGAAGATTCGCGAATTCAAGATCCAAGACTACGCCATGGTACGCGCCCTGTGGCAAGCCGCGGGCCTCATCTTACGCCCCGGAGACGAACTTGAAGATGTCAAGTTGAAACTTCAACGAGACCCAGATTTGTTCTTAGTTGCTGAACAAATCGATGAGGTCGTGGGCAGTGTAATAGGCGGCTGGGACGGAAGGCGCGGTTGGATCTACCATCTCGCCGTGAAGCCTGAACATCAACGGAAAGGGATCGGAGTCGGACTCGTTCGCGAAGTCGAAAAGCGTCTTGGTGCCAAAGGGGCGAAGAAAGTGAACGCGCAAGTCTACAAGTGGAACGAACAGTCCTCTGAGTTCTTCAGGGCCATCGGATACGAAGCGCAACCCGACCTCATGATGATCGGGAAACAGTTAAGAAAATAGGGAAGAGGGTGCTGCACGCTGCAGCACTAAGCCATCACATTTGGAACAGCATCTGGTTTGATATTCCAGTCTCGCTCCAGAAGCTTCCCCCCTCTACAAGGTCCCAGAAGGACATGAACTGGTTTGTCAACGGCTGCTGTGCATCAATTTCTAGGACGACAGATCCAATGTATTGGCAATCTGTGCAGTGGTAGAGGGATCCAATGGAACCTCCAAGCCAGAGAAAGACTTCGTCGGAACCGCATACCAAGCATCTTCGCATTTTGATCTGCTCACCTCTACGAATGCTCATGGAGCGCGGGAACTATTCCATTCTCCTAGTACTTCGCTTAAATGCCGCGCAGTCCTAACGTCACTCTACCCTCAATGGTATGGCTGGCAATGTGTAGAATATTCCGGAGAGAATACATTCCAACGGGAATGATAACGGTTTTTCTTATGGGCAAGAGTCAATAGTCTCGACCCTTAGGGTTTCTCCGGCGAAGCTTTTTGCAGAGCCTCACTCCGCGGAATATTCTCCGCGGAGCCCTCCTAGCATTTTTCCCGTGGGGACCGGCCTACATCTTTGAGAGAGCGAACTTCTGGTTTGGACAGACGAACAACGGATACTGGTACTACCAGTTTTCCCAGACGAGGCTCGAAGCCTACGTTGTCTCTTTCGCTCTCGGAGGAATACTTGTGGCATATCTTCTCCGGCCACGCTGGGCGGTTATCCAAGTCTTCCTCAGTGCCTCGCTAATCTATGTGCTATTCTATCTCGCTTGTCCTACGTATCTAGCTGGGACGATTTGGAGGTCGGAGTGCTATTCCCTTGGGCCAGACGGTCTAGCAGGGGTTCGTCTTTGCACAATGATGTTTTCCTTCGGAGCGCTGCCCTCATTCGTCCGAGCATCCTACAAGAAGGACAAGCTGAACAAGAAGTTGCGCCCATGGATTGCAATATTTAGTGCATTCATCACATCCGTGGTAACCGCGTGGTTTCCGCTTACAGCATGGTTCTCAGGCGTCACCTATCTTGCGCCACTCGTCCCGTTCCAGGCAGCACTCCTATTCGGAGTCTCAGAAATAGCAGCGGGGATTCTAGCTGCCAAAATTAGCCGGTCTCTATTTGTCGCCGCGGCTTCCGGAGTGACTTCCGCGTTCTTACTTTCCGGGTTTCTCTGGCCGTTACTCTGTCCATCCTGCGACAGGAGCCTCCTGTTTCTCATCGTTCCCTTGTGGGGATTCTTCGCCCTGATCGGAGGTGTACTAGAACTCGGTCTCCCCAGAAAACTAAGCATTGGTCCATTGAGACATTTCAATCCGAGACTAGAAGACATCCGCCGTGTTGGAATCGCCGTGGTCCTTCTCTTTTCGTTGTGGACCCTCATATCCTTTGGATTTTGGGACCCGAGCGTTCTCTACGCCACCAGCATATCTCCGGGAACCGGCCACCTGACACTTGGAACCCCAACCTATCCATACGTCGCAGGCTACTACAACTCAACCCAGTACAGGATTTGCTGTGTCCAGATCGGGGTAAGTTTCACTAAGGTGGATCTGAAAGCGCTGGCTCCAAACAACTTTCTGATGGCCGGGATGGGAGTCCAATCGCCCAACTGCTGCATTGACGGTTGGGATTTCGGGTGGAGGGCCGACCTCTTCGTTCTACCTAACGGGACCCGTGTAGTTTCCGGCTCCACTTGGGAGACCTGCGATGGAAACGCGAACTGTGGAGGAATAATGTGGGAACATCTCAGATATCATGCTGAGCGCGTAATCAATCCCGCGAATTCTTCAACGCCTGTTTATCTCAGGATGATGTGGCGATATGACAAGCCGGACTTTCATGCAGATTGGTACTATAACTACACAGGACAACCATGGATACAGTTTGGAAGCTTCGTGCCGGACTTTCGGGAAGGCCCGTATTTCGATATCGGACTAGTAGGGGTCGGGAACTATCCCTCAGCATATGCCTTCTTCTACCAGTTCGGGGTCGCAAGCAAGACCCCAGTCCTGGGCTGGTCAGTACAATTGCTCTACCCATCATTCGTAGATCCGAATGGCTCGTGGAGATTGATGGAGAAGGCCAACATCATTCAGGGATGGCATTCATACTGGAAAGCAAACTACCGCTGGGGAGGAGAACCTTACAACGGGGTTTCTGCCGAGGCAAACGCGAACGACAAGACCTTCCCCGTAGGTATTCTACAACTGACATATTCAGGAATTGGAACTCTGCCGGAGAAGACCGTTCTCTGGTAGTGTTGAGTACCCTAAACCTTCGAGGCTCCGTTGAGAGTGTCGACAAGAGCAGGTTTATCGGACAAGGTAGTTAGAATTCGGCACTATCTCCGGAATTATAGAGAAATGGTCAAGCTTTGATGGACATGTTCGGCTCGTTTGGTAGAGGTATTTCGCAACGTGCCGACCTGGTCTCTTCCTCCGAGAAGCTTTGTCCAATGTGCCTGAGAGTTAGAAGGCTATCCGGGGAGAAGAAGTGCGCCATACACGTCAAAGCTGAGTCTTTGGCTGCACATCATCCCGAGTTCGACCTAAAATCCATCGCGGGGTCCAGTCCTCCAGGAGTCTTTGTAGGGAGATTCGGGTATCCGAACGTCAACGTCGGACCTATGGTGCCATCGATTTCCGGCGACACCGAGATTCTTGACACTCCTGAATGGTGGATGGGCAAGGGCTTCGATGAGATCGTAGATTTCAGATACAGTTTGCTTCGAGGCTACAGCAAGGCGAACGTCTCGGACGCTCAGAAGGGAGGCAGATTGATCGAGACCTTGCATGAGGTTGCAATGATGACAAAACCTGTTGACACAGAACTCGTCCTGTCTCGGCCGCCCCGAAAAATATTGGATATGCGAGAGGACTCCCAGCCCTTCGGTCCTATTGCACCCCTCACCTCGTTTCATGCTGGCAACTCCTCCGTTGACGATAGGATCGAGAAAGCGTTCTACGATGGCGATCTCCCGGCCGACGATGCTGTCCTGCAGCTCTACAGAAACGGTGTCTTGGTGACTCGCATTCAGCGAGCGTTTAGCCTCGGGATGTTTGGGGAGAGCAAGAGACGCAAGCTTGTCCCAACACGGTGGAGCATAACCGCGGTAGACAGCAACCTCAGCCTCAAGCTAATGTCCCGAGTAAGACATCATCCTCTCATAGACGAATTCCGCGTTTACAAATACACGTATCTCGATAATATCTACGTAGGACTTCTTACTCCTGAACACTGGAAGTTCGAGTGGATCGAGGCCTGGTTCGAACCAGAGCTGCTCGCCACTAGTTTTCCCGACGTGAATATGGCTGAGGACGTGGAGAAGAGCAGCTATGTTTCTCCGAAAGGATACCGGCCAGTCATGCTTGGCGATTCGGAAGGATTCCGAGGACGAAAGACCTACGCGAAGCCGGGCGGTTGCTACTACTCAGCAAGACTTGCGGTTTCTGAGTATCTGGACTCGATCGGAAAGCAAGCGGGGGCAATAATGTTGAGGGAAATTCATCCCGGCTACATAATGCCTGTCGGGGTTTGGAATGTTAGAGAAAGTCTTCGGGTGCTCCTTAGGACACCGTTTGAAAGATTCGACTCCATGGAAGCCGCCTTGAATTATGTGAGCAGTATTTTTGAGATACCGAAGCGTGGTTGGATAGAAACCTCGGCGCTCCTCCAGAACGCGTATTTCCAGCGGAAAATCAGCCAATTCAACTAGAGCACACGGGGTCGTCCTGGGACTTTTCTTGGCAGAGTTCTATGCGACCCTCTTCATTATCGACCTGACGCGGTAAATGCTTAAGCGTGACCGTTTCCAATCACGATTCCGTGATTTCTACCAAGGACCTTGGGGAAGAACTGGCGAAGATATCTTTTGACCTTGCCAAGCGAGACAACGCAAGCTATGCCGAGCTGAGGCTCGTTAACACACGATCCGAAGCTGTTACAGTCGTCAACGAGAACCCAGCCAGCGAAGAAGCGAGCACAATCGGGGTAGGAATTCGTGTTCTCTACAAGGATCTGGGCTGGGGATTCGCCGACACCGATGAACTTGAACATGACAGCATAAGAGAAACAACCAAGAAGGCCCTCGCTCTCGCCAGGGGCGCGTCAAAACTCGGGATAAAAGTCACTCGGGCCTCTGAGCCTGCTCATGTCGACAAGTGGGCAACACCAGTCAAGAAGGACCCGTTCCGCGTCCCGACCGAAACCAAGTACGAAGTTCTTCAGGAAACAACCAAGAGGATGAAGGAAAACGACGTCGTGGCAAGAAGAGGCCAGATGACGTTCGATTTTATCGAGAAATATTTCGCGAACTCAGAAGGGTCGAAGATATTCCAAACTCACTCCTACGCAGGCGTATCTGCAATTGTTGCCGCCAAGGGCCCGACCGGTGTCCAGAGGCGATCAGTTCAACAGAATAGTGGTGGCGGCTACGAGCTCGTGGACGAGATGGACCTTCCCGCACAAGCACTTGAGATCACGAAAGACGTCCTAGCGCTGACTCATGCCCCCACTATTGGCGAAGGAAAATCAGACATTATTCTCAGCGGAGACCAGGTTGCGTTGCAGGTGCACGAGTCCTGCGGCCACCCAATAGAGCTCGACAGGGTTCTAGGTTACGAGGCTAACTTCGCAGGCCGAAGCTTTCTCCAACCAGACCAACTCGGAAAACTCCAGTACGGCTCAGAACACGTGAACATAGTAATGGATGCAACCCTCGACCATGGTAACGGACTGGGAACCTTCGGCTACGATGACGAGGGAGTAAAAGCCCAGCGAAAATATGCAGTCAAGAACGGAAAATTTGTCGGTTATCTTATGTCCCGGGAAACTGCCCCGAGAGTTGGCGAGAGCCGAAGTAACGGGTGCATGCGAGCAGAATACTACAAGCTTCCAATAATCAGAATGACAAACGTCAGTCTCGAACCAGGAGACTGGGACTATGACGAGATGATCGAAGATACCCGCGACGGATACCTCATGGTCACAAACTATGGTTGGAGCATCGACCAGAAGAGGTACAACTTCCAGTTCAACACCGAAAAAGGCTACAGGATAAAGAACGGAAGCATTGGAGAAATGGTCAGAGGACCTACCTACGCTGGCATAACGCCGGAGTTCTGGAATTCCTGCGATGCCATTGCCAACAAGAAGAGCTGGGTGCTTTGGGGAACGCCGAATTGCGGAAAAGGCCAGCCCGGGCAGACAATGATCACGGGACATGGAGCCTCACCTAGCAGATTCAGGAACATCCGGGTTTTTGGAGCATCTTAGCCATGTCGCAAAAGATGGAACACCCGCGTGTTCTGCTCAGAGAAAGAGCCCACCAGATCTTCACCACCGCAAAAACCGTTGCAGGCAAGGCTGAGGCAGAGATAATGCTCGTGTCGCGAGTTGACGAGTACCTACGATTTGGGAACAACGAACTAGCACAATCACAGTACAGCACCAGCAGAAACCTGTCCGTGAGGATCGCGTCCGAAAAGAAACAGGGACGAGTCACAACAGGCACCTTGGACAAGGCCTCTATTGAGAGGACTGTAGAGAAGGCTCTCCGCCAGGCCCGCGAGTCGCCGGAAGACCCGGATTATCTGCCGATGCCGGGCTCACAGAAATACCGCTCAGTCGACCGATACAGCGAGAAAACTGTCGAGGCTCCGGCTGAGCTGAAAGCAGGCCATATCGGATCCGCTATCGATCTGGCCAAGAAAAACCATCTTCTCGCTTCTGGGGTTCTCGGAACCAGCGTCGAGCATGTAATGATGCTCAACACATCCGGACTGGAAGCATCCTATCGGGGATCGGGTGGATACTTCTCGTTGACAATGGACGCTGACAACGGTAACCAGACCGGTTACGCGCTGTCAACGTTTAGTGATATTGGCGAGCTGGATCCTAACAGTGTCTCACAGACAGCGCTTGAAAGGGCCAAGTTGAACAAGAACCAGGCAGACATCGCCCCTGGAAAGTTCGATGTTGTTGTCGATCCCTACGCATGGAGCGAGATGCTCATTTTCTTCGCCGTATCCGCGTCCACCGGCTATAGCCCCGATCTTGGAATGCGACAGTACAAGGAAGGCAGAAGCTACCTCTCCGGTAGACTCGGAGAGAAGATTCTCGGAGACAACATAAGCATCGATGATGACGTGTACCATCCAAACCAGGCCGGTCCACCCTTCGACGGGGAAGGCTGCCAGAAGAGCAAAGTCTCGCTAGTCGAGAACGGGGTCTTTCGAAACGTAGTCTCCTCCAGAATATCTCAGCACCGCTATGGAGTAGCCCCGACAGGTCACGAGCTACCCTTGCCAAACCCTCTGGGTGAGCTGCCGACCAATCTGGTAATTCGAGGCAAAGGAGCCACCAAGACCTCGGAGGAGCTAATTGGAGAACTTGACAAGGGCCTATTGATCACCCGCTTCTGGTACGTACGGGAAACAGAGCCTCAGACCAAGACAGTGACAGGCATGACCAGAGACGGAACCTTCTTGGTTGAGAATGGCGAGATCAAGAGACCGGTTAAGAACCTCCGGTTCAACCAGAGCCTCCTGGAATTGTTCAACAAGATCGACGCCGTCTCAGAGCCCGTGCGAAACTTCTCCGAGGCCCAGCAATTCAGAATCCTCCAACCCGGGATCCTAGCGAGGGACTTTAACTTCACAAGCGTCTCTCCCTTCTAGCCACCAATCCTGGCCCTCACAGAGTCTCGCAGGGCTTCCCAGGGTCGGAGCCTGTTGGTTCTAGAAAACTCATACTTTGGCCTTGGGAGCAATTCTCCGTGGATTCTTGACCTATCGGAAGGAGTACGTCCTTGGCATTCTGTCTCTGCTGCCCCTTCTTGCAGCTGGTACCTACAAGGGCCTCGGCTGGCTTGTTACCATAATTGTCGTGTATGTTGGCATCCCGGTTCTCATCTGGAGCCTCGTAGTAGATCGTCTCGCGTTCTTTGTCATCTGGATAATTCGCCATTTTCGAGAGTCGTCGGGTCACCAGTACTATTTTGAGAGGCCGGTCGGGCCTCCCGGCTTTTCTCGTCGAATTCTGAGGGACTTTCGGGTCTTATTGTTCGTGTTTGTTCTATCAGCTATTATTGTGCCGCAGATAACGGATGTTATACCTGCGAATATCGCGATTGTCAGCAATGCGTTCGTCTACGTGGCTATCTTCATCCTCGCTGTTCCCTCCTCGATACACGTTCTGTTCTGGGTTCTCGAAGACTCGGGATTGCGATGCCATAATCCAAAGAGAGTTACCATTACGGCTCCTGGGGCGTGGATGTCGAACTGGCTTGCTTCGGTGGGGAGCTTGGGCGCGTTTCTCACCTTCGCCGTGTCACTTGGCGGAAGCCTTGACAAAGCGATCTCGCTCACCACCACTCTGGTCGCATCCCTCTTGCCCTCCTGCATTCTCGCGCCGACTCTCTTCTATCGAAGGGTAGAACCCGGCATTCTGGCGAAGGTTAGAGAGAGCAAGACGGCGATGGCGATGGCTCGTCTCTTCGCGCCTCTCCCTGCTCCAACCGTTCCAGCGTCATATCCTCCTAGCTCGCCAACTCCGCCTAGACAAACCCCCACCAACACCTGATACTCCCGATTAGCGCTGTCGCGGCTTTCGGAGAATTGAAGAAATCGCCCAGAATCAACCCTTATCACCAATCTAGAATGTGGTCGCTACGACCTCCATGAATCGTTCGGGAACTGCGCCTAGATTTACCGTCTTTTTGCCCCAGCATCTAAGCCCAGACTGTGCCCTGAATCGCGAGTCTCGGCGATTATCCACGCCAGACAGCAAATTTCCCCGTTCAGAAAGAGGTGGGGATAAGAGCAGAGCATCTCGCGACGCAAGACTATGGGACGGATCGCACTACGATATTGTGAACGAGGTACTAACGGCAGTCGAGAGGTTGGCCTGCAATATTCCTCCCACAGTAACGCTTGCCGTAATGTCGACGTTTAGCACGTAAGAACCCGAGACCCTGACGCCCTGGTCAATGGACAAGTAGGCGGTATGCGTTCTCGTTCCTATTCCTCCATTGATTTTCGTACTACCAAGATCTGTTGTCTGACCTGAAGGATTAGTTAGTTTCAGATCTATCGTGATGGTTGTATTACCGTTTGAGCTTGACACGCTCGTGTCGCTCGTCCTGAGCATTCCCCCAGCACGGACAGAGAAGTCGTACTCGTAAGCCGTCATCGCCTGAACCGTTGTATTCGCGCTAGTTGCTACAAGTGAACCTGTCCTCTCACCGAAGACTACCTTGGCAACGGGAACAGTGAAGCCTCCAGCCAACGCTGGCGGTGCTACAAGAACAGCTGCGACGCCTACGATTACCAAGAGAACCAACAGGCCTTTTCTTTGGGCCTTTTTCGCCGCGGAGGTTGGCATTTCTAGAACGGCTCACGGCCAGAAGGGATTTGAGAATTCTGTTACCAGCGCGTCCTCTTCAGTCCCAGCTTGAACGCCCCATAGTTTGTCCCGAGATGAATAGGCGGAGTCACCACAATCACGATCAGGATAGAGAGCAAGTTCATCGGGAATAAGAGCTGTCCGAGGAGCAGGCCTCCAAACACGAAATCCAGCTGGTCCACGATCGGAAGCGGCTCACCCGGTTTTATCTGGACTCGCCGTTTGAAGAACGCCCCTAGAAGATCCCCGAGAACGGTTCCCAGTGCAATCATGAAGCCGCCGAGTAGAAGGCGGTTGTCAACTGATGACTCGGCAAGTCCCACAAGTGAGCCAGCCACGATCCCCGCGAACAATCCACGAACCGTCTTGTGAGCTCCGAGGATTCTCTGACCATCGAAAAAGTTCCTTCCCCCATCCAGAGGAGCACCGCCACCGAGGAGGAGAGGAGCAGCGTTCGCGACATACGAAGGCCCAATGAACAATAATGCATCCAGAACTATTTCCAGAACAAATCCCCTAGCGCTTGAACACGCCCCGTCAACCGTGGACAGTTATGAACCAAACGCTACACATCCTCTATCCCCGCATTACCGATCCTGAAAAGCACCCTCGGACCAGTAACCTCTCGACCATCCATCTTCTCCGCAATGCACTCTCTCACATCTCTCCGAGGCGTCTGGCGCAATCTCAAGATCGTTGACGACCAGTGTCTAAGCGACCTAGTCGCAACAGGCGCGATAAGCCAGCTTCCACGGCTAGGCTGGCTGTGAACCTGCCCGGTCAACAAGATAGTAAGCTCGAACCTCGAAGCGAGATCGGAGAGATAAGCAAGCTGCCTGTTAAGCTCACGATTGTTAACAAAAACCGTCCCAGGCTTCTCTAGATCAGCACGGTAGAGACCAGTCATCGAGTCAACCACCAACAAAGCCGGGGTCTTAGACAACAGGACCTCGAGGCTTTCCGTGATCCGGATCTGTTCACGAAACTCCTCGGGCTGAAACACTACAACATTCTCAGCAAGCTCTTTCCCTCGATCGAGCGATTCAAGCCTCTGAACGGAGAAGGAGAGATCAGCATCGACGAAGAAAACCTTCAAGCCCCTCGCCGCCGCCGCCAGAGCGGATTGCATCGACAGAACAGTCTTCCCAGTCGACGCCTCCCCGTAGACCAAGTTGATCGTTCGAATGGTATAGCCGCCCTTCAGCAACCGGTCCAGCCCGCTAACCCCCGTGCTCAACCTTTCCATAATCAAGACCCTACCGACTTGTTATCGAGAGCGAAAGTCTGGCAGGGATTGAATAACTCTGTCTAGGAGGAAGACACTTCCCCCAAGCTAGGCTCCAAACGGGCAATACCCTACTTGTTGACGGTCCCGCAACTATAACTCTCGAGGAAGGTCAAGCCTCGGCGCTGGGCGCTCCAATCCGAACCGGAGACCCAATTGTTGTCCCTAAACTGAGAAGAATCCCGATTGAGACCGATACCGAGGCTGTCTTCCGAATAAAGATAGGTGAAGACGGCGGTCACAGACAAGTCCACGGCTCGACCATTCCCACAAGCTGGCGGGAAGCAGGCGACATCCTGATACAATCGCGAGGACTGGTTGTGGTTCTGGGAGATGTCGATGTTGGAAAGTCAACCCTCTCCACCTACCTCGCCAACAAGTGCTTTGACCAAGGAATTAGGACCAGCATCATTGATGGAGACGTTGGTCAAGCCGACATTGGTCCACCAACGACTATCAGCTCTTCAACAGTTTCCAACCACATCCTCAGCCTTCAGGACCTGAAACCGGAGCGATCATACTTCATCGGGGACACGAGCCCCTCCTCAGTCCCAGCCAAGCTCGTACAATCAATCACGCACCTCAAAGACGAGATCGCAACGCAAAGCGACGTCACAACCGTAAACACCGACGGATGGGTAAGAGGCGAGGAAGCGGCCAGCTACAAGCTCCAGCTCCTAAATTCCCTTCAGCCAAACCTCGTACTCGGCCTGAGCTCTAACAGCGAGCTTGATCCCATCCTTGAGCAGTCACAATACACAACCCTGAGGCTTGAAGCTTCACCATTCGCCCGGACAAGAACCCGGGAAGAAAGGAAAAGGACACGGGAAGAAGGATATAGGAGATTCCTCCAGAACCCCAAACATCTAGATCTCAACCTCAACACGATCAAACTCAGAACCTTCAACAAACCTCGACAACAAAGAATCGATCAAGCTTCAACACATAGAGGAACTCTCGCCGGACTACTCGACGAGAAGGAAATGTTACTCGCGATCGGAAGAATCGTCCGAATCCGGAACAGTACCGTTCGCGTCACAACAACGACCGAGACGAGGCCGAGAACCGTAGAACTTGGAGCAGTTATGCTGTCTTCAAGATTCGAAGAGGTCGGATATGAGCCCTAGATCGAATACGCGTCGGGAATCGAGTAGACGTAGATCGTGTGCTCGTTATAGTTCTCCTTCCGCGAAGGCTTCCAACCATTAATCATAAAGTCATGACTTACAATCCTCGAACCAGGTCGCGCTTCCGATCTCAGCTTCGGCTTCAACCGCTCATTCGCATACGTCGTAAGATACAAGGTAATTAGAGTGGCCTCTTTCAAGTCCGCCTGGAAAAGGTCCTTGTTGAAAATATGCACCTTTTCGATTAGCTTGAGCTTTTCAACTTCTCCAGAGGCCTGCTTGAACAAATCCTCCCTAATCTCGTAGCCAACGGCAGCCTTGATGCCGAAATCTTTGACCGCTGTCGTTAGTATCCGGCCGTCGCCGCAGCCAAGGTCGCAGAGAACATCGTCCTTGCTTGCTCTTGCAACCTCCAGCATCTTCTTAACAACATCGTGGGGTGATGATACAAATGGTGCACAGCTCATGAGAGAGTCACTTTCCGTTCCGAAGTAATCGTGGAGGAACGATTCAAGCTATTTTAACTCTCTCCCTAAGTTCCCGACTCTGATAGTCAGAACATGATCTATCGGCGCACCAACAATCGGAGTCACCGATAATTCCGCGGCCACCAGGGTCGCAGATACAGAATCCTCATTACATTTAGCGAGGTCGAAAGCGGATAGGAATGGGGAAGTGTGCCAAAAAGGAAAGAACGGCTCACCATTAAGTCTCGCGAGGATGAGTTCGAAACGCCTGATGTTCAAACTCGACAACGACGCGATCCGCAAGAACTCAAGATCTACATCAAGCAATTGTCGAAGGCGTTGAAATTCATACCACTCGGAAGCCGAGCCTACTATGCTGTAACCGGAGAACTACTGAGAGCCAGCACCCAGCTGAGGGCCCTGATGCCCGCAAGCGCTACCTCGAAAGGAGAGCACTAGCTCCCGAGCTCCTTAGGCCAGTCCAATCCAACAAGCCGCATCCATTTTCACGCTCCACTTGTTCTCAGCGTTCTACGAAATGACTATAAGCCACAGAGCCCGCGGAAGCCCGAAAGCGCTTCTTCATGGCTTCTCAATTGCTTAGTGACACTAGAGTACACGAGCTTGCTCAAGTGGAACTAAAGGAGCCCGTCCTGATTCAAGGCCTTCCAGGACTCGGCTATGTCGGAAAGGTCGCAGTGGACTATTTCATCGAGAAACTGAAGCCCGTGAAAATGGCGGAATTATACTCAAGCTACCTGCTCTTCCCCGATGGCAACCTCGGCATCAACATTTCAGAAGATGGAACCTACTCCCTTCCAAGATACGAATTCTACGGTTACGGTGAAAAAGACCCCAACGTAATCCTCCTCACCGGAGACGCCCAGCCAAGTGTAACGGGACAGTACGAGGTGGCAAGCATCGTTCTCGACTTTGCGCAGCGCTTCGGCTGCAAAGCCGTTTACACCATGGGTGGATACGGAACTCGTTCCGGAAACGATGTAGGAGCAGTCTACGCCGTTGTGGGAGAAGCTCTACTGGGAGAACGTCTGAAAAAGATGGGAGCAAAACTCGCAAAAGGCGGCGCGGTTACAGGAGCAGCAGGCGTGATACTTGGCATAGGTCGGCAACGCAGTCTATCATGCGCAGGCCTCTTGGGGGCCACAACAGGCGCTTACCCGGATCTGGAAGCAGCGAGAGCGGTGATCCAGATGTTGACGGGACTTGTGAATATTCCAGTAGACTTGAAAGAGTTGGACACGGAGATTGAGGACATGCGCAAGAAGATGGAACATTTCAGACACACAGAGGTTGAAGAGTCCAAGGAAGGCGAGGAAAAACCTGAGGAAGGCAAGGATCGCTACATTACGTAGCCGAGATAATAATTCCATCTTTCCAAATATTTTAGCCTGGTCTGGAAATGGCCTCTTCTTTCTTCCACTCATTTTATAGTAGATGAACACAACGAGTGAGTTGAAGCGATTTGCTCGAAGCAAGTTTGGAACAGAATGGCGTTGTCCACAAGGTAAGCTTGCTCCAGCTAGAAAACGCGGTCTTGGCGTTCTGCTACGAAGATTCAATGAAAATTGGCACCTTGGCAGTCTCGACTCCAAGGCTAACGGAGGCAGGCGCGGGAACCTCGTCGGTTCTCCTCGGAGGAAAATACCTAATTGTCACAAGGGCTCTATCGGAGAGAGTTGCTGCAATCTACAACAAGATGAGCATTGTATCGGTAAACACTAAGCTCTCAGAAGGCGAGGCACTCCGCCTCTATGCTGGCTTGCTTGACAAGGTCCGGTCTAGCTCTAGTGCCGACTCTGCTTCCGCTAGAGATTGAACAGGAATCCTACCGCGATGGTGATGACCGTAGCAGCGAAAGCAATCGCTGCCACAGTATCATCCAATCTCTCAACGCTCATCGAATAGTCATCCTACGAATGATTATTGAGAGAATGTTCTGGACGGTAGGAGAGAATGTTCGTCTATCTTTTGACATATTACTCACTGAGAAAAGACAGTAGTCGGGCCGACGTTATCCTCTGTGTTACAACATGATCTACAATTTGTTCCCGCGATTCTTAAGTAGGAAAGAAGACATTTTCCCGTGTTGTCGGTCGCGTGCTGTCTCGCTTAGACTCTTGGCTCTAGAATTGGTGGAAACTAACGCCAGCTATTCAGTTTGGCTGGGGAAGGATCTTTGACCTCTACGCCATTGAGTCCTTGGATCCACTCTGGAACTATGACTGCCCTGATCAATTCCTGAATTGTTATTCCGCGGCGCTTCGCGATCTTTTCGAGTTCGCGATAAATTATGTCGTCGAGCGTTTGCATGAACTTAGGCAGTCTGGACACCACGGTTTCTCGGGATATCAACATCATTTCATGGGTTGAAATAAAGTGCTGATGTAACTTGTAGAATTCCAAGGAAGTGACAGGATTGAGGCGTTCGAGCCTCACAACTAGCGGGAAGTCTTGCCTGAGTGTGAACCTTCTCCAAGAATCTGGCGCGCGGCGGTTTCAACTCTTGAACGGTAAGGCTCCTTGGTGTAGACTCTCACTATGTTCATGAACGTTTGAAGTACTCCGACGATCCTAGATGCATCTGACAGCGGAACAATCTCTTTCTTTCCGTTAGGCAAATGCCTGAACACGGGTATGTCCACTGGCTGCAAATCTGCCGTACTGTGATACGGGACCGAAGGTAGGGTAGGTGCATCGATGATCACATCTTCCAAAGTAATCTTCGCCTTTCTAGCAATCTCCTTTTCAACATCCGCACGAGCATGTTCGTTTGCAATCACATCGGACAGTTTCTCTTCGCGGGAAAAAACGGTGTGTTCATAGGCGCATTTTAGGAGCCTTCTGGTTTCGAGGTCATGCATGATCTTCCTGGAGTTCTTGCACTCCTTCAGCTCTGTCCACACCTTGTAGTCGTCAAGTTTGAGAAAGTCTTCGGGTCGGTCAAAGTCCAAGAGTCTGAGCTCATCTCTTGCGCCTTCTAGAGCTTTCACGATCATGATCTGAACTGCCCGTGAGGCTCTGTGGAAGTATATTGTTCGAAAGGACTCGAATCGTGCGAGTAGGAAGCTCTCAAGCGTTGCTACCGCTGTTCCATCAACTGAAAGGTTGTTTTCTACAATATCCATTGTGTATAATAGCCGATGTACGTCGATCGAGCCATATCCTGCTCCCGTGTGAAAGGAATCTCGAACAACATAGTCCATTTTGTCGATATCGACGCCGCTGCTAATTATCTGGTCCAAGTATGGCTGCTTCTTATCCGACAACTTTCCAATGGCCAATCTCCCCAGAATCTTGGGGTCTATGTCCGCGGACTCAAGCCTCTGACTAATTTCCGTCTCATTCACAAGCCAGGGAACAAAATCTTCGTGATTCTTGGCTAGATATTTCACCAGGAGCGACTCGAAGACGTGGGAAAAGGGTCCATGCCCAATATCGTGAAGTAGCGCGGCTAAGCGCAGCTGTTCTTGTTGGTGTTGAGACAGATCTACCGGGAGTGCTTCAGCCAGTGCCCCGGCCAAGTGCATAGCACCGATGACATGTTCGAACCGGGTGTGATTTGCTGCTGGGTAGACGAACTCTGAGCCGGCAAGTTGCCGTATTCGCTTGAGTCTTTGAACAGGTTCGGTATCGATTATCGATCTCTCGGTCTGGCTTATTCGGACATAGCCATGGATTGGGTCTTTGATGAAGCCTCCAGACTTCTCGGTCAACTTTCTCCCCTGTGTTTTCCGTCGCGACTAGTTAACTTCTCATTCCAAGATCGAAAAGTCTCTTTTTATCCAAGTTGACGCTATTCGCTCAATAAGGAATCGTGCCGGGCGAATGGTTCAAGATAAGATCCTCTGCTTCGTTTGTTCTGTGAAGGGTATTGAGAGGACTTTCGCAACCTATTACGAGCTGCAAGACCACCTCTACAAAGATCATGATATGACGAAGGATCCGGCCATGGAGATTTTCATGAAATCCAAAATCCAGGCCTCGAGGGCGACGACTGGTCCCGACTCTAGCAAATAGTTCTTGGATTCACTTGATAATCAGGAATTGTATGAGGGAAAGGACGATTGTGCCGACAAAGAGGAGAGATACTGTGCTGGTTATGAATGTCAGCATGCTTTGCTGAGTGCTGATGCCTACCGTGTTTTTTACACCAAATACGCTAGCTATGCCTATCCAAACGGTGCTCGTCGCCCGAACGATTTCGAAGAGAATGGGGACCGGTCCGGACATGAGAATGAAAAGAAGCCCGGGCGCCCAGGAGAAGAAAAATGGGCGAGCGAAAGCCCAGTAGCCAATATTTCCACGGAAGAGTTTCCTTACAATCAGGAGAGATGTAACTGACCATGCCAGTGCAATCACGATCGCTGCGAGCAAGCCTATCAGCGTAATTGTGAGAATTTCGAGCAAGGATATTCCGACGATGAAAAAACCGAAGAGGCCCAGTCCTGCACCGTAGCAAAGTCCGACCATTGCTACGAGAGACAGTGATTGTGCGGTTGCAGTTGTGTCATCTCTTAGCTCTCTGAAGGTCTCTCCGTTGAACCTAGCTGCTTTCAACATTCGAGATCCCATCTTTCTCAGGTTGAAATCCTGCTTGGAGCCGGAATGTCCAGTCATAGTGGTGGTTCTCCCTTTTCCAGTATTCTCACAGTCTCGCTCTTATCAACTCATGGGAAAAACGGCGATCTACTTCGACTCAGGTGAATCGGCTCTCTATCGCCACGACCTCTTGGACTGTTGAAACTGGTCGAACGGCGGCGAAAGATGACTTAGATGGTCATCTGGATGAAGATGAGAGTTAGCAGTCCGACGACGGATGTCAGGAGAGCTCGTTGTGTGTTGAAACCCATTGCACTCTTCAGCGCAAGAAATTCAGCGGAGACTATCCAGGCTGAAGCAATGATTGTTGTTGCAATGATTATTGGTCTGACAGGTATTGCGATAAGGACGAAGAGTACCCCTGGGGCTGCAGAGAAGAAGAGTGGCCGGGCGAGTTCCCAGAAGCCTGTTTTTCCCTGGAACAGTTTTGTTCCAACCAGGAACACTGTTGCCGACCAGATGAAGGCGGCGAAGTCAGTGAAGATCATGTTGGCTATGGTGCCCGATATCAGCTGGTTGAGTGACAGGCTGTTTGTTTGGAGACCTGTGAAGATGCTGTAACCAAGGCCGTAGGATAAGCCTACTATCAGTAGAACAGCGACAGCTTGTCCCGTGGCGCTTTTGTCCTCCTTGAGTTCACGGAAGGCGTCTTTGTCGAATCTTGCGATCCGGACGATTCGGGACCATAGCTCGTGAATCTTCTGTCTTGTTATCGGGCGGGACTGTCCCTGGGTCATATTCTGTGACCGGTTTCGGATCACCCTGGCCCAGCCTTATCAACTAATAGTAGGAAAATATCATCGATTACGATGTCGACCAAGGCGTCTCAGCCCATTTCCGTGCTGAAGGAAAAGCTCGCTGAGAAGCCGACATTCAAGGTGGTCGCTATGCCGGACTTCTTCTTAGACTACATTCTCGCGTATCCAGGCAAGCTTGACGATATGGCCAAGGCCATGGTTGATGTGGCTGGAAGGGGAGGCGGGAACATTCTAGGATGGAAGCACCTCGTCGGAAGGGGAGGCAACGCGTCGAACTTCTCTGCCCAGCTCTTGAAGCTTGGAGTCAACGTATCTCCAATAATTGAGACCAGCGATTTCGGAAAACTTGCTCTCTCTCATTTTCTGAAAAGGGCTGATCTATCCCGAGTAAGATCAACCGGGACTATGTCGAGGACCCTTGCCTTCGAAACGGAATATTCAGGCAGACGGGTGAACATCATGGCTAGTGATCCAGGCTCGCTATCGAGTTTCGGACCCGAGAAACTGGATGAGGAGGATAAGGAACTGATTCGGGAGGCTGATTTTGTCTGCGTTTTCAACTGGAACCAAAACCTGAAAGGGACAGAGCTTGCCGAGACTGTATTTCGGACCGCCAAGACGGAGGGAAAAGGGGTGACTTTCTTTGACCCTGGAGACCCTACGTCGAGGGCGAGCGAGCTTCCAGAGCTCAACGAGCGGGTCCTGTCCAAAGGACTCGTTGATGTTCTAAGTGTCAACGAGAACGAGCTTACCCAACTCGCCTCCACGGTTACCGAGGAAACTGGCGGGTTTGAGGGGGATGAGACGAATCCGCTATTCCAGGCCGCCAGCGTATTCAGCATGCTTGGAAGCAGGGTCGATCTTCACACTGCCGCCTTCTCAGCCACGTTCGTCGACGGCCAGAGAGAACGAGTCCTCTCTGCAAGGTCAGCTCCGTTGAAGGTCACTGGGGCGGGGGATGCGTGGAATGCTGGTGACATCCTGGCTCAAGGGATCGGGCTCGACCATAGAGAACGACTTGTGTTCGCGAACGCTACTGCGGCCGCGTATATGCGCAGGCCTGATCTTGATCCTTGCTCTATGCCGGAGATTCTTGATCTGGTAGGAGAGATAGAGAAGCTAAACGCTCGCTAAGCATTCACGGATCTTTCTTAGCCTAATGGACTGGTGATGCGGTGCGGTCGGTTCACCACTCTTAAATCGGGTATAGATTGATCAAACACGAAAGCTGGAGAGTCTGTGAGCCGAGAAGATTCAAGAGAAAAAACACTGGCTTTGAGCCGCAGGGAAAGGAAGTCTCTCTAGTTGCGCAAGGTCGCTGAAGGAGTCTATAGGGTTCCGGCAAGAGCGGCGAACACATACCTCGTTGAAGCTCCAAGAGGGCTTGTGCTTGTAGACAGCGGACTGCCCGGCAGTGAGAATGGAATTCTCAAAGCTATTGCAAAGCTCGGAAAGAAACCATCGGACTTGAAGCTCGTATTGTTGACGCATCGGCACCTGGATCACATTGGAAGTGCCGCGGCATTGAAGAAACGGACCGGGGCGAAGCTTGCTTCACATCCGTTCGAGAAGCCATACGCGGCTGGGACCTTGGTGATACAGGCTCCAGGCGCTTGGAGTCTCTATGGAAGAATCGTGAGAAAGCTAACGACGCTTGGATATTGGACACTGAAGCTCTTTCGGATCATCAAGTTCCAGACCGCGCACGTGGATCTTGCGGCAGACGAAGAGTCAGTATTGGAAGAGGTTGGCCTGGACGGGTCAGTAGTCTGGACACCAGGACATACGAAGGGGTCGGTTACGCTCTTTCTCAACCAGTCTAGTGTGGCTATAGTTGGAGATCTCTTGCGAGCTCGTCGGGGCCGGCTTGTAGAGCCTCTGCTTATGGAGAGTATTCCCCAGACCCTAGCGAGTGTTAAACGCGTCCTAGACCTAGGACCTCAAATCATCTGTCCGGGGCATGGGAAGCCTTTGCCTGCTTCCACGGTCAGGATCAAGAAGAGGGCGGCGAAGCCTGTGATTCTTGCGAAGAAAAAGGAAGAGGAAGAGGACTTGGAGGAGTTAGCGTCTGGCCTTTTCTAGTCTCTTCTCTACGTCATCCCAGTTGACGACATTCCATCACAGGTGAAAGTAGCTGGGGCGATCATTCTTCTCCAGGTCACGCGGCGGAGAATTCTGAGATCACATCGAATAGTTTCGTTGACCAGTACGAGAAAAGACGGCATCGTGCAAGTGGGTCCGTTCTGTACTAGGTGCAATGGAACATGCAGAAGTCAGCGATACTTAGTATTCGCGTTCGAAAGAAGAAAATTCAGGCTCAGGTAACACGAGCGCTTCCTCGCAGAGAGGACAGAGCTTGGCTGGCGGGAATCATAGAAGGCGAGGGATCAGTTCTCTGGGCAAGTTACGGGAACGACGAGTGGCGAGCGAAGATCAGCGTCATAATGAATGATGGAGCGGTGATTGCATATGCGGCGAAACTAATGGGTGCGACACCCTTCTACGATAAGAAGAGGAAACGTTGGCATACTTACGCCGAAGGATTCCGAGCCATCCAAGTAGCCAAACTAGCTGGTCCTCACATGCGTGGTCAGAAGAAGGAGCTAGCGTTCGCAATGGTCACCGCAGGACACGTTTTCAGGGGACGAGAGCCGCCGTGGCGCTTCAAATTGGCCTATGACAATGACCTTCAGAAGAATGTTAGAACTCTAGAATTGTCTTCTGTTTCCAGAATTTAACGTACAAGATCTCAGGTGACTTGAAAAAGAAAAAATGGAAAGTGGTTCGAGCTTGGAGTACGCGTTTATCGTCTTGCTTTTTCAAGACGCTTTTCGACATCGTCCCAATTGACTACGTTCCACCAAGCGTCGACATAGGCAGCTCTGTCATTTCGGTACTGCAGGTAGTAGGCGTGTTCCCAGACGTCGAGGACGAGTATTGGGACTATTCCTTGGACTGTTAGGTCGTTGTGTTTCTCGGCCTGGAGGGTGATCAACTGCTGGGTCCATGGTTCGTATGCTAGGACGGACCAGCCGCTTCCTTCGACTTGTTTGGCGGCGGTGCTGAACTGTTCTTTGAAAGAGTCCCATTTGCCAAAGTCGGTGTTAATCTGGTCAGCTATCTTGCCGCCCGGTTTTCCTCCACCGTTCGGTTTCATGTTGGGCCAGAAGGTGCTGTGCATTGTATGGCCTGAACCGTGGAAGGCGAGGTCTCGCTCGATTCCTTTGACGTCGATCCCTGCGAATCCTGTCTCGCGGGCCTTCTGAAGCTTGTCTAGGGCGGCGTTGGCGCCGTTTACATATGCGAGGTGGTGTTTGTCATGGTGTAACCGCATTATTTCCTCGCTTATTGTCGGGACGAGCGCGTTGTACGCGTATGGAAGATCAGGAAGCTTGTACCGGTGATGTGGCATGCGGCCTCGGCTATTGTAGTGTCGATAAAAAACTATGCTCAAAACTGTGCGTGGAACTCGCCTTTCAACCGGTTCTGCGTCGTGAGATGTTCTGTGCAATACCCCCCTACTCCTTTTCTAGAGGAAATTTTCTGTCTGGCAGTGATAACGGGCGAGTCTTGCGATTCAGGGCATGATCCGGGCTCTGATCAAAAGGTAAAATAATGGGAAATCTAGAACCATTCACGAACGATTCTAGGGCGAGAATTGAGGCATGCTCCAGACTCGAGATTAGGGCTTGAAATAGGCAAATTTTCCCTCTTCAACAAGCCGCGACGGCTGGTGTTCGTAGAGTTGTTCTGGTTCGCATGGTTTTTCGTAACTTGGAACGGGTATAGTACGCCTATCGCGTGGAACGTGCTGGACATGTGGCTTTTCAAGCGTCCCTGAATGATGTGACGCGCGTGGAAGCTACTGAATACCCCGACCAGTTCACAGATTTCCTAGAGTTTCTATGCAAGAAGTACCGGATTGATAGGAACAGGTTGTTCGTAGAGTACAGCTCTAGACCGCCTCCACCACTAAAAGGTAGTAGGGCTGGATACTATGAGGGGCTGCTCTCGTACCGCGAAAAGAACGGTCTCTCCGAATTTCTGATCACTGTCTTCAAGGCGTCACGCGAGCCCCTTCTAACCTTAGCCCACGAGTTCGCTCATCTGGTCAAGAACCTAAAGTCGGGAAACTTTGACAAGCATCTCAGTCCGCCAGACGATGAAGCTGAAAGAATTCTTGACAATCAGGCGATTAATGACCTAGCTGAGTTCCATGAACTTCGTCACCATTGATTCTCTTATCGTAGAAGACTAGCAGTGGACTCTCTCAGTACTTCGCTTCTCTTACCTCTTGGAAGACGAAATATGCCCCTGCGGTTACGATTAACATGAGAACCCCGTAAAGCTGTAGGGTTGGACCGATCTGGAGAGAGCTGGCAACGCTGCCGGTTGTGACCGCGGCAATCGGGGTTGCTATGGTTACAAGGGCTCCCAGGGATGTGAAGACGCGTCCCAGCAAGTTGCCCGGGACTTTCGCCTGGATGAGCACTTGGAGCGGGAGATTGGCGAAGGCCAGAGAAACGCCGATTACTAGCATGAGGATTATACTGTAAACAGCTACTGTTGTGAACCCGATGAGAGCCACGGAGGCTCCTGTTCCCAAGACGCCGAGGAACAAGAGTTTTCCTACATACTTCCGTGCTTCTATCTTACCGACCGCGATGGAGCCGATCACTGTCCCGAGGGACAATGCTGCTAGCATTGCACCGTAAGTTCCCGCGTTCCCGTGGACAGCTATCTTCGCGTAAGGCGCTATGAGCGCTTGGATGCCTCCACCGAAAAAGTTGAGGACTAAGGCTAGAGCAATGATCTCCAACAGGAGGCGACTTGTTCGTATGAACCGGAGTCCCTGGAGAAACTTGTCCTTGAACGATGAAGGATTCCCGCCATCGAAACTGGATGCTGAAGGTGTGATGGGGGGAACATCAAGGACGGATCGAGCTATCAAGACCACGCTAGCAGCAGCGAATATGAAAGTGAAGCTGTCGTAGTAGATCGGTAACTCTACTCCCAATAATAGGACCAGTAATCCCCCTATTCCGAATCCGGCAATCTGGTTTAGGGATGAGCTGATTGTGAATAGACTGTTTGCAGCGGCAAGATCCTCTTTGGCCATAAGCCCAGGAATGGTCGCGGTGACGGAGGGTCTGACAAACTGGGCACCGGCATTCAAGAGAAACAATAGGACGAGTAGAATGGGGAAGCTGAGACCTCCAACTCCGTAGAGAGCTGCGATAGCTGCAACTGTTGCCGCTTGGAAGATGTTGCTACCGAGAATGATGTCTCGACGGTTGAACTTGTCGACATAGACCCCCGCCAGAGGGCCTATCACAACTGGGGGGAGGAGAATGGTTGCTGTGGTCAGTCCTACTTTGAAAATGTCTCCGGTAAGCTGCAGGACGAGCCAGAGTGCGACCACATCGAAGATGTAGTCTCCAGATTGGGAAACCATTTGACCGATCCAGAGAAGGCTGAAGGATCTATTGGATAGGACCCGACGAAAGCTAGGTTTCTGCGACTCTGTCTGGATGGAGGTCATACGTATAAACTCTCTTGATACGTAACAATTATATTGACGCGTATTTGAGTCTTCTGGTAATGTCGAAGCCAGATATCTACAAGATTCTCTTGAACACGCTTGAAAATCCCACGAAGCTCAGTATCCTAATGCTCCTTACTCACCATCGCAAAATGACGGTAACCCAGATGTCAAAATTCGTCAGAGTCGGCAAAGCCAACCTCTACCATTTCGTAGGTCAAATGGTGAAGGACGGTCTTCTCACAAAGCCCGAAACTCTCGTCAAGAAGAACTACGTCGAAAAGTACTACCAATTAGACAGGAGGTTCTTCGAAGCCCTAGACCCGTCCGAGCAGAGAAAAAGGCTCAAGGCCGCAAGACCTGAGGAGCTGAAAACTATTCTACAATCCACACTCGCGTCCATAGGACTGGACTTTCGACTAATGGCCGAAGAGATAGCCCGGGCTGACGATACGACACTGAAACAAATTGCAAAGTCAGTCGCTGAGGAACGAATCACACTCTCCTATTCAATTCTGTCAGACAAAGCCTACGAGCATGTTCTAGCAGAACTCAAGAGAATCAACAAAACCATAACGGAATTAGAGAGGCACGAAAAGCCTTCTCTGCAAGGAAACAGAATGATCCTCATCGGCCTACCCCGCTTCACGACCGAGGAAGGCTAGGCAGAAAAATCAGCTCGGACTTTATGCCAGAGGCTTTTTTATGAAACATGCCTTTAGCCGCGGAGGAATTTGGTTCTCTCCACGCCAGTAGGCGTCATTATTATCGGAGTCTTCATCGGCACATACCTTCTCATTCTTTCAGACAGGTTCCACAAACCCTCTGCAGCGGTACTCGGAGCGACCCTAATGGTGGGCACGGGTGTTCTCACCGAATCCGATCTATCCTCGGCAATCAACTGGCAAGCGCTTGGAGTACTGCTAGGGATGTTCATCATAGCCTCATCACTCCGTGAAGCAGGATTCTTCGAATGGATGGGACTACACCTCGCGAGATCCGTGGACGCCCATCCCATCCGCATGTACATCCTTCTACCTCTCATGACCGCGGGAATGGCCTCGCTGCTGGATATCGTGACTGTTGCGCTCTTCATCGTTCCGCTCACCGTCGAGGTGTTTGAGGGACTAGAGATCGACCCTGTCCCATTCGTCATTGCCGAAGTTCTCGCCGCAAACATAGGCGGAATAGCCACGATGGTAGGGGATCCAACAAACATCATTATCGGATCCTCTCTAGGATTGACCTTCAACCAGTTTCTTCAGAACACAGCGCCCATCGCTATAGCTGCGATCGCTGTTAACGGCGGGCTACTGTACCTGAAAAATCGGAATTTTCTCCATCGGGACGCAATGAGACGTCATCGGCAGAAACAGGTGCTCGACTTGCGTAGCCCCGCTGAGGCGGTGAAGGATCGGGGGCTTCTACGGGTTAGCCTCGTATCTTTAGTCCTGGCCGTCAGTTTCCTCGTGGTTCATACTTTTCTCGGGGTCTCAGCTGCTCTAGCAACTCTTCTCCCAGCTTTCCTGATACTTGTCTACGAGTCGTCCCGGTCGAACGAGGTCCAGCACGTTCTCGCTAGAATTGACTGGCAGATATTCTTCTTCTTTGGTGGACTCTTCATACTCGTCGCCGCCCTCGGAAAGACGGGAGTTCTCTCGATGCTAGGAAACGAAATGATCCAAGTCTCAGGAGGAAACCTAGCGCTTTCCGTAACCCTGGTTCTGTGGGTCACCGCGTTAGTATCACAGGTCGTGGACAATGTACCTTTGGCTACGGTCTTCATACCTGTAATCGGCGCCATGGCCAATACGCTCAGCGTGCCCATCGCGCCACTTGCATGGGCGCTTGCAATCGGAACCGGGATGGGAGGAATGGCCACGCCCATCGGGACCGCTTCCAACCTTGTCGCCCTTAACATTCTAAACAAGCCCAGACAAAGGTTGAGTTTCGTCCGGTTCGCAAAGAGGTCCATACCGTTGACGATAATCGATTTGGCCATTGCAAATCTGATTCTACTGCTTCGTCTCTAAGCTTATGGTGACGAGCGCGGTCTCGGGATGAAAGAGATACAGCACTCTTTTCTAGCTCTTCCCGGAGGGATGCACTGTCAGAGTCGTTAGAGGTTACCATCTCTCTTTCCCCACCAGAGAAATGAATGTTATGAACCAGGTGATTCGTCGAGTCAAGGGCTTCTTCCAACTGGGCGAGAGGGACGCTTTTACCCGAATCGACGAGCTCGCAAGCCTCGGCGAGGAATCGTTGCACCTTCTAATCAAAATACTTACCAACTCACCCAACGGGCTATCCGACATTGAAACATGCACTAACAGGATTAGTCTCCTAGAGAAACAGGGAGACACGATAGTCCAATCGCTCGAGGAGATGTTCGGGAAAGGCTCCATATCGGCGATTCTTATGAGAGAGTTCGAGAGACTGGCTGACTCTGTGGATAGTGTTCTTGACAGAGCCCACGCTCTTTCCCGGCAAATAAGAAGAGTGACCAAGAGGCCCCTCCGAGAAGCCAAAGAATTCGACGCCATCATCCGGAAAGACCAGGTTCGCTTGATAGAGATCGGACTCGTCCAGCTTCAAGGTCTTCGGAAGCTCTTCAGCGTCGCGGGCTCGGACATGAAAGAATCACTTGAACTAGCTAAGAGAATTGAACGGCTGGAAGAACAGGGAGACGATGTCAAGGACAATATGCTTGACGAGATCTACGGGTCCTGGGAAGTTCTTGACTACGCTTCCTTCCACAACTACATCGAGACCACGATCGAGGCAGATGATATCCTCGATCGCTGCGAGGACGCATCGGACCTCGTCATCGTAATAATGAAGGGTCTCGGCGCTTAGGAAAACTAGGATTGAATCTTTCTCTCGACACTCTATCCCTTGTAGTAGCTGGGCTCTTGGGAGCAGTTGTAAGTGGGAACAATCTCTCGGCGTGTTGCGGGACCATCATCGGCAGCGGAATGGTCAACAGACGTTCGGGAATCATGATCGCGGTTGCAGGCTACCTGCTCGGATTATCGATTGAGGGCCCTAAACTCTTCAGGGTCAGAGAAGCATTCCTCCCGACCGAAACTAGCACAGAGATATTTTTGATACTTCTAGCCACACTACTCATATTCGTTGGCGGAGAACTCACAAAAGTCCCGCTCTCTCTCTCAAAAGCGCTGACGGGAACAATTCTAGGCGTCAGCTTTGCAATTGGAGCGTTACAAGAAACCAGTTACTTGGTTCTCATACTGATCTTCTGGGTGAGCGCGCCCATAGTCGCGACGGCTCTAGGCGTAATCTTCGTTGCACTTGACGACAGGTATAGTCCCAGAAACCTCTGGGTGAAACTCTCAATTCTCAAGGCTGGGCTCGTAGTGATGGCCTTCCTCTCCGCATACGTTACTGGCAGCAATGCTTTGGGACTTATTGCCGGAGTCCCCTCCAATCAGCCTCAGATCGCAACCGTTGTGGTGGGCGTTGGGAGCGTTCTCGGAGCGCTTGCTCTTGGTCGAGGGGCCCTACGTAGACTGACAGAGGGGATCTATAGCCTCAGATATCCTAACGCGTTCTACTCCCAGCTTCTTGGCGCAGGGACCGTCGAACTCGCGAATCAGCTCGGGGTCCCGTTGTCGACAACTGAGACTGTTTCTTCCGGAATTATCGGATCTGGGTTAGCAAGCAAGATGCGCGTCATGAATTCGAGGAACGTATTCCTCATCATGGCAAGCTGGGTTATCTCACCAGCACTAGGATTTGCTCTCGGATACGGTTTAACTCTGATCGCTGGGTGACTGGGGAATAGTTCCCTTAGAGGGGCCCGGTACCACTCGACAAATATTGTCTAGGGCCCTACCTGGCTTCCCCCGATAAGGAGGAACCTTCGATAAGTACGAGGTCTCGGATGTGTTCGTCTCTTGTTGTTGACTGTCGAGATTGGGCTGGCGGTACTATTCGCTTTGGCTTTCGGAAATGGAGCGAACGACGTGGGTAAGAGTGTGACTGCCCTCATGATGGATCCGGATACTGCAGCCTTCAAGCCGAGATACTCCCCCCTCATCTGGGGAGGCTTGTTCAGTGGCCTGGGTAGTATCTTAGCAATCATAATTTCGGTCAGGCTATTCTCGGCGTTCACTCCCCAGAGCTTTTTCCAAACTACGCCTGGGTTCTCCTTCATACTAGCGGCTCTGGTAGGTGCAGCGTCGTGGATACTTATCGCAACTCTTCTCAGGGTTCAGGTTTCGACGACGCACGCAATCGTCGGGGCAATCGTAGTGCAAGCCATCTATCTGCTAGGTGCATCTAGCCTAGAATGGACTTTCCTCATCTGGAGGATCCTCCTTCCTCTGGCCGCGGGCCCATTTGTCGCTTTGATTGGCGTCTACATTATCAGCAGGTTACTTCGCAAACGAGACACCCAGGTCGATGAGGGCTCCTCCTCAAAACGTCTTGGAGCAGCTGACTGGATTTCAGCCGCGGGTGTCGCCTTCGCCAGGGGTGTGAACGATGCACCTAAGATGGCTGCTCTAGGAGCTTTCCTTTTACTGGGCACCGCAGAAGATGGCGTTTTGCTGCCTTACATTATCGTTGGTGTCGCGGTCGTAGCCGGCTCATTGGTGTGGGGGGATAGGGTGGCCAAGACCTTGATCGGGCACACTCCACTCCACCGCGGGCACAGGTTGAAGGCACATGCAGCTACCGCCTTGCTGGTTTCTGCCGGATCATATTTTGGCGATGCCTTTTCGACAACTCATGTCTCCGAGGGTGCGAATGCGGGGCATCATGGTCGGAAGGGGAGGCAGTTCCTAAGATCGGCGTTGCGGGGAATGGCGTTGGCTTGGATGGTGACTCTGCCCGCTGCAGGGCTATTGGCTATTGTCGCCTCAATCCTTGGAGGAAGGCTCTGGGGCTAGTCGAGGTCTGGCCCGAAGTTTCATCGCGAACCAAGAAACAGTAATAGTCTTTTATTTTCGGTGTCATTTGACCAAAGGAGTCTTGGATCTTCCTTCGCATCTCTCGTTCGGACTGGCTATAGGGCTGGTCTTCTTCGGGAATAATCCTGAGATTGTATTATTGATCGGTCTGGGAACATTGATTCCTGACCTTGACAGAGAATACTGGTACGTCAGGCAACAGGTCTACGCTGAAGAACAGTATCACCGTGCAAGGTTCCACAATGTCTTCATGATACTTGTCGGCTACTTGGTGAATCCTTTCTTCTCACTAGGGGTCTTTCTTCACATGCTGCAGGATTCCTTCACGACGGCGAAAGACAGAGGCGTCGAATGGTTCTATCCATTGACGAGACTCGTGAAACGAGGAATGTACGACCAGACTATGAGCCAGAGGAAGCCTGATCCCAGCGTGAAAGTTTACTTCTATCAGGAGGACGTTCTTGGATACGTCAACGCTGCCGACCCCGATCTCAGGGAAGGTGACCAGCCCATGCCTTGGAGAAGAGTCTACGGGTTCGCGCAGAACGGTCACCTTTTAGATCGAGGATTCCTAGTCGGCTCCTTGGCGGTCATCGCAATCTGGTTGGCGTACCCATTTGGATTTGCGCATGCGCATCAGTTTTCGGAGCTCATAGAGTCTAACCCAGTCTGGGCGGTTGGCTATGCAGCAGTTGCGGTCTTGTTTGCTGCGGGGGAGACTCAGAGGAGAGACAAGCTTCCAAAGCTTCCACAGCTCAAACCGTTTCAGGTTCCATTATTTGTAATCGGTATCGGTCTCCTAGTGGTCTGGTTCGTTCTGTTTAGGTTCGAAATACTGGCGAACTTGGAGAATATTCTCGCGGATCCGATTCCCTTGCTCGCGGGCGTGGTCGCAATCCCCATTATCTCATTCATCCTCGTTCGATACTATACACGAGGAGGAAGAAAGGCAATCGTCTAAGGAGAATCTCGCGGTAATGAACTATTCAACTGTTAGAACTGATATTTCGGCAAGGCTGAGAACAGAGTTGTGCTCCGATGAGGATTACATCGCGCAAAGAATCTGAATAGACTAGCGAATCCCCCGGCGCTGTCCACTTGAGACTGCAGTGGTAACTAGGCACATGAACCGGGTTCTCAATCAAGAGGTTCGGTAGCGCCTATACCGAAAACGTGCTCTATACTAGTTTCTTGCCGAAGAACTTGCTCACAACAAAGAGTCTGGTTCTCGTTCGGCATTGCGAGTAGGCCGTTCGGCTCGGGTGTCGAAATCCCGCCCGAGGACGTGTAGGAATGTTGAGAGTGAAATCAAGAACCGGATCGTTGGAATCTACACCCCGCGACACTGCTGCCAGGGTCAAACTTGAAGGAAAGTGTTGATGTTGAGAAATCATTTACTCGTCATCTTGCTGATTATTGGGATGATAGCAGTGCCTGCTCTGCCGCAGGTACATGCAGCATCCGGAACCTACTTCGATAGCATTGTAGTTGTGGCGATGGAGAACCAGAATTATGCCGATGTTATGGGTACTGGCACTGGAAGTGCTAATGCTCCTTTCATTGGAAGCCTATTGACAGCGAGTGCGACGATTCCCCTCTACCATGGCTATGGGGCGGTTGGAAGAAGCATCAACGGGTGCTCGGCAGGTTGCTATACTGCCCTAATCTCGGGATCTGACCAGGGTATATCGGATGGCTACAGCTGTTGCATTAACGCTCCGACCCTTATGGACACTATGGCCTCAGCGGGAATGACTTGGCAAGCTTATTGCGAGAGCGGATGTCCAAGAGGCAACGACCACTTCCCGTTCACAGGGTTCAACAGCATTCACAACAGCCCTAACATATTTGCCAGCGGTAGCGTTTCAACCGCTAACTTCGTGGCGGCGGCTAACTCGGCCAGTCCACCTGTTTTCCTGTGGTTTACTCCGACGGACAGTCATAACATGCATGACAACAGCATACAGACCGGGGATAGCTATCTTCGCAACTTTCTCGTAGGCTCATCCGGAAGTCTTCGAAGCCCTGCGGGCGGTTCTCTTCTCGCGAGCAATCTCTTCCAGTCGGGTCATAGGACGTTGTTGCTTCTCTGGTGGGATGAATACGACCCTGCTCCAATCTTGTTCTATGAGCCGGGGATCGTCAAGCAAGCATACGTTTCGTCCAGTGACGTTTATGACGAGTTTTCCATTCTGCACCTGTTGGAGAACAACTGGGCTCTGCCAACTCTAACAGCTAACGATGCTGCTGCCGCTCCCATGACGGAGATCTTCGGAACATCAGCTCCACCCGGACTGACAACAAGTTTCATAGTTTCTCCGTCAAGCCCTGTTGTGAATTCACCGGTGACCTTCACAGCAACCGCTGTCGGGGGAATGGGTCCTTACACGGTGAGCTGGAATTTCGGCGACGGTGGGACTGCCACGGGAGCCGCTGTCACTCATACCTTTACAGGTGTTCAGTCGTATACGGTTACTGAGACTGTTCAAGACTCATCTACTCTAGCTCAGACTGCGACCAGCTCTCAGACTGTCAATGTCAAGGCCGCTTCTGGTGGCTCAGGCGGCGGATCAGGAGGAGGATCAGGCGGCGACTGCTTGCTATGCGGCACGTTCTCCGTGCTCTCTACCAGCATGTGGCTGGTCGTTCTCGGTGGACTCTTGGGG
>MNGN01000026.1 GCA_001918745.1 Crenarchaeota archaeon 13_1_40CM_3_52_17 | reverse complement strand
TCTCTCTGATATCTTCGGAGACCCGAACGTAGGGATCTTCGTTTTCGCGAATGATAAGATCGCAATATTGCCCGCCGGCATTTCTCACAAGAAGATCAACAGCTTCCACGAAATACTAGGAGTAAACCCCTGCTCGGTTGGAATCGCAGAATCTAGACTTGTTGGAATCTACGTCGTCGGCAACTCCAATGCTGTGTTGGTCCCATACATTACTACGAAAGACGAACTTAAGCAACTCCGCTCGACGGGAGCACACATCGAGATCATAAGAGAGAAACGAACAGCACTGGGCAACATAATACTCTGCAACGATCACGGTGCCATAATCGACCCACGACTCCAACACAATACGGTGATGGCGCTCGAAGAAACATTGGAAGTCCCCGTCCGACCTTCCACTATAGGAGGACTACCGCACGTTGGTGCACTGGCAACAGCTTCAAACAAGGGCGTCCTCGCGAATCCAATAATCACAGACGATGAGAGCAAGACAATCTCAAATGTTCTCGGCGTTCCCGTGGCAAAGGGGACCGTCAACTCTGGAGTTCCATATCCCAAAGCAGGACTTGTGGTCAACTCTAGAGGAGCGATCGTGGGGTCTCACACATTGGGTTCTGAGCTTATCACTCTAAGTAACGCTTTCCAAACGGATTAGGTTAAGTACCGCCCTTCGAGAACTCGGATATTCTAGGGCAAGGCTACCAAACTGAGTCAGGTAAGGCGATTCAAAATAACAGGCGCATTGCGAAAGGGCGGAGACAACTTCCCATTCAGCAAGGAGATTAGAGCGGTCAAGAAAGAAGACGCCTTACAACATCTCTACTCTGACATGGGGAGCAGGCACAAGGCAAGGAAGTTCGAAATAACTATCAAACAAATTGAGGAATTATCCGAACCTGAGGCGGCTTGATGGCTAACTCGAAGAAGCAGATGGCTGCAGCGCGAAACTTGGACGAGGAAATGCGCCAGCTACTTGTGGAGATCAGAATGCTAGAGGGGTCAGCTAGGGTTCTCTCGTCGAGACTTGATATTGTGACAGGTGCTCTCTCAGAGACGCAAACCGCTAAGCAAACTCTGGAGGGCACAAAGGAGTCAGGAAAAGATGTTGAGATGCTGATTCCAATAGGCTCGGGGTCATTTGTCAAATCGAAGCTTGAAGATTCTCAACACGTCATAATCGGAGTTGGGGCGGGAGTCTGCATAGAAAAAACCGTAGAGGATGCGATTCGGGATCTCAACATGAGAGCGTCCGACATGGACAGAGCACGGATCAACGTTACACAGCAGTTGAATCAGATCATTAACCAAACTGAGGATTATAGGGCCCGCCTAGAGGACCTAGCTCACAAGAAGGGCGGTGGACCGGTAGAGATTGTTTGAGGTTCTGTCGAGTCTTCGATCGCTTTTGCTCGGCTTGCTCTCATCGACTCCGGGGATTACCGTCGTCGGCGGGTTCCTCTTCTCTGCTTCACTTGAGAGCCCTTGCGCCTCAGAGACGAGTAGTCTCTTTTTGGCAGGGAACGGTCGAACCTCAACCGCCCCCTCACGCCTGTAGCGTGGTAGCTTGGCCGATTGCCAGGCAAGGATTTTGCGGTGGCCAACCAACGTGTTACCCAAGTTCAGACCCGTCTCATGGTTTGAGTCACTGCCCTCATGCCATCTCGACGAGGTCATGCGACGACCGCCTTGACGAGCACGTCTTGTCCCTAACGAATATCCTACAGAGATAACGGAAACTATTGCAACCCCGTCAACCGAAGATTTGAGAATACCTTGTTTGACAAGCTCAGGGCTCAGTTTTCCAACTTCTACGACCGCGTAACAAAAACAGAGCTTCAAGGAAAGGACCTTGACAAGGTTCTCGACGACTTCCAGCTCTCCCTAGTGGAAAATGATGTCGCCGTCGCTGTAGCCGACTACGTCGCTACAGAGTTGAAGGAGAAGCTGAAAGACGTTCAGTTTGCAAGGTTTTCAGACCCTCGAGGAAGAGTCAAGGCAATTCTGAGCGACATACTGCTATCGGTCCTCGATAGGGCCGGGCGACTCGACATCTTCGAGCTGGTTGAGAAGAAAAGGAAAGCCGGAGAGCCAGCGATAATAGTGTTTGTAGGGATCAATGGAACGGGAAAGACAACAAGCATCGCAAAACTGGCGCACATTCTCCAGCGAAAAGGCAGGACATGCATCCTAGCTGCGAGCGACACGTACCGCTCCGGTTCGATAGAACAACTCGAAGAGCACGCGAGAAGGATCGGAGTGAGAATGATCAAACATCAATACGGGGCAGATCCCGCCGCTGTGGCATTTGACGCGGTCAATTACGGGCGAGCACATGGCATCAACGCCATCCTGATCGACACCGCCGGACGAATGCAGACCAATCAGAACTTGTTGGAGGAGATGAGAAAGATCGTTCGAGTCACCAAACCCGATTTGACCATTCTAGTCGTGGACGCTCTGACTGGAAACGATGCCGTAGAGCAGGGCAAGGTTTTTTCGCAAGCAGTCAAGATCGATGGGATAATTCTAGCGAAACTCGACGCCGATGTTAAAGGGGGTAACGCGATATCCTTGTCTTACATAATGGGTAGACCAGTGACTCTAGTCGGAACTGGGCAGGGATATGACGATCTGGAACCTTTCCAGCCGCAGACTATTGTAAAAAACCTGATTGGGTGAAGGCTAGCCAGACTTCGTTCTCTGACGACTTTTCTTGATGAGGCGATGTAAGCGGCTGGTATCTCTATTGAGGAGTTTCCAGTGGAATCGTGAGCTTCTGATCGAGCTGTTTCTTTAGGTCGTCCATCGTCGGGAAGCGACCTTGCTGGTGCTTCGAAAAGATCAGCTGGCCATCGAGTACCACATCGAAGACTCCTTTGTCTGCTGGCTTCAGCGAGATCGTCAGCTTCCGGTTCAGTGGCATGCCGTAGGTCGCGAGAAGTTCACTGACCATGTCTACTGCTCTTGGCTGATGTCCGCAAGGTTGGCAGTACGTAATTTCAAGGTCAACCATATTCGATCTATTGTTGAAGATGTGGTTAGCGAGATTTAAACCCGTTTTCAATCTGAATATCGGATAGTGGGATTGTGTAGTGGGTTCTTATACGAGAAGAATCCTCGAACCATCAACAATCTCGGAGATTATCGAAAACTTGCCGGGCCTCAAAGGACGAGATATTCTCTCGCTGGTTGAACTATCGCCTAAGGAAATCGCTCTCATCCTAAGACGCTCATCGATCTTGGCGCGACGAAAGAGCGCTCCGCAGCGGCTCAGGGGAAAAACTGTTGCGATGATCTTTCAGAAACCATCAACGAGGACCCGAGTTTCCTTTGAGACAGCAGCTGCCCAACTCGGGGGTCACGCGATTTATCTGAGTTGGAACGAGATGCAATTGGGACGAGGGGAAACGATTTCGGATACCGCCAAAGTTTTGGACAGGTACGTCGATGCCATTATGGCACGGGTCTTTTCCCATGACGACCTAGTCGCTCTCGCGGAGAATGCGGACGCTCCAGTCGTCAACGGTCTCTCCGACAAGCATCATCCATGCCAGATACTTGCAGACCTCCTGACGCTGATTCAGTACAAGAAACGCTTGAAAGGTCTGAAACTAGCCTATGTTGGGGACGGAAACAATGTTTGCAACAGCCTCCTAGTAGGATGCGCGAAGACTGGAGTCAACATTGCTGTCGCCCGGCCTCAGGGCTACGGCCCGGACCCAGATGCGGTCAGACATGCCAGAGAAGCCGCCGCAATGTCCGGAGCGTCGATAAGCATCTTGGAGGACCCTGAAGAAGCGGTAAAGGCTGCAGACGCGATCTATACCGATACGTTCGTTTCAATGGGCATGGAGAAAGAGAAGGATGCCCGACTGTCGACGTTTATTCCAAAATACCGAGTTAATCGAGAGCTACTCTCGCAAGCCAAGCCTGGGGCAATATTCCTTCATTGCCTCCCAGCTCATAGGGGTGAAGAGGTAACTGAAGATGTCATTGATGGGCCTCAATCCGCGGTCTGGGACGAAGCTGAAAACCGGTTGCACACTGCCAGAGGGCTGCTTTCACTGATCTTGTAGACAGCCGTAGAATGGGATTCCCTTCAACGGTTCGGCGATACTCGTATCTCGAAGAGACGTTCCCTCAATCGACATGAAGGTGGAAGGATTCGAAGAACCCAGGGGCTAGCATGGTTAAAATAGGAAGGCCCGGTCCATCGACCTCCAATTCATAATCGAGGGCTTGTCATGGGCATTGGAACCTTCCTACAATCGGCGAGACGCTTGTTCCACGTAGCCCAAAAGCCTGACTGGCAAGAAACGAAACTCAACATCAAGATCATCCTCATCGGTGTAGCTATCGTTGGAGGCATAGGGTTCGTGCTCAGAATCCTCTTCTGGGTGGTCGGACTATACCAGTTGCCAGCCAGCCAGGCAGCCTCAGGTACCACGGGCGGTTAGAGGCAAGACCTTGGCAACCCAGACTCAGAAGACTTCGATATACGCAGTCCGCACGACAAGCGGACAGGAGAGAACAGTCGTTGACCTTATGGCCAGCAGGATTCAACCGAAGAAATTGCCCATCGTCGCAATACTCGCACCAGAAGTGATCAAAGGCTACATCTTCGTCGAAGCGATGGGACCGCACTTTGTTGACGAGGCGATAGCCGGGACAAGACACGCCCGAACGAGAACGAAGGGGGTCGTCTCTCTAGCTGCGATCGAAAGATTCATTGTAACCAGGCCGGTTATCGAAGAGCTAAGCGTCGGCAACCTCGTCGAGGTTGTTGGTGGACCCTTCAGAGGCCTGAAAGCGAAGATCACGCACGTCGACAAGGTCAAGCAGGAAGTCGTTATAGAACTCCTAGAGGAGGGTTTTGCGACACTACCAATAACTGTGCACGCGGACTATGTGAAACTTGTGAGTAGAGGAGAGGCTGAGGAAGCTGGCCGACAAGAAAACAGTTGACGCGATAATAGACGGCGGTAAGGCCACGGCAGGTGTCCCGCTCGGTCCGCAGCTCGGACCCTTGGGAGTAAACATTCTACAGATTGTAAACAAGATCAACGAGCTCACCAAGGCTTACGCGGGAATGAAAGTCCCGGTAAAGATCCTTGTGAACGTGGAAGACAAGAGTTTCGAAGTTGAGATCGGCACGCCGACTACCTCGGCCTTGATAGTGAAGGAGTTGGGGATCGAGAAGGGATCGGCAACACCCAAAGCCACCAAGGTTGGCAACTTATCTCCTGAGCAAATCGTGAAGATTGCCCAGATGAAACGGACAGACAGCTACGCGCGAACCCTAAAGTCCGCTGTCAAAGAGGTCGCAGGCGCGTGCGTCAGTATGGGCGTGACGGTGGACGCTAAGGAGCCAAAAGAGTTCATCAGGAACCTCGACGCAGGTCAATACGACGTCGCACTGAAGGAATTGGAATAGGAGATCGCTGAGATGCCATTGTCTAAGGATTCAATTACAAAAGCACTCAGTGACGTGAGGAGCAAGACACCGAAGAGGAAGTTCACACAAGCCATTGAGCTATCAGTCAAGCTTCGCGAAATTGACCTGAAAAAACCTGAGGGAAGGATCAACGAGAACCTTGAGCTCCCAACAGCTGCCGACAAGAATTCGAAAGTAGCAGTGATAGCGGGTGGCGACCTGGCGGTTAGGGCAAAAAATGCCGGCGCGGACATTGTCATCGGCAGGGAGGATTTAGACAAGCTAGGGCGGGAGAAAAAGCAGGCGAGGAAGATAGCTCAGAGCTACGACTTTTTCGTCGCAGAAGCACCACTGATGCCCCAGGTCGGAAAGACCCTGGGACAGATTCTCGGACCTAGAGGCAAAATGCCAACACCCATCCCCCCAACAGCGCCAATCGATGATATCATCAAGCGCCAGCGCCGCAATGTCCGGCTAAAAATGAAGGATCAGCCCGTAATCCAGGCTAAGGTTGGTACGGAGGACATGCCTGATGATGTCTTGGTGCAGAATATCCAAACGGTAATCTCCCGATTGGAGGCCAAGCTGGAGAAGGGTCCCAAGAACATCAAAGCCGTCTCGATCAAAGCCTCAATGGGACCATTGGTGAAGATACCCTTGACCACGGCGGCATAAGAAAATGTCGACGACCCGGAAAGTAGCGGCTTGGAAGAAAGAGGCGATTGCTGATCTGCAGGTTCTGTTGGAGAAGTATCCGGTCATAGCGGCCGCTGACTTGACCAAAGTTCGCTCATCGCAGATCCACGAACTGCGTAAGCGTCTACGGGACAGAGTAGCGATGGTGGTGACCAAGAACAATCTGTTGAGAAAGTCCGTGGAACTGTCAGAGTCCAGCCACGGGAGAGTTGGGGAGTTCGTCAAGGACCTTCAAGGGTCGAACATCCTGTTGTTCACGGATGTCAATCCTTACTCTCTGATAATACTGCTCGAAAAGAGCAAAGTCAGAGTTCCCGCCAAAGCTGGAGATATTGCAACTGGCGAGATCATGGTCCCGGCCGGGAACACTGGTCTACCTCCTGGCCCGGTGATCAGCGAATTCGGAGAGATTAAGGTCCAGACAAGAATCGAGGGGGGGAGCATCTGGGTTGCAAGAGACTCGGTGGTTGCTAGAAGAGGAGACCTCATCACGCCAAAAATGGCCTCGGTACTCTCCAAACTTGGACTCAAACCAATGGAGGCCGGCCTCACACTTTCTACCGCATACGACAACGGAACTATCCTCAGATCCGAGGATCTCGTCCTCGACATCAGTGCCTATCGAAAAGACGTCTTCCAAGCCGTGAGTAATGCGTTCAGCCTCTCAATCGATGCTGGCTATGTGACTCCTGAGAACGCCCCGAGAATCCTAGGGAAGGGGATGAGACAAGCAGTAGCTATCGCCGTTGAAGCAGGTTTCCTTGAGAGCGGCACTATTGAGCCCGTCCTTAGACGCGCCGTGATGAATGCAAACGTGCTGAACCAGAAGATTTCTAGCGCAACACCCGGAAACCCTTAAGTGCAGGAATTGACGCTGGACTAAAATCCAATCAATCCTGAGAGAAGAGGAAAAAGCCCAGTGAAATACGTTTACGCCGCACTCCTGCTGCACTCATCAGCTCAGCCTGTCACTGAAGAAAATGTAAAAAAAGTCGTTATCGCAGCTGGCGGTCAAGCCGAAGAAGCCCAGGTTAAGGCACTAGTCGCGGCACTCTCAGAAGTCAACATTGACGAAGCCCTGAAATCGGCCAGTGTTATGGCAGCACCAGTAGCGGCACCCGCAGCGCCAACCGAGACGAAGAAGGAAGACAAGAAACCGGCTGAAGAAGAGAAGAAGAAGGAAGAGGAAGCCCTGGCAGGACTAGGGGCACTGTTCGGTTAAGGAGGTTCGCGGTATAGCTCCGCACAGTCTTCTCCCCGAGTCGACAACTCTCTAGAGAGATTTTCCCGGCCGAGCCTATAGGTTTCCACGGCAATCTTGGAGGGCTACGATAGGTGCCAGAGATAAACCAGGACGAGTTCGCCCTTTCGTACTTCAGAGAAATCGGCTTCATTCGTAGAAAATGTCCATCCTGCGGAAGCAATTATTGGGCAGCGCCTGATCAGACGATGTGTGGCGAGGTTCCTTGTTCGCCTTACTCCTTCATCGGAAACCCCCCTACAAAACGACGGTACAGTCTAGCAGAGATGAGAATTCAGTTTATGGACTATTTCGCCGAGCGTGGACACAGCAGGATCAAACCCTACCCAATTGTGGCGCGTTGGCGAAACGATGTCTACTTGGTAGGTGCGTCAATCTACGATTTCCAACCGTACGTAACTGAGGGGGCGATGCCTCCTCCTGCGAACCCTTTGGTCATTAGTCAGCCCTGTATACGTTTCACAGACATCGAACAGGTAGGCGCCGCAGGCCGTCACATGTCAATCTTCGAGATGGGCGGCGCGCACGCGTTCAACTATCCGAACAAGGAAATCTATTGGAAAGACGATACCGTCCGTTATCACCACAAACTCTTGTCTGAAGTGATGGGGGCCCCTTCTGAGTCCATCACCTACAAGGAACACTTCTGGTCAGGGGGAGGAAACGCGGGACCTGATCTCGAAGGAATCGTTGCAGGACTGGAGATCTCGACCCTTGTCTTCATGCAGTACAAGGTCCAAGGAGAAGAACTCATACCCTTGCCGATCCGGACAGTGGACACGGGCTATGGTATGGAGAGATGGGCCTGGCTGTCCCAAGGCTCACCCAGCGGATTCCATGCGGTATATGGCCCCTTGCTCATGCGGGTTATGGAACTAGCGAAGGTTGACCTCGATGACAGCACGTTGTCATCTCTTACAAGGGCCGCAGGAATCTACGGAGCCTCTAGTCGAGCTTCCCGAGACGCGTATAGTGACGCAACAGCAGTTGAGACTGGCCGCGACAAGGAGGCTTTTCGCTCCGACGTCCGGACGCTGGAAGCCGCATACGCGATCACTGATCATACGAAGTCAATCTCTTTCCTCCTAGCCGAGGGCGTCGTTCCATCTAACGTGGGTGAAGGCTACTTGACCCGGCTCATCATTCGTCGGGCCGCACGATTGGCACGACAGCTAGGAATCCTTCCGGAGCTTCCGGGGATCATCGAGGGACAGATCAAATTGTGGGGTGGAGAGTTTCACCTACTCCGAGATATGAGAGGAGAGATACTGGAGGGTCTGCGGATTGAAGTTGAGAAATATGAGGAAACGATCAGTAAGGGATCAGAAGCAGTACTACGGCTTTCAAAGGAACTCTCGAGCCAAGGTATTCAAAAGATTCCCACGGACCAACTAGTTCTGCTCTATGACTCCCAAGGCCTGGCTCCCGAGATCGTAAAAGAGAGCGCTGAGAAGGTCGGAGTAGAGGTCGACGTTCCCGAAAACTTCTTGACGCTGGTCGCGGAACGTCATTCAAAGCCAACTACTAGCCTTGACGCCTCCTCGTCCAATCTTGAATGGGAAGCGAAGCTAAAGGATCTCCCCGCAACCCGAGCGCTATACTACGACGATGCGTACCAGACCAGCTTCCAAGCCAAGATCGTAGCCAAGGCCGCTGAAAACGCGATCGTTCTGGACCAGACCTGTTTCTACCCTGAGGGAGGTGGCCAACCTGCTGATCACGGTGAGTTACGATTTGCCGACAAGAAACAGAAAGTTACAGACGTTCAGAAGTTCGGAAACATCATCGTCCACTTTCTAGACCAACCGATTGGTCAAGAGATCGATCTGATTGAAGGAGAGATTGACTGGCAGCGACGTGTGAACCTCATGCGTCACCATACCGGCACCCACGCCCTGATCGGGGCCGCGCGAAGAGTGCTAGGCGACCATGTCTGGCAAGCAGGCGCGCAAAAGGAAGTGGAGTCAAGCAGGCTAGACATAACGCATTACCGGGAGATTGGTCCAAAGGAGAGGGAGCGGATCGAGCGGCTTGTCAACCAAGTGATTCTGCGTGATCTACCTGTACAAGTCGCGTGGATGGCTCGTGAGAAGGCGGAGGCAAAGTACGGTTACAGGCTCTACCAGGGCGGAGCGGTCCCAGGCTCCAAGATCCGGGTGGTAAGAATCCAAGGCTGGGATGCAGAAGCTTGTGGAGGAACACACTGCAAGAGAACCGGGGAACTAGGAGTCTTCAAGATCGAGAAGATAAACAAGTTGCAGGACGGCGTCGAGCGAATCATCTTCTCAGCTGGAGAGCCCGCGCTGAAACGGATCAACCAGCAGAGCGAAGTAGTTGCAAAGGCTAGTGAGCTCTTGAAAACAACGCCCGACAAGCTTCCAGATTCCATCAAGGCAATAGTTGCCCAGAGAGACTCTCTGGAGAGAGAACTCGAAAAGGTTCACGCGAAGACCATGGAAGCACATGTCAAACAGCTTGGCAAGAAAGCGATAAGTCTCGGACCGGTCAGGCTCGTGCTAGAAAAGACCGCGAAAAGAAAAGGCATCGACCCGGTCCAGATTGCCAATCGGCTCAAAGAAACCAATCCCAACACCGTCGTGGTGATATTCGAAGTGTCAGACCGCGTTCAGGTAATAGCTGCGGCTGGCGACGGGGCCGTTAAGGTGGGCGTCAACGCAGGACAAATTGTCTCGGAAGCCTCGAAAGTCTTGGGTGGGGGCGGAGGAGGCAGACCCTTCTTCGCGACGGGGGGCGGATCTTCCAAGGACAGGGTGGATGAGGCGTTGAAGGTCGCGGCCCAAACCGTCTCAAAACAGCTGAAAATAGCTGTCTCAACGGAGGGAATCAGCAATAGCGGCCAAGCTTGACTGGCGCGCACTTGAAAGGAAATGGCAGAAGAAGTGGGACTGGCGTAAGATCCACGAGACGGACCCTGACCCTCGCAAGCCCAAGTATTACGTGACTGCAGCTTATCCCTATCCGAACTCTCCCCAGCATATCGGTCACGCGAGAACCTACACCATTGCAGATGTCAACGCCCGATATCACCGCATGAAAGGGTACAACACTCTCTTCCCGATGGGCTTCCACTACACAGGCTCTCCGCTCTTCGCCATGGCCAAGCGTCTTCGCGAAGGCGATCCCGAGATCATAGAGACCTTCACCAAGATCTATCGGATCCCACTGTCAACGCAGGAGAAGTTGAAAGATCCGAAGTCGATGGCCTCCCACTTTCGTGACGATATCAAGAAGGGAATGACAGAGATCGGATTCTCAATCGACTGGCGGCGAGAGTTCACGACCATCGACCCGCTCTATAGCAGATACATCGAATGGCACTTTCGGACCCTGAACCAGAGGGGTTTGATCACTAGAGGGACGCATCCGGTCGCTTGGTGTCCTAACGACAAGAGCCCTGTGGGGGTCGTGGATACTCAGGGGGATGTGGAGCCCGAGATTGGAGAATCCTTCTTGGTCAAGTTCGAGAAAGATGGACTGTTCTATCCTACCTCAACTCTGAGGCCTGAGACCGTGTTCGGGGTGACAAATCTCTGGGTCAACCCGGAAGTGACCTATGTCCGAGCGAAGGTAGACGGGGAGTCTTGGATCGTCAGTCGGGAGACCGTGGAGAAGCTTCAGCACCAGAACCACAAGGTCGCTGTAGAACGCGAGATCCCGGCAGGCGAGGTGCTGTGGAAGACTGTCCGGAACCCGGTCACAAATAGCGAGATCCCGGTCTTCCCAGGAAGCTTCGTGGAACCGGATAATGGTACTGGTGTTGTCATGTCCGTTCCAGGACACGCTCCGTACGACTATCAAGCCCTGATCGATCTCAAGGAGAAGTTGGCTGACTCTGCAGAGGCTGGACAGTTTCTGCAGACAACCAATCCAATATCGATCATTCGATTAGAGGGATTCTCCGATCTTCCGGCCAAGGATCTGATCCAAAAGTTCGCGGTCAAAGACCAGAACGATCCTCATCTCGAACATGCGACTCAGGAATTGTACTCGAAAGAGTTCCATGACGGGGTGATGAAGGAAAACACCGGCAGCTACTCCGGAATGCCGGTGGCGAAAGCGAGGGAGGCGATCATCCAAGAACTGACGAGACAGGGAAAGATTGAGACTCTGCTCGAACTAAAAAACGCGAAAGTAGTCTGCCGGTGCGGAACCAAATGCCTAGTCCACATTCTAGAGAACCAGTGGTTCATCAACTACGGCGATCCTGACTGGAAGACGCAGGCCCACAAATGCCTTGACCAGATGGTCATTCTACCAGAGGAGATTCGGGCGGAGTTCAACTATACACTCGACTGGTTGCGGGAGAGAGCTTGCGCGCGTACAGTGGGGCTCGGGACGAAGCTTCCGTGGGACCCGAGCTGGATTATCGAGGCGCTGTCCGATTCGGTCGTCTATATGGCCTACTACATCCTATCCAAGTACTTCACCAAGAACTGGGTTGTCTTCAAGAAGTTCGAAAAGAACACGTCGAAATTACCTGACGCCTTCTTCAACTTCACACTGCTCGGAGAAGGAGACGCTGACAAGGTTGCAAAAGAGACCGGGATCCCCAAGAGAATACTGAGTGCTATCCGGATGGAGTTCGAGTACTTCTATCCAGTTGACATGCGTCACTCTGCTAGAGAGCTGGTCTCGAACCATCTATCCTTCTACATCTTCCACCACTCAACTCTCTTTCCTGAGAGACAGTGGCCGAAAGGAATCGTGGCGAACGGCTTCGTCTTGATGGAGGGTGCGAAGATGTCGAAGTCTCTCCAGAACATCATTCCTCTCCGCCAGGGAATCGCCAGGTTCGGAGCTGATCCTGTTAGGGTTGGAGTATTGGCGACGGCTGAACTGGGCCAGGACACGGACTTCAGCGAAGGGCTGGCGGCATCGATTCAAGAACGACTGGCCACTTTGATCGCGCAGGCTAGAAAGCTGGGCTCGAAGAAGACAGCTGGGAAGTCGAACCCTTCCGCGCTCGACAGGTGGATGATCAGCCGTTTGAGCAACGCAGTCAGGACTGCTACAAGTGCGCTGGATAGGTTGAGGGTTAGGGAAGCGATCAATATCATTCTCTACCAGCTTGACAACGATGTTGGTTGGTACAATCGAAGACTGGGGCCGAAGAAATCGAAGTCGGACAGTCGCAATCGCGTCCTCCGAAGAGTGCTGGAGACGAGAACAAGAATGATGGCTCCACTCGCGCCGCATACTGCTGAGGAAATCTGGACTCGCCTCGGTAACAGGGGGTTCGTCGTTCAGAGCAAGTGGCCAATAGAAACCGAGAATGAGAAAGATTCTAGCGCAGAAAGCGCGGAGACACTTATTCGACAGGTCCTGCATGATTCAAGTGAAATTGTGAAGGCGACGGGTATGACTCCGAAGCGCATCGCGTACTATACGGCCGCGGATTGGAAATGGCAAGTCTATCTGAAAGCGCTGAAGGCTGCGGAGGAGAAGATGAGACAGGGGGATTTCATCAAGGAGGTTATGGGAGATCCTCTTCTCCGATCGTTGGGAAAGGCTGCTGCGGACTATGCGGGCAAAGCGCTTCACCACGCAAACCATATGCCTGATGAGATGAGAAAGTCACGCCTCCAAGATGGGGTCACAGCCGAGAAAACTATCTTTGCCGATGCCGCTGACTTCTATGCTCGAGAATTGAGGTGCGCGATCAATGTCTGGCAGGAAGGAGACTCGGGGATAAGCGATCCTAAGGGACGGGCTAGAATGGCGGAGCCGTATAGACCAGCGATCTTTCTGGAATAGTCCGGGCTAGAGGACTCTGACCCCGATGTGGCAGGCGGGGCAAAACTGGTAGATGCTGTAGATCTCGGAGGAGTCCTTTCCCTCTTCGATATCATGGACCATGATCGCTATCATCTCTTCCATGCAGGGAGAGTGATGCGAGTCTTCCATCGGTGTTACTTCGACTTTTGCTCCCTCTGGCATGTTCTTCTCAAGCATGACAACTAGGTCCTCCGATCGTTTCAGGGGGAACTCGTCGAAGGGGATGTGGGGAAAGCCGTTGAGTAGCTGAGGGCTCTTCCTGGTCGTCTTTTTCAATCCATATCCCGATAATCCGTCTCTTCTTTAAGGAATCGAATTGTAGCCTTGGAAAGACCCGGCTTAAGCCTTGAGTAACTCACTACGCAATTCTGGAGAGTTGGGAAAGTCTCACTCTTGCGTCACAAGGTGCTCCGTGCAAGACCCCCCTCCCCCAGGAAACGATTTCCTGTCTGGCAGGGTTTCCGGGCGAGTCTTGCGGTTCAGGGCGCAATCCAGGCTTGGATGGGGAGTCGATTCATGGGATTTTAAGGGGTCGTCCCCGAACGGTTAGAGGGAAATCTAGAAAGCCCCTCACACTTTCAAGATCAGGGCTGATAATGGGCGATTCTAGGGCGGTTCAGTCGTCCTGTCCGAATCGACGCTTGAACTTGCGGATTGGATGCTGTTTTTCGATGGCGAACCAGCCTCCACCGCAGTGGTTGGGACAAGTATTCTCGTCAAGCTGCAACATCTCTCCCTCGGAATAGTTGAGCTGCCTTCTCCTCTCCTCAAAGCTCCGCTCAAACTTAACCTCGCATTTCACGCAGCGAAGCTCCAAGACCACCCTTACCATCCCAGGGACCCTATCTTCATCCCGAGCCAAAGTCAAGGGTAATTAAACCAGAAACCCGCCCAACACTAAAGCGACGCCACCGTGCTTCTAGAACCTCCCGAGAAACGGTTACAACTAGATTCAGAACTAGAGAGCCGTCTCCGCGAGATTTACGGCCCGCGAACCGATAGAGTTCTCTCTGCGATGATCGCGATGCCCTCAAGATACTATCTCCGGATAAACACGTTGAAAGCCGAACGGGACGCGATCATCAGATCTATGAAAGCGAGTGATTTGCGTGCCGAAGCTCACACGCAGCTCAAGGATGCCGCATTCCTTCTTCCCCGGGCATCCGAGATAGGTACGGATGGCGTCATTGTGGAAGCGAACAGGTTTGCAGCAGAGGCTGTTCAGCTAGGTGCACATCTCTACGCTCCCGGCGTAAGGCGATGCCATGGACTGCGACCAGGAATGAACACAACAGTAGTCGACGGAAACGGAACGCCGATAGGCTCCGGAGTCTCACACCAAAGCGAGACAAGCATCCTGACGTACCGACAGGGAGTAGCCGTGGAGATCAAGAACAGCAGAGCGGGCCTGCCGAGTATAATGGAGACTCCGTGGTACTCCAATGGACAAATCCATCTTCAGTCATTACCTGCCATTCTGACCAGCCACATTCTGGATCCTAAACCAGGAGAGACTATTGTCGATCTCAACTGCGCGCCCGGCGGCAAGACAAGCCACATCAGCCAGTTAACACGAAATCAGGCTCGGATAATCGGTTTCGACCGCAACACACGAAAGATCGAGAAGGCCAAGGAACTCATGGAGAGGATGGGTTGCACAAACTACCAGCTGATATCACATGACTCTCGATACGTTCATCGAGACTTCAACATCAAAGCCGATAGGGTATTAGTGGATCCACCCTGCACCGCTCTAGGGATTGTCCCGAAACTCGCCGTCGATACTACCGCACAGAATGTCGAGAACTCAGCGGACTATCAAAAACAGTTTCTGGCCGCGGCTTCTGACATCACCAAGAAGCAAGGAACAATCGTGTACAGCGTCTGCACGATTTCTAGAGAGGAATGCGAAGATGTCGCAGGGTTTGCGGAGAAGGAACTAGGGTTGACCTTGGAAGAACAGGTCCCGATACTTGGTGAACACGGATTTGATCCCGGGCATCTTACTCAGAGATTCAGTCCTGATACCCACGAGACCGGCTATTTCATCGCCCGGTTCATCAAGAACTGAGACGAGGACCCGTGGAACAACTTCATGGTTTCCAAGACAGATTAGGTTCTGCAGTGTCCGCTGTTCGAGAGTCTGGTATCCGAGAAGCGGTTGTCCTCCATCACGATGAAGCAGACGGGCTAACGTCAGCGGCACTTACGAAGCTCGCAATGTCCAGTCTCGGGCTCAACACGAGGCTAATCTGTCTGGACAAGCTGTACCCCGAAGTTGTCAAAGAACTTGAGTCAGGTCATCCTCGTATCATAGCTTACGTCGATTTAGGCTCGGGCCACATTGATTGGCTGATCGAAGCAAACAGGTCTAAAGGACTAATCCTTGTTCTGGACCACCACGACACAATCTCCACGCAGGATCCATTGCTGCACAATCTCAACCCTGAACTCTATGGTTTTTCGGGCGAGAAGGACGCTTCCTCCGCCACAGTAGCCTACATGTTCTGCAAAACCGTCGATTCAGAACTGTCCAACTACGCCCACTTAGCAACAATAGGGTCTCTCGAACTTCCCGGCGAGATACAAGGACTCAACTCGATCGCGATGAAAGACGCCAAGGACCTTGGACTTGTTCGGGATTCTGGTAAGGGTGATCTAAAGGTCAAGGCTAAGGGCATGAATCTGAGCAGAACACGAGCCTCCAGACTTCTCAACGTTCTCGGCTCAGTTGGATACTACCGAAATGGCCCTGAGACAGGAATCGACGCATGCACAACCGGTTTCAACGACCAAACAATGAAGATGGCAAAGGAGTTCGAAGAAGAGCGAAAAGAGACCAATCGAAAAATGCTAATGACGATAAGGAATGATGGTCTATCGCAGAAGAAGAATGTCCAGTGGTTTCACGCGCACGACAATTACAAAGGTATGGGAGGAAAAGTTGTCGGGAGCTTCTGCTCGTACCTTCGCTACCAGCGAGGCATCAACCCCGTCAAGTACCTGATCGGAATGATGAACGTTCCACCGGACATTCCCGGCTGGGGAAAATTGCCCTCCTCAATGGTCAAGGTCTCAGGAAGAGCTCCTCAGATCCTAACGGGTCTCATTGAGAAGGGAAAGAAACCCTCGCTCTCAAAGATCCTTCCCGAGTCCTGCTCGAAAATTGGTGGTTTCGGAGACGGACACTCTGTCGCGGCTTCGGGAGTCTTTCCAGCGGGAAGGGAAGACGCGTTCCTTGATGAGATAGATCGAATGGCTGCCTAGGCGTCTCTGACTACGGTCTGGGCTTGTTCATGCATGAACTCTAGCAGATAGTATGGTCCTCCGACTCCCTTGCCAGTCGCTCCACTGCCCTTCCAACCCCCAAACGATTGGGACCCGGGCCAAGCACCTGTCGTTGCTCCACCTTTTCTGTTCGCGTATGTGACTCCGAAGTCGATGCTCCTGAAGAACTTGTCAACCTCGCTCTGGTCGTTGCTGAAGATCCCAGCCGTCAAGCCGAAATCCGTGTCGTTAGCCTTCTTCAATGCCTCATCCAGGCTCTTGACCTCGTCAACAACGACGAAGGGAAGAAAGAGTTCCTCCTTGAAGAGCCGATCATTGGAAGGCAAGCCCGCGACCACAGTTGGTTTGACATAGTAGCCCTTGGAGAGTTTCTTGTCTTCTGGTAGCCCGCCTCCGGCGACTATCTTGCCGCCGTCTTTCTTTGCGAGTTCGAGATAGCGCTGGTATTTCTTCACCATCTTCTCGTTGATCACCGGTCCAACAAAGGCATCTTTGTCTCTCGGATCCCCGACTTTGAGGTGGTCCACTTTCTCTTTGAGGATCTTGAGGAAGTCGTTCTTTATTCCTCTCTCTACGTAGACTCGTGATGTCGCGCTGCACTTCTGACCGCTATATCCGAAGGCTCCTCTGACGACCCCTTCCGCCGCCTTCTCCAGGTCAGCGTTTGAGGTGATGAGGGCAGGGTTCTTGCTGCCCATCTCAGCGATGAACGGTTTTGGATAGGGTTGCTTGTTCACAAAGTCACGGTAGAGCTTCATGCCGACGTCCTTCGAGCCAGTGAAGGCTATGCCAGCGAGATCAAGGTTCGAGGTGACTTCGTCGCCGAAAGACTCGCCCGGGCCCGTCAGAAAGCTCAATGCCCCTGGTGGAACTCCAGCGTTGATGAGTGTCTCGTAGAGTTTGAGCCCTGAGAAGGGTGCGGCGCTTGTTGGATGAAACACAACTGTGTTACCGGTGATGAGGGCTGAGGCGATCATCCCCGCCGCAAGGGCGAGGGGGAAGTTGAACGGCGAAATGACAGCCCACACTCCGTAGGGTCGGAGAACGCTCTTCGATGTTTCCCCAGGCGCACCTGGGTGCATGGGCTTCACATACCCATCGTTCTGTTCCATTAGATCCGCGTAGTAGTCTAACATGTCTATCGCCTCGCTCGCTTCCGCGACAGCCTCGTACCTGTTCTTGCCAACCTCGTAAGTGATCAGTGCTGCGAGCTTGAACCGCTTGTCCTCCATGAGGTCTGCGGCTCTTCGGATGATTGCAACTCGTTCCTTCCACGGTTTCCTGCTCCATTCTTCGAAGGCGTCCTTGCCCGCTTCGATGGCTTTGCGAGCATACTTTGCGTTTCCTTTTTGGAAATATCCTAGGAGGATCTTGGTATCGAGGGGGCTTCTGACATCGAATTCTCCCTCGCTCGCTGGAACTTTTCGGCCGTTGATGTACATGGGATGATGTTTCCCAAATTCAGTCTCAACCTGTTTCAGTGCCGATTCGTATTTCGGATGAATGCTCGGATCGGCGAGCAGTGTTACGTAGGTAAGTTTTGTTTCCTGGCTCAAGACGTCTCTGGTGAATAGTCGATCGTAGGCTAAAGATAAGACTAGTCTTGCGAATGTCTCCTCGTCAAGGACCTACTAGAGAAGGAAAGGGTCTGAGCTCAGACAGGGACGGAACGTGAGGCTCTGCGATAGGTGATTGCCAGCAGGCCACCGACTATTCCTAGTACAGATCCGATTCCGGTGAGAGAGTTGCCGTCTGCAAAGAGTCCGACCACTGAAGAGATCACTATGATGGTTCCCCATGTCGGATACTGGTTGAACCGAAAACTCATCACAACAGCACTCACCAGTACGAGCATTCCAGAGAGGATCAATATCACCGCGGAGATGCTTGCGCTCGCTGTGGCGAGCCCGAAATTGGTTGACCGGACGCTGTTGCTCACGAAATAGTTGAACGCGGCTCCCGAAGCAGTGTATTTGATGATCCCGCTCGTGGAGGCTTTGGCTAGTCCCCCGATGAAGGTCAGTATTCCAGCGAGCAGCGAGATCGCGTATGCGGGAACTCGGTCCTGAGCGGACAATTCTCGATCCCTTTGATCTGGAGTCCGGAGTCAGCCGAGAAATAAGCGTTGCCTGGTTATCAGTGTGCTAAGCGGTTATTTTGGCTCTTAGTCTCTTGGACGCGCTGCGTACCGTTCGGGATCTCCTTGGAGATCCACCTGCGCCGCTCTTGCTTTCGTCTTTGGTCATCCAGTCAGGGACGATAACGGCTCTGATTAGTTCTTGCATGGTTATGCCTCGATCTTTAGCGATCTTTCGGAGTTCGGCGTAGACTTGAGGGTCGAGGGACTGCATGAACTTGGTCGGCATTTCTCTACGCTTCCAGTATACCGGCCGCATCCGTAGGATATAATTGCACGCTTTTGATTCGGATAAGATCCGTTTCCATCTTTCTATTCCACCATGGTCGAGGGACGGCTCACTGCTTTGCCACAGGCAATAGCTCGACTAGGGATCGTAGGGGGACTCCTTCGATACTCTCTTTCCCACTCTTGTTTGCTAGCACGACTACACCGACCGCCTTCGCCTTTACTCCCGTAAGGGTCTCGATGGCCGCTCTGATGGTCTCGCCCATGCGAAGGATCGTGTCGACTATCAGTACTTTCTTGCCTTCGACTCTTGCGAAGCTCGGGTTCACCGCGCCAGCCACCTTTTTCTCGCCGAGTCTCTGGGGTCTTACGGAGGCGATGGGTTTGTTCAATGATCTTGCGACGATGAGTCCAAGGGCCATTCCGCCGCTCTCTATTCCCGCGACAACTTCAGGTTCCTCCATCAGTCCGGCATCGATTGCGTCGCGGACCATGTCTGCCATTGCTCGGCCGACGAGGGTTAGGCGTCGAACGCTCGATCCGATCGGGTTCCAGTTAACGTAAACATCGTACGTCTCCTTTGTCTTGACTCCGTCCTTGCCGTGGAGCAGGAGCCAGACCACTGTGTCCGCTTGAACTTTCAGCTCGTCAGCTATTTCGTAAGTGGACATGCCCTTTTCTTTCAGCTCGCGTGCACTCTTCGCGAGCTCTTCCAGTGATCTCACGTCTAACTAACCTGTACTATCGAGCGTCGTTGAACCTAGTTATAACTTGTCAGATGTCCTATCGGGAATAGGGAAGGTTTCTCACCCTAACATTATAATTCGATCAAAGGGACCGAGAGAGTGGTCTCGCTTGAGAAAATTCCAGGTGGCAACCGAGGAAGAGATCAAGAACGCGGAAACAACAGATGTCTACTTCACACGCACAAAAGAGATTCTCGAGAAAGAAGGACTATCAGATCTTCATGTAACCGCCGAGATAACGACTGGCTCGTTTCCCCGGAACTGGGAATGGGGCATCCTCGCCGGTGTTGAGGAAGCAGCTCGCCTCTTGGAAGGCGTACCCATCGATGTTCATTCTTTTCCGGAAGGAACACTGTTTCATTCAAGTGACGTGGAAGGTGTAAGAGAGCCCGTAATGGTGGTCGAGGGCCGATACCTGGACTTCTGCCTCTACGAAACGCCGCTACTCGGATTGCTCTGCCAGGCATCCGGAATAACGACAATGGCGGCGCGTGTGAGGAAAGCGGCTGGCAAGAAAACTCTCCTCTCCTTCGGGATTCGCAGAGCCCATCCAGCTCTCGCACCCATGATCGACCGGTCGTGCTACGTCGGTGGCTTCGACGAGGTCTCCAGCATAGTTGGCGCACGGCTTCTCGGAAAAGATCCGGCGGGGACAATGCCTCACTCACTGATAATCGCGATGGGAGACCAGGTCAAGGCTTGGAAGAGCTTCAACAAGCACATGCCGAAAAAGGTGCCAAGAATCGCGCTCGTCGACACTTACTATGATGAGAAGACGGAATCTATCTTGGCCGCTGAAGCACTTGGCAAAGACCTCTATGGGGTCCGGCTGGACACCCCTAGCTCGAGACGTGGGAATTTTGCCGAGATTGTTCACGAAGTGAGATGGGAGCTTGACTCGAGAGGATACAATCACGTGAAGATCTTCGTCTCAGGCGGACTCAACGATGAAACGGTCGCTCAGTTATCTCACACGGGCGTTGACGGATTCGGGGTAGGGACCTCCGTGAGCAACGCCCCAAGCATCGACTTCGCCCTAGACATCGTAGAAGCTAACGGAAAACCCGTAGCAAAGAGGGGAAAGTTGGGCGGTAGGAAAATGGTCTGGAAATGCGACGACTGCCTGATAGAGAAGGTAACGGCCGCAACCGTGGCTGCGCCAAAGTGTCCGAACTGCGGAGGAACAATGAGGAAGATGCTTACAGCGCTCCTCTCGAAAGGGCGATTATCAAAGCCGCTTCCCTCTCCGGATCATATTCGGGAAATGGTGCTTGCCCAGCTCAAGAGACTGCACTCTTCTTGGCTAAGCGGACTCGAGGCCCACCGTCTCCAGTGAAAGGGGTGATGCTCATGTTCTGCTAGAGGCTGGAAGACAGTTGTGCTCTGCTCTTTACCCACCGTTGATCTAACTCCTGCAATCATGAGAGCGGTGTTCTTCAGCGGGCTCACTTGTCTTGCCCTAGCTGGAGTCGCATCCTTTGGCGCTTACGCGTATTACCTGAGATTGCATTGTTGCGGGGCTGGGGCAGCGCTAGCGGCGATCCACTCACGGTTCTCCTACCGCTCGGAATCGTGTTCCTAGTGGGTGCTCGGCTATTGCTTGTGAACCGCGGAAACCTCAAGAGCTCCCGAATTGATCATCGCACCTTCTTGCCCCTCGTACTTGTCGGGGCCGTTGTTACGCTAGGAACGGGTTTAGTCTTAGCGGGTGCGACCAACACACCTGGAGGTGTTTGGTGGAACGATTATGGGTTTCCACTTCCGTGGAAAGTAGACCTCTTTGTGAGCTGTCCACCTTGGTGCGGCCAATCAGGCGGGACGAGCTACAATTGGTTCTTCTTCGCAATGGACGCTGTTCTCTATGGCGCGATCGGCTATGGTCTGATAGCCGCCTACAAGAGATTCATCGCACAGCCGAAACCTGGGTCAACCCTGCTCTCATACCCTGAAAAGACATTGTGAAATACAGAGCTCAGTGCGCTCAGATTTCTGAGGAGCGATCCTTGGCCAGCGGTGGTGCACCTTTATTCCCAAGCTAGGGAGACCGAATGCCGACGTCCTCATGATCCAAGGCCATCTTCCAGTGCTGGACGATATTATTGCCGCAAGTAAGCGGATCGAAGGGGTAGCGACCAACACCCCCCTCGTGGAGTCGCCATCGCTCTCGAAGAGATTTGGTCGCAGGGTTTACCTGAAGCTCGAATGCTTTCAGCCAATACGCGTGTTCAAGATTAGAGGAGCCTACAACAAGATCTCTCAACTGTCAGCGAAGAAGATTGTCGCCGTTTCCTCCGGGAACCATGGAATGGCCGTAGCCTACAGTTCTCGACTCCTCGGAAAGAAATGCACCGTGATTTTGCCTGAGACAGCGGTCCAAGAGAAAGTAAACACAATCATCGAATACGGCGCTGAAGCGATCAAATATGGCAAATACACAACTGATCGTGATGCGAAAGCCAAGGAAATAGTAGCCAAGACCGGAGCGACACTCGTCCACCCATTCAACGACCCAGACATAATCGCCGGACAAGGAACCTGCGGGCTAGAGATCGCAAATCAACTGGAAGACTTGGATTCTGTAATCGTCCCAGTTGGCGGGGGAGGTCTCATCTCGGGCATATCGACTGCGATCAAATCGCTAAGGCCAGAAGCGAAAGTCTACGGGGTTGAACCGCAGGGCGCACCGAAACTCCAAGCAGCCTTGAAGGCTGGCAAGATTGTCACGTTCGATTCGCCGAAATCGATCGCGGACGGGCTTATCCCATCAGCAGTCGGAGAGCTGACCCTTGAAGCATGCAAGAAGCATGTCGACGGCGTCTACAACGTTTCGGACGACGAGATTCTCGCGGCAATGAAACTGTTGGTTCGTGACGCCCACATTTTCCCCGAGCCGTCTGGAGCGGCACCAGCTGCTGTTCTACTCGCAAACAGGGATCTGGAGAAGCTTGGCGAGAAAGTTGTTCTAGTCATATCGGGCGGTAACGTGTCCTTGGATCTTCTTGCCAAGACGATTACGGGATGATGATTAGAATCTAGTATTCTTGCCTGTCAGTGGAAAGGTATTCCGCCGGGTTTACGATATTCTTTGGCTTGAGGCCTCGGAGGAAACGGATCACGTTTTCGACAGCGAACTTCGCTGGTTTTCCAGTTGCTAATCCTGATGGGCCTGACACGTGGGGGGTCCCGATGAAGTTTGACAATTCGAAGAACGGATTGACGGTCTTGAGAGACTCTTTTCCATCTCTGTACCACCATACATCAGTCGCGTATCGAAAGTCCGGGTTCGTTTTCAGGTGCTCGTAGAGCGCAGCTTCGTCCACGAGTTCTCCGCGCGCTATGTTCACGAGTATCGCGTCTTTCTTCATCGTGGCAAGTTTGTCAGCGTCAATGATCCTGTTGGTGAACTTTGTCAATGGAAGCGAGATAATGACTGCATCGCCCTCCGCAAGGACCCTCGACAGTCCCTTGTCTCCTTGAAACGATCTCACGCCTTTCCTTCGAATTGGCTTTCTCGAAAACGCATAGATGTTTACCCTGAATCCCTTACCTATTCGTGCAACGGCGGACCCTATGCCGCCGTATCCAAGAATGCCGAGCGTCTTTTCCTCCAGAATGGTCACTTCTTTTCCGCCTAGGGTTCGTCTCAAAGTCCATTGATCAGTCTTGACTGCGTTGTGAAAGTCAACTATCCTCTTAGCGGCCGATAGCAACAAAGACCAGGCGTACTCGGCAACCTCGTCAGAATAGGCACCCGCGTTACTACAAACAACCACCTTCTTGTCGAGCTGGGCGAAGGGGATGTGGTTTACACCGGCGAGGATGTTCTGAATAAGTCGCAGATTGCTCATCCTCGACAAATTTTCAGGGGTCAGGAAGCTGGGCCAAAAAAACACGAGAAGGATGTCAATCGACGGTAAGAGTTGATTCAGCGCCGCCTCGTCAACGGCAGTCGAGCTGAAAACCCCTGCAAATTTGGAGAGAGCCTGAATGCTAGCCGGGTCAACGACATCAGTTGCAATCAACAAGTTAGGTTTTGGCAATCGTTTACTCATCCTTCGCTTGTCATTACTTCATTCTCAGTTGGGTTGACTGCGTCAGCGGGAGCTAGTTCAGCTTTAACCATGGTCGCCTGTTAACTCATCGTCGGGTGCCTGTCCGACTTATACGCAGGTTTTTGGCCTCTCTTCGTCGCGTTGGCAGTCAAGTCGGTCTGGCAATACTATATTCCAACACAAGACGTTCTAAGGTTGTTGGAGTTGTTCAGGAGGATGATGAACGACGCCATAAGGATCGCTCTGGCTTACGATGCAACTACCCTGAGAAGACTTTCCCTCCTCGCTTACAACGAGCTCGCCCGCTACGATTCTCCTAGCTACTACAAGCTCTGCGCTATATCTCGGGCCGCGGGAATACTTGCCGCTAGGAAGAAGTCTATCCGGAGAGGTTTCACCACTAGGACCCCGTATGCTTTCAGACAGCAGCTCGTCTCCTGCTACGGGTTCAAGATAGAGAACGGATACTTGCATATTCCGGTATCGAGAGGGAAACATTTCAGCATACCCTTGACAAGGCATACTCTCGAGATTGTCTCTCAGCCAGGGATCAAGGTACGATCTTTCACCCTTACCCGGAACAGGCTGAGCCTCTGCATCGCCCGCGACACTCCCATGATAGAATGCCGCTCCACGGTGGGTGTGGACCGTAACCTTCGGGATCTAACGGTTGGAAACGACCAACAGACCCATTACTATGACCTCTCGAAGTGTGTGAGAATCGCAAACACTACTGTGCGTATCGTCGCCTCTTTCGCACGGAACGATGATAGAATGAGAACAGGGATAGCTTCCATGTACGGAAAGCGGAGAACCTCTAGAACAGGTCACATACTCCACAATGCCACAAAGACGATTGTTGCGATAGCAGTCCAGCGGAAGACAGCAATAGTTCTTGAGAACATCGAGGGCATCCGATCCCTCTATCGTAAGGGTAACGGTCAGGGTAGAAGGTATCGTCGCAGAATGAACAGCTGGAGTTTTAGTGAAGCTCAACGGCAGATCGAGTACAAGGCGCGATGGGTAGGCCTCCCGATTATCCGTTTGTCTAGGCGTGAGACCAGAGGTTCCAGTGTGACTTGTCCGAGATGCG